>NZ_JABCQB010000002.1:0-366681 GCF_015244525.1 Gluconobacter sp. R75690 | reverse complement strand
ACAGCCCCCAATCTGCTCAAAACGCACAACGAAAATCACCATCCAGAGCCATCAATACCAGCCTGCGAGCCCAAAATCAGGCAGAAAGGTCTTCAATCAACGGTTCTTCGAACCCTCCACGTATTTACTGCCAAATATAAACAATAAGGAGATCAAAAACACCCACCTAAAAATGCGTACCTTTCAATCTCTCGAGCAGATTATTAGAACATTATCTATAAATTATAGAAATAACATATCAAATAAAAATTTTCAACTTCCCGTCAATACTTTCAATGGTATGATATATACTCTCTTCCCACCCAAATGGTTTCCACGACTGAATGCGGCCGATTTGATCATTCCTACGCTTGCTATCAGCCGTGTAATCCATAATAGCTTCTATCCAGGCAGGACCATCCAAAGGATCCAGATAATCTGCGATGCCTGCTCCAACTTCCCTCAACACGGGAATATCAGAACACAATACCGGCACATTAAAAGAAAAAGCTTCAGCGAGCGGCAATCCGAAACCTTCAGAAAAAGTCGGGAATAGGAGAGCCCGACAATTTTTCAGAAGATGGATAACATTCTGGTCCGGGAGTTCATTATACTCCAGAACATGCCCTTTCAAGGCAGGACATCGGTCCAAAAGATCAACAATATTTTCGTTTTCCCAGCCTCGTTTGCCAATGATAACTAGAACGGGCGTCCTGTCGCCTAACTGTTCCACCAGACGACGCCAGACCTGCAACAACAGCAGGTGATTTTTCCGGGGCTCAATCGTGCTCAGACAGACAAAATAAGGCCGTGAAGGACATGCCAACGTCGGAGGCAGCAGGTCTTCTTCGTTCTTTACATTAACACCCAGAGGAACCAGGCCAATAGGAAGCTGCCGAGAATGTTTTTCCATATAAGGCATGAAGGCATCGCGCACAGCATGCGATGGAAAAATGATACCAGATGCGTAATCAAGAATTGTTTGCACCCGCACGGCGTGTCGTTCCGGCTCACCAGGACGCGCATATTCGGGATATTCCAAAGGAATAAGGTCATGCAGGATAGGCACAAATTTTGCGCCTGTCCGCTTGAGAATATTCCTGATCACCCTGGGGCGCGTCAAATGATGATGGGACACCAAGATATGGACCATCCGAGGGCTTTTCGGGAGTGGAGAATAAAGGATTTTTCTCCTGATCTTTCTCTTCAGACGTGATGCCGATGTGGAAACAGTAGACGACCCCCATTTTGCAGCAAGTGCTTCGATCATCTTCTCAGCCAACGGTGTTGGAATACCGCCCGCAATTCCTACGGGATGCATGGCACAGAAATAACTCTGTTCCCGTTTGTGTGTCAGAAGATACTGGGCATAGGACAGTTCGACCCGATCTATCCCCGTAGGAACAGCATAATCCGCACGCGCCAGCAGGCGGGAAATATCCAGAAGATATGAAACCGGGGTCACGTCAGTTCAAAAGCCTTCTACAATATCCGCCAACTTGGCTGACAGCGACAGGATAGGACGCCTCATGCTGTCCCATGCGGCTACGTCTGGTCCATTGGTCCTACAGGCTTCACGAAATTTGATGGGACAATGTCGTTGAAGACGGCTGACTACTCCGTTAACGAGCGTCTCCAGTCCTTCTTCAGAGAAAAAGCCTCCCGGAACCAGACAGTATTCTATTAATACATGCCTGAAAGCCGTGAAAATCACAGGATCAGGACCTTGGGGAGATGTCCAGAACTTCTCCAGACCATCCTGATGAGTAATTCCTGGGATATTATAAACGGCCTGCCCAAGCGTAATCACTGGAATATTTTCGGCAACCGCCAGTGTTCCAGTCGTGCTGTTGATGGTCACCACCCCCTTGGCGCCTCTTACCATCACCGCAATATCACCACGCTCGACATAACCCACCCGCCGGATGACACCATATTTCCTGGCGATCCGACCGACGATACGGCGCCAGTCATAAATGCCGTTATCCAACGGATGCTCTTTGATGATCAGGCACATATCCAAGGGTGCAGATGCTGCAAAAGAAGCGATAACCTGTTCGATCGCATCCTCAATGCCACTAAAGCCTGAATGCAGACGCACCTGCGCATCCGCATTTAACTGAAGTGGAAAAAGCATATAAGGCGCCTTGCTTGCCGACAGTCGGCGAAGCACCTCTTCACTGCGCTGGATTGCAGCCTTGCGGTCCGAAAGTCTTCTGAGCCAGCCCATGCCTTCGGTCAGTGGGTGCCAGGGACGATGATTAGTCCAGTGAGGATAATGCCATCGGGACAGAATATCCGCAGTATTATATGCAATGCCTTCCATGGCCCGCCGGCGGAACGAAGATGGCACCGGATGGTGGGGCTCCGCCTCTGGAAGATGCGCAGCTTCCTTCAGATAATATTCCGGATCCTGTGGCAGTTTGGAATGACCATTAACGCCACCCAGTTCCAGCGTTACCCAGTCCGGCCGCAGATAGCCTTCTTCAAATACATGAACGGGCATATGCATCTCACGGCACAACTCAAGCGCCGCAGCATGATGGGGGCGGCAGTCACCAAAGAGCAGGACATCCGTAATCCCGTTGCGGGCAATGAAGTCCCGCAGATAGGTCGGCCATTCTTCCAGGGAGCGACAGTAATCCGTAGCATTCGGCAATCGCCAGAACAGCCGATCTCCACCGTTGAAGTGGATTTTGTGAACACCGTACCCTTCCTTCAGAAGTCCCCTACCCACCCTTTCAAAGAAAGGGCCCATCAAACCCTGAAGCAATAGAAAACGTCGCGTTTCCAGCTTTGGCTCAGGAGTGGTACCCATCGAAATGTTTGAATCTAAAGTCATTTACTCTTTCTTGCAGACGATGCCATCAGATGGGCCACATGCTTATGCAGTCTTCCCTGCACTCTTCTAAGTCGAGTTACAAGACTGGGTTTCCATAACTCCGGCTGTAAAAGACGCTCAATCAGAATTTCAGGTCCACATGGCAAAAGAGTGACCGGATCGAGGTAGCACGGATATAATATCAATGTGGCTGCCACGAGATCTTCGAGAGAAAGCTGGCGACCACGCCTGGCAAGCGGGGGGGCCATATCCTCCGTCAGGCCCCACCCCGCATAGAAAGGCTGCCCGTAAACCACAACGGACCGCTTCCTCAACAGGGCCTCAAAACCTGCAAGCGACGTCATGGTGTGCACCTCGTCCACGCCGGCAATCAGAGCCGTCATGGAACCACCGCGCTGTATTTCGTCCGCATAAAGAAGCACAACCTCATCAGGCACATGGCCATTCCGGTGACCTGCGTCCACGTCCGGATGAGGGCGAAAAATAATATACGCTTCGGAATTACGCTGCCGCACGGCTTTCAGAAGGGAAAGATTGTCCGCAATTTCCGAACATCCCAGCCGAATCGAAAGGTCATCCCCTACCTGCCCGGGAACAAGAATGATTCTCTTTCCTGCCGGGATATCCTGATAAGACCCGGTGGGAGGCGATGCACCATATTTCGAGATATTCCGCTCAACCAGCACCTTTATCAGCGCTGCCGCGCGGACACGCAGAGCCTCCGTGAACTCTGCGCCGCTCAAAAGGCACTCGAGATCGCTACAACATGAAGGATCAAAGTAGATCCCCCGCTGATCCAGAACAATGGAAAACGGCGGCAGCAGATCACTTCCCAGGCCAATCGACCGGAGAAAACCATCTTCCACCTTGGCGACAGGAATATTTGCTCCAGCCGCAAGCCTGAACAGCCCCCGAGGCGCGCGACTCACCCAGACAGCGATGCCCGTACCCCGCTTTTCTGCGGATTGCCGCGCTGCAAAACTCCGGGAACGGAAAACAACCCCGAGACCAGACCCCTCGAAAAACTGCCTGATCCGGCGGCGCTTCCACCAGGCCATTCCCACACAGACGCCCAGTGTGCGCTTTTGCAGCCACGCTCTTTTAGCATCAGAAACGATGTCCACCATCGTCGCAAAATCAACCTGCCTCCCCGTAAACGGACTGGTCCATTCGACCCCTTCTGCCAGCCAGCCCATCGCCTGACCTGTAGAGAAGGTTTCAAACTCATCGTGCCTGTTCAGGAGCTTTACGGAGCGAGCATATACGGCCCCCAGCAGCGTCAGATCGTCTGGTTCACTTCCCCAGACTGTTGCACAGCGTTCCAGAAGATCATGCGGTTCAGAAGACTGGGAAAAAACCACATTTTCATGCGAGAATGCTGGCCGTTCTTCACCCGCCGGTATAGTGACACAGATGGTCTGTCCCGAATGTTGCCTCAGAATGGCCTGAACAATTTTCCGAGTATGTCCCCAGTCACCACTGCCAGAAACAAGGTGATCGAATTGTCCTTTTCCAGAATAGACCGGCAACCAGAAAGCGCCACCGAGCCTTTCTGTCCGCAACATCTGGAGAAGGGCGGCTTCAGTCGTTATTTTTCCAGAAAACGAACGCCAATCCCGGACCGGACGCCCAAGAACCGGAACATACAACGTCAATGGCGGTGGGATTTTCAGAAAGGTCATTAAAAAGCGGCCGAATTCTAAAGATCAGGAGGATGAATGATATGAAAACCACTCAATAATATATCTTATGAAAAAGAAAAATCCCTTAACGCACCTTGTGGAATAATGTCCGCTATCAATAAGATAGTCGCACGATAACTCCATCATCACCAAATGAAAAAAAATACGTGCTAGAATATTTAACCATAATATTAATATTGTTTTTATTTAACTCTTTTATTGATGGTATAAATTCAAAAAAATATTTGAATTTACAGCAATCAATCCCAAGAAATATTATTATATTAATGGAATTCGGATTTTTTCTTTTCCTCATGGGAAGCCCTTGGCTCGCGTTCGCGCTCACGACGTTACTTACGTCCCTTTTAACCATGGCATCCATTTTAAAATACCGGGTTCTGGGAGAACCCTTGATTTTCAGCGATCTCGCTGTTGCAGCGTCCTTTCTGCGTTATCCACGGTTTTACATGGACGCCATCCCTAAGTTTCTTAGAATAATTATAATATCTGCATTCATTTTCGTTCCAGTGATTGTGTATTTTGTGATCAAGGCTGATTTACCGCCTTATTCTCACTGGGTCGGGATGGTCATAATAACTCTATCTGGTTCAGTATTGGCTTTTTTATGGAAAAAAAATTGGTCAGAAACATTAATGACTCATCCAGATCTTTTTTCTGATGTCAGAAATTACGGCCTGATCGCGACACTTTTCTTTTACTTCCTGCGCTGGCGTCATGAAGGGGGTCCTGCTCCTCTCGAAAAATCTTCTTCCTGTGTCCCGCCGGATATAGAACTGCTCATTATTATCCAGTGTGAGTCTTTTGCCGATCCGGTTTCCCTCAGTACTCAACACCCACTTCCCCCCTTACCTACCCTGACCCGTCTTCAGAAGGAGGAAGGCAATACAAGAAGTGGACAACTCGACGTCAGTGGATTTGGCGCTTACACAATGCGCACAGAATATGCCGTGCTGTTTGGGCAGGAGGAGAAAAGTCTCGGGTTCCGATACTTTGACCCGTTCCTGACAGCCCATAGAAACATGTCTTATGCGTTACCCAACCGTCTCTCTTCTTCTTTCGAAGAAAGAGTTTTCTTACATCCTCACGACCTGCGTTTTTATAACAGAGCTCAGCTCATGCCCCAGATGGGATTTACGCAACTCATCTCTACGGAAGCATTTTCTGAAGACGATCTTTGCGGATCTTATGTAGGAGATATCGCGCTCGGAAAGAAAATCTGTGATATTATTGAAAAGTCGTCTCAAAAAACCCAGATGATCTATGCAGTGACAATGGAAAACCATGGCCCCTGGAAGCAGGTCGATGGCATCGACTATAAAGATCCAGTCGAAATCTATGATTTCCACGTCCGAAACAGCGATATTCTGCTTGATATGCTTGATCAGAAGCTTTCAGGATTGGGAAAGAAGGCTGTACTTGCTTTCTTTGGCGATCACCGCCCCTCCATCCCAGGATATAATTCACCGGGCCGCAATAAATCCACGCCGTTCGTTATAAAAACATATCATTCATCGGCCGACTTTGATTTTCCTCAGGACGCACACATCAGTCCAGCAGAGTTTTCTGAAAAAATAATGTCTCTCTTGAAAAAACGTTCAGGTCTTCCTGAAAAAGAGGCCCTGCGAACATAGATTGTCTTTCTTGACACCGTGATCTGACGCTATTTCAGGTACAGATAGAACGGGATGATCCCGAAGAGTGCCCAGGCGATCATGAAGATGAACGGGGCCTGATGGGCGAACAGTGCGCCACGCTGGGCACGGCGCATCATGTCACGGGTTTCGTCCTCATTGGGGGCCAGTGTAAAATCGGTCAGGTCCGGGCTGCGGGTATGCAGGACCCGCTGCTTGCCCTCCCATTTCCCGATTGCGGCATAGGCCGCCCGGATGCCCGGCAGTGCCATAAGGGCAAGGACAAACCCAAGCAGTGAGAACAGGGGCGGGAGCAGAAGCACCATGCTGTCACCCCATCTTTTGGTCGAACCGGTCATGGCCGTCGCATAGGCGATGACAAGAAACGCCTGCGACCCCAGAAGGGCCTGAAGACGGCCGTTCACGACTTCCGTCTCGAACCGGATTTCCGAGCGATAAAAGGCCAGGAGTTCATTATCGGTCGGATGGCCGCGTGCGATGATCTGGCTGGTATCGGGAGACGGCGATGCGGTTTCGACCATCGGGACCTTCATGATGTGCTGGAGCACAGCTAGCGTCCCAGACACATCTCCGGTTCCGTTAGGTCGGAGGAAAACCCTCAGATCAGCCCTTTTGCCCGGATCAGCGCAAAAGCGGCCAGCGAGACCATGCATTTCAGTTCGCCGTCCCGGATCAGGGTCTCGAACGCTTCAAGCGTCATGTCGTGGCAGGTGATGTCTTCTTCCGTCGCCTCACGATCCGTCTCGCCACGCGTCAGATTGCGGGCCAGGAAGACATGACCTTTCTGGTTCGAATAGCCCGCCCCCTGATACATGCTGCCGACATGGATCATCTCGCCGGCACGCAGCCCGGTTTCCTCCCGGAGTTCGCCCAGCGCAAGTTCGACCGGATCGACGTTCTCTTTCGTCTCCCACATCCCCATCGGCAGTTCCCACAGCCGCTCGCCAACGGGATAGCGGAACTGCTGGATCAGCGTGATCTTGCCGTCGGCATGCAGGGGCAGGATCACGACAAACTCGCCACGCTCGACAATGCCATAAAGCCCCTGCTTGCCGTTGGGATGGACGATGATGTCCTCGCGCAGGGCGGTCCAGGGGTTGCTATAGGCCAGCCGGGTCGAAAGCGTCTGGAAACCGGCATCTTTGCGGGCGTCTTCGAGACTTTTCCCGGGGCTTTTATCGGAGCTCATGGACGGATCCTGATCTTGTTTCGTTCTTCCGAATCGGCGAAACTTGCATCATGGAGCAACGCCGGATCGTGCATATCGACATGGACGCATTTTACGCGTCTGTCGAACAGCGGGACGACCCCTCCCTGCGCGGCCGCCCGCTCGCGGTGGGCCGGGGCGAGGCACGCGGCGTTGTGGCCGCCGCAAGCTATGAGGCCCGGCGTTTCGGGGTCCGCTCGGCCATGCCGTCGGTCACGGCCAAACGCCTCTGCCCGGAGCTTGTATTCGTGCCTGCGCGGTTTGACGTCTATCGCAGCGTCTCGGCGCAGATCCACGACATCTTCTCGCGCTATACGCCCCTAATCCAGCCGCTGTCGCTGGATGAGGCCTATCTGGATCTGACGGACCATCTGGGCGCCTATGGTTCGGCCACTCTGGTCGCGGACCGCATCCGCGCGGATATCCATGCCGAGACGGGACTGACTGCCTCGGCCGGCGTATCCTACAACCGGTTTCTGGCCAAGCTGGCCTCGGATTACCGCAAGCCGGACGGACTTTTCGTCATCACGCCCGCGATGGGACCGGACTTCGTGTCTGCCCTCCCCGTCGATGCATTTCACGGTATCGGGCCAGCCACGGCGCGGAAAATGCGTGCTCTCGGCATTGAGACGGGAGCCGATCTGCGGGAGCGGGACATCGAGACGCTGACCCGGCATTTCGGCAAGGCGGCGACGTTCTATTACGGTATTTCGCGCGGGATCGACCAGCGCCCTGTCGTCGTGAACCGGGAGCGCAAATCCCTCGGGACCGAGCAGACCTATCTTCGGGACCTGACATCCGAAGCCGACGCGCATCAGGCGCTGACCCAGATCGCCGCCAAGCTGTGGGGGAGCGCCCAGCGCCGCCAGCTTCAGGCGCGGACGGTGACCCTGAAGGTCAAATACGCCGACTTCCGCCAGATCACCCGCGCCCGAACCCTCTCCGCACCGGTTCCGTCCGAAGAGACCCTGCTGGAGACGGGCCAGAGCCTCATGGCGCCGCTGTTTCCGTTCGTGCCGGGCGTGCGGCTGCTGGGGCTGACGCTCTCGGGCTTTCATGCGGCGGAGAGCCCGCCCTGCGACCAGATGGAACTGCTTTTCTAAGAGCACCCGGCGCTGTCCGGACAGAATTGCATTCTTTCCGGCGTCTGATGCGTTGGGGATCAGCCTGTTCTGAACGGGCCCTTTTTTCCACCGCATGGACCAACGCATGCCCCGCCCCACTTTTCCGGCCACTGTCCTGCTGGCGCCACTCCTGATGATGGGAGGCTGTGCCTCCAGGACCGCTCTGTCGCCGGATTTCGAGAAAACCCTCTCCCGCAACCAGCAGGGGCACCCTTTCTCCCCGGCCCGCAATTCGGTGGCGTTTCTGGGAGAGCCGGACCTGTCCTCGGCTACCCCAGAGAACCTGGTGGGAACGCTGCATTACTGCCTGCAGAACGCCATGCTGACGGAAAACGAGACCGGGAGTACCACCGCTCCTGTTCAGAACGACAGGGCCTATGTCACGGGAAAACAGGGCATTCTTCAGGCCCTCAGCCTGCGGACAGGACAGCGCGAACAGTATGCCCTGCCGTCCATGCCCACGCCGCTGCGCCAGACCGTCTGCACGTCCGTCGCGTCCCGTCTGCGTCAGCCCATCTAGTGTCTGCTTCGGGGCGGATTCACTCGGGATTGTGAAGGGCGGAAAGACACGCCCTCGTGACGGATTCACTCATCTGGCCTATGCCATGGAGGATCTTTTTTACAGCCGAGCCTCAGGAGAGCAGATACATGACCGCGCAAGATACGCCGGCGGCCTCACCGACGAAACGCGTTCTTGCAGTCGTCCTGTTCAATCTTCTCGTCTATATCGTGATCGGCCTGCCCAATGCCGTCCTGACGATTTTCGTCCATCAGGGACTGGGCTACAGCACAACCGTCGCAGGTATTACGTTCTCCCTGCAGTATTTTGCGACCTTCGCGGCCCGCCCCTCCGCCGGACGGCTGGTGGACCGGATCGGACCCAAGCCGGTCGTTATCGGCGGCCTTGTGACCTGTCTACTCTCCGGTCTTCTGATTGGGGGGGCGGGGCTTCTCGCGGCCACGCCGCTGCTGTCGCTGGGCGTGCTGCTGTTCAGCCGCCTGCTGCTGGGATGGGCAGAAAGCTGGGCCGCGACCGGGGTGATCGTCTGGAACATCCGGCGCGCCGGTGCGGAAAATACCGCCATCGCCATTTCCTGGAACGGCATCTGCTCCTATGGGGGGATTGCGCTGGGTGCGCCGGTCGGGGCCAAGCTGTCCATGCTGGCGGCACCCTATGGCGGGCTGGTTTCGGTGGGCATACTCTCAGTGGCTTTGCCGCTGTTAGGCCTGGCGCTGATCGGCTTCTACCCTGCCGTCAAACCCCTTCCCTCGACCAGCCTGCCCATTCCTTTTGCCCGGGCGCTCAGACTCGTGCTCCCGCATGGTTCGGCCCTGGCAGCGGGGTCCATTGGATTCGGGGCGATCTCGTCGTTCCTGGCGCTGTATTATTCGGTGCTGCACTGGCAAGGCGCGGCGACGGCGCTGGCAGTTTTCGGCTTCACTTTCGTCGTCATCCGGTTTTTCTTCGCCTCGCAGATCGCAAAGCGAGGCGGTGTGTTCGTGGCGATCGTCTCGCTGCTGGTGGAAGCGCTCGGACTCGCCACACTCAGCGTGTTCCAGACACCATCCGCCGCCCTTGTGGGCGCTGCACTCACGGGCGCGGGCTTTTCCCTGCTCTTCCCGGCACTCGGCGTTCTGGCCGTTAACAGCGCGGGTCCGGAGAACCGCGGGGCGGCTCTTGGGGCCTATTCCATCTTCATTGACCTTGCCATTGCGTGCTCGGGGCTGTTTCTTGGACAGGTCATCGAGTTCGCCGGTTACAGGACGATGTTCGCCACCACCGCCATCTGCTGTCTGGTGGGTGTGCTGATCAGCCGTTCCCTGGGCCGCCGGACCGCGTGACAGATCCTCGCTTCAACTTACACGGACCCGACATGACCATTCGTTCCTGCGCCGTCTTCTGTGGCTCCCGCTTCGGCAACTCCCCCGTCTATGCCGAAGGTGCAAAAGAGATCGGAACGGCCCTGGCGCGACACGGAATCACACTGGTCTATGGCGGCGGCCATGTGGGGCTGATGGGTACAGTGGCGGATGCGGCCCTTCAGGCAGGCGGCAGGGTAATCGGCGTCATTCCCGAATTCCTCCATGCCCGCGAAGTCATGCACAAGGGTGTGACGCAGCTTGAAGTCACGCCGGACATGCACACCCGCAAGGCCCGTATGTTCGAGCTGTCCGACGCCTACGCGATCATTCCCGGTGGCCTCGGCACGTTCGACGAACTCATGGAAATCATGACCTGGAAGCAGCTCGGCCTGCATCAGGAGCCGATCTACATCGTCAATATCGGCGGCTGGGCCACATCGCTGGTCAACACGCTCAATGATGCGGTCGATCAGGGCTTTGCGGACCCGTCGGCCCGCAAGCTGTTCACAGTCGTCGAGGACGTGCCGGCCCTGATGAATCACCTGTCCGTCAGCGTCCCGGCCTGACCCCGGCTGAGCGGGGCCAGTCCCCGCTCAACCTTCCAGTGTTGCCACGAGCAGACTGACCACCTCTTCCAGTCGTGTGCGATCGGCGTCGGAGAACCGGTCCTTTACGGGGCTGTCGATGTCCAGCACGCCCACGAGCGCGCCCTTGGCCACGACCGGCAGCACGATTTCCGATTCCGAAGCCGCATCGCAGGCGATATGTCCCGGAAACGCATGCACGTCCGGCACGACCAGCGTTTCCCGGTTCTGCGCGACCGTCCCGCAGACGCCGCGACCGAGCGGAATCCGCGTGCAGGCCAGACGGCCCTGAAACGGCCCTAGCACGAGCTGGCGATCCGCCTCTTTCCACAGATAGAACCCGGCCCAGTTGATCTGCGGCAGGGCCTCAAACAGCAGGGCCGCGATATTGGCCATGTTGGCAATCATGTCCGTCTCGGTCGACAGGACGGACCGCACCATGGGGACGAGTTCGTCCACGCTCAGACGATGGATGGGAGCACTCATGAGAAACTGTCCTGCAAAAAACGAAGAATGGGGCCGCCGATCATAGGACAGACGGGAAAAAACGGAAAAGGTCGCCATATTTATGGGAAATAACCATTTCCGCTAATGCTCGCGTATTCGGGAGAATTATTAGAAATAATTCACAAAATACAAAAACGGTTTCCTCGAAGGTGGAGGCTTCTAAAAGAAGCCGGTCCTTTCGTCTGAAAGATCCTGTCCATGATCCTGACTTCCCAGACCCTGTCCCACCTCCCGGACTCCATCCTGACGTCGTCCTATGACCGGGATGCGGTGACGCCTGGCATTGTCCATCTGAGCGTCGGCAATTTCCATCGTGCCCATCAGGCCGTCTATACGGACCGCGCGCTTGCGCTGGCGGGCCAGTCGGGCTGGGGCATTGTCGGGATGGGTCTGATGGACCATCCTGCGGAAGTGGCGAAAGCCGAGGCCCTGCACGCGCAGAACGGGCTCTACACCCTGCGCGAATGCCCGCCGAACCGGCCTGATACGGTCCGGGTGGTGAAGTCGCTGGTCGAATACATCCATGCCCCGGCCGACCGCGAGGCCGCGCTGAAGCGTCTGACGGACCCGGCCATCCGCATCGTCAGCATGACGGTGACCGAAGGCGGCTACTACATGGATGAGGCCGGACGGTTCATGACCGAACATCCCGCCATTGCCGAAGACCTGCACCGTCCGGTCCCGCACACGGCGTTCGGCCTGATGACCGAAGCCCTGCGCCAGCGCCGGGATGCCGGTGTTGCGCCGTTCACCATCCTGTCCTGCGACAACGTTCCCGCAAACGGCGATGTCGCGCGCAATGCCGTACTGTCCTTCGCACGCCTGCGCGACGCGGAACTGGCGGAATGGATCGAGGCCAATGTCGCCTTCCCGTCCTGCATGGTCGATCGCATCACCCCGGCCGTTCACCCGGCCGACGTGGCGCGTCTGGATGCGCAGAGCGGGATCGAGGACCGCGTTCCCGTGTTCTGCGAGGACTTCATCCAGTGGGTTGTGGAAGACCACTTCCCGGCCGGACGTCCAGCCTGGGAGCAGGTCGGCGTGCTGTTCACGGACGATGTCGAGCCTTACGAGCAGGTCAAGCTGCGGATGCTGAACGCGTCCCATTCCACGCTGGCCCTGCCGGGCGTTCTGATGGGATACCGGCTGGTCGATGAGGCCATGGGCGACGAACATCTGGCCGCTCTGCTGGAGCAGTTCCTGCGTCATGACGTTGAACCGCAGCTCACCGCCCCTC
This sequence comes from Gluconobacter sp. R75690, assembly GCF_015244525.1. NCBI lineage: Bacteria > Pseudomonadati > Pseudomonadota > Alphaproteobacteria > Acetobacterales > Acetobacteraceae > Gluconobacter > Gluconobacter sp. R75690. The sequence goes on along the minus strand of NZ_JABCQB010000002.1, from coordinate 353,983 downwards.
CGGGCATCAGCCTGCCGGGCTATGCCGCCCAGCTTCTGCAGCGGTTCCGCAACCATGCCGTCAGTGACCAGCTTCTGCGCATCACATCCGACAGCACATCCAAGCTGCCGGTCTTCCTGCGCGCCACGGCCGAGGACGTTCTGAAAAAGGCCCAGGACCCGCGCCGGATTGCTTTCGTCCTCGCCTGTTACTGTGCCTATCTGACCGGCCGCGATGACGTGGAAGCCACATTCGCCGTCACGGAACCCCGCCTCAGCGCAGAAGACCGTGCTCTGGCTCTGGACGCCAATCCAGCCAAAGCGCTGGAGATGAGCGTGTTTGCCGGCTGGGGCCTTGAGAACTCCGCCGAGTTCCTCACGCGCTTCATCCAGACCCGCGAAGACCTGAAAACACGCGGCACGGCTGCCGTCCTGAAAGATCTGGTCGCAAACGTATAAAAGTTTTTGGTGAAGCTTTTTTCAAAAAGCTTCGAAGCTCTCCGCCTTTTTGAAAAAAGGCGGAACCCAAAAACTTTTAGAAATTATACAGAGCAATCAGTCTGAAACGCGGGCGATGTCGGCACCGCAGGCGGCGAGCTTGCGGTCCACGCCTTCATAGCCGCGGTCCAGATGATAGATGCGGCTGAGCTGCGTTTCGCCTTCCGCCGCCAGCCCTGCCAGGATCAGCGAGAACGACGCCCGCAGATCGGTCGCCATGACCGGAGCACCCGACAGTTTCGGCACGCCACGGATGATGGCGGAGCGGCCATGCACGTTGACGCGCGCGCCCATGCGGTTGAGCTCCGGCACATGCATGAAACGGTTTTCGAAGATCGTCTCGGTGATCATGGACGCACCTTCGGCCACCGACAGCATCGCCATGAACTGCGCCTGCATGTCGGTCGGGAAGCCGGGATACGGCTCGGTCATGATGTCCACGCCCTGAAGCGTGCCGCTGCGACGGACCCGGATGCCCCGCGCCTCTTCCAGAACCTCGACGCCCGTTTCCTCAAGCGTGCGGATCACGGCACCCAGATCATCGGCCCGTCCGCCCACGAGCAGCAGGTCACCACCCGTAATACCCGCAGCGCAGGCATAGGTGCCGCACTCGATACGATCCGGCATGACGGCGTAATGCGCGCCATGCAGCTTCTCCACACCGTCAATGATCAGCGTGCCCGAGCCTTCGCCCGTGATCTGCGCGCCCATGGCGTTGAGGCAGTGCACCAGATCGCTGATTTCCGGCTCGCGTGCGGCGTTAACGATATGGGTGCGCCCCTTGGCCAGCGTTGCGGCCATCAGCAGGTTCTCAGTCGCGCCCACGCTGGCAAACGGCAGGATGATCCGGTCGCCCTTCAGCCCGTCCGGAGCGGTCGCATTGATATAGCCGTTTTCGAGACGGATATCGGCGCCCAGCGTCTCAAGCCCCTTGAGATGCATGTCCACCGGGCGCGTTCCGATGGCGCAGCCGCCCGGCAGAGAGACCTTCGCCTCACGCGCGCGGGCCAGAAGCGGTCCGAGCACCAGAATGGAAGCGCGCATCTTGGAGACGATGTCATACGGTGCCTCGACGGAACCGATCTCGCCACCAATGGACAGCGTGCGTGGCCCGGCGTCCTCAACCGTGATGCCCAGCCCTACCAGCAGGTCGCGCATCGTCTTGATGTCAGCGATGGCCGGCACGTTGGACAGCACCAGCCGCTCGGACGTCAGCAGGCCCGCAACCATGAGCTTGAGGCCGGAGTTCTTGGCCCCGCCGATCTCGATTTCGCCTGTCAGGCGGCGGCCACCGCGAATGATGAAACGGTCCATGGTGCGATCCTTGAGAGGGGAGCCTTACAGGCGGGGCGTGGTGACGCCGGACTGGCGCATGTATTTTCCAGCACGGTCGGCGTAGCTGACCTCACAGGGGCTGGCACCCTGGAAAAACAGGAACTGGCAGATGCCCTCGTTCGCATAGATTCGCGCGGGCAGCGGCGTGGTGTTGCTGATTTCGATCGTGACCTGGCCTTCCCATTCCGGCTCAAGCGGCGTGACATTCACGATGATGCCACAGCGCGCATAAGTGGACTTGCCGAGACACACCACCAGCGTATCACGCGGGATGCGGAAATATTCGACCGTATGCGCCAGCGCGAAGCTGTTGGGCGGGATGGTAATGTCGCCGGTACGGGTCACGAAGCTGTTGGACGCGAAGTTCTTCGGATCGACGATGGCGCTGTCCACGTCGGTGAAGATCTTGAATTCTTCCGCCACGCGCGCGTCATAGCCATAAGACGACAGGCCATAGGAAATGACGCCTTCGCGCTTCTGGGCTTCCACGAACGGCTCGATCATGCCTTTTTCCCGGGCCATCTGGCGGATCCATGTGTCGGGCATGATGGGCATGAAGGCACTCCTGAACGAGGACGGTAAAAATCGCCCTGTACGTCTAACCCACCTGCTCTAGCGAGCGATGGGCGATCACGCAATGTGTCGGGTCAGTCATTTTTCGTGAGGGTCTGTGGCACACGTCCCAGTAGCCGCTCCAGCCACTGTGGGCGCAGTTCACTGGTCAGCACGCCGCCCACGATCAGCATAGCTCCCAGCAGGGTCGCCGGGGGCAGGCTGTCGCCCGCCAGCCAGCCGACAAGACCACCCCAGACCGGCTCTCCGGCATAGATCACCGCGGCCTTGGTCGGCGCGACGGATTTCTGCGCCCAGTTCATCACGACCTGCACCAGAGCGCTCAGGCCACCGAGCGCCAGCGCACAGCCGAACCAGACCCATGAGAACGCCGGGAGCGCCTCCCCCGAAACCGGGACCATCAGCCCGGCGAAAAGACTCCCGGCCAGAAGCTGCATGACCGTCACGCGCAGACTGTCCACACCCCGGGCATAGAGGCTGATCAGCACGATCTCGACCGCGATGGCGATGGCCGCAAACAGCGTCAGCAGGTCCCCGCGCCCGAAGGACAGCGACAGCGCCGCTGGTCCCGCCAGACAGACCAGACCGGCAAACGCCAGCGCAATCCCGAGCCAGCTCATCAGATGTGGCGGCTTGCGCAGGAAGGCCCACTGGAAGATCGGCACCAGCGGCACATAAAGCGCCGTGATGAAGGCGGAACGGCTGCTGGTGATGTCCCGCAGGCCCGCGCTCTGCAACACATAGCCGGTCGCCAGGGCGACTCCGATCAGCGCCCCGGCCCGGACTTCCCGCCAGTTGAAATCCAGCAGTTTCCGCCCGGCCAGCAGCCCGACGAACACCGCCGCCATCATGAAACGGACAAAAACGAAAAAGCCTGGCCCGCAGTGCTGCATGGCGATGTGCAGCACGAGAAACGTCCCGCCCCACAGCACCGTCACGCCCGTCAGCGCCAGTTCCTGCGGCGAAGGGAGGGGAAAGCTGCGCTTCACAGACTCTCTAGCGATCATCGGTAGAGGATGAGCCAGCGTCGTCCTGCGGCCGCGCACGCTGCTGCTGTTTGCGGCGCATCAGATTGGCCCGGAGCGCCTTGGCCTCACGGCTTTCCCGCTCTTCCTTTGCCGCCGCCGCGCGGTCACGGACGATCTGCTCTGTCGGTTTTGCGTCCTTACTGGTCATGGCTGTATTCCTCGAATGTCTCCCGCAGACGGGTGCCCAGAAGTTCGTCATACACACCCAGCGTGCGGGCCTGCATCAGCGTTGTCGTATAGTTGGCGACGGCATGGGCCCGGGCCTTTTCCGCCAGCCAGTCCAGTGCGTCATCATCCGTTTCCAGAACGCTTTTCAGCGCGTCCGCCAGGGCTTGCGGATCATCGGGAGGCACAACCAGACCCGTCTCGCCGGGCAGGATCGTCTCCATCATGGCCCCCTGTGCCGTGCCGATCACGGGGCGACCCATCATCTGCGCTTCCACCAGTGTGCGTCCAAACGGCTCCGGCCGGAGCGAGGGGGCCACGACAACGCTCGCCAGTTCGCAGGCGACCGGCATATCCGTGCAGGTTCCGGCGAAGCGGACATGCTCCTCAAGGCCGAGTTCCCGCACGCGCTGTTGCAACTTTCGGGAAAATTTCCGGTCGTTCTCCGGGCCCGCCAGAACGCAGATCCAGCCTGTCCCCTTCTGCGAGCGCAGTAGACCCAGCGCCTCGATCAGAACGCCCTGCCCTTTCCATGCCGTCAGCCGCGCCGGCATGAGGATGATCCTTGCCTCGACAGGCACGCGCCAGGCCTCGGCCAGTTTCTGCACGCGTTCGCCGGAGATCGTGCCGGGCGTGAACTCCCGCAGATCGGCCCCGCGCGGAATGACGCGCAGACGGCTCTCCGGCACGGCGTATTCGCTGCGCAGGCGCCGGGCGATGAACTCCGAAATCGCAATGACCCGGGTGCCGCGCGCCAGCACGGAATTATAGAGCTTCTTGCCCCGCCATTTCGCCTCATGCACGCCATGCCATGTCGTCACGAGCGGGATGTTTTCCCGGCGGCAGGCGATCCACGCGGCCCAGGCCGGAATCCGCGAGCGGGCATGGACCAGATCCACGCCTTCCCTGCGGATGATGGCCTGAAGATCCCGCGCCCGGCGCAGCACGGCGACAGGGGATTTCTTCTTCAGATCAAGCTCGATATGCCGCGCACCGGCATGACGGAGCTGCACCAACAGCCGGCCGGGGCGGGAGGCGACCAGCGCCGTACCGCCCCCTTGGGTGATTGCCGCGGCAATCTCGACAGCCCCGCGCTCCAGCCCGCCGGTGCCCAGCGCCGGAAGAACCTGAAGGATGACGGGAGAGCGATCGGTCATGATGGTCGGAGGTGGCCTGTTCCGGGAAGAGTTTTGTGAACGAAAACAGCCTGTAGCCGGGTCTGGAGGCGCTTCCCACCCGAAAAATGGAAAAAACGGCCCCGGAAACGACAAAGGGGTGGTCTCCGTGCCATTTCCGGCACGAAAACCACCCCTTCCGTCATCCGGAGGCCTCAGCCCCCGCGTTCTCAGCCCTTGTGATCGGGCAGGGCGTAGACGACCAGCTGATCGCTGACCGGCGTCATCATGAAGTGATGACCACCCGCCATGATGGCGACGTACTGATGACCATTGGCCTCGTAGGTCATCGGGTTGGCCTGACCGCCGCCCGGCAGGACCGCGCTCCAGACCACCTTGCCCGTGTGCTCGTCGATGGCACGGATCTGATTATCCGTAGCTGCCGCGATGAACACCACGCCACCGGCCGTCACAACCGAGCCACCATTATTCGGCGTACCGATTTCCCAGGGAAGCCCGGTCGGCAGGCCCCACGGACCGTTGGCACGAGCCGTTCCCAGCGGATGCTGCCACAGCACCTTCTGGCCATGCTTCATGTCGATGGCCGTGATCATGCCATAGGGCGGACGGTTGCACATCATGCCCGTGTACTGATCCCAGAACGGGGTCACGACGATACCGTAAGGCGTGCCGTCCATGGCGCCGTTACCTTCGGCGCCACCGCCACCCGGCTTGTAGTTCGGGTCATCGATCGGCATCAGGCCAAGTTCGTCGGCCTTCTTGCGGGTCACGAGCTGGTCGTACATCGGGGTGATGTTCCAGTTCGCAATCAGGATGCCGCTCTGCGGGTCATAGGACACGGAGCCCCAGTCGCTGCCGCCGTTATAGCCCGGATATTCGATCCAGGGCTTGTCGACGCTCGGCGGCGTGAACTCACCCGTATAGTTCGCACGACGGAACTTTATACGGCAGAAGAGCTGATCGATGGGGGACATGCCCCACATATCCGTCTCTTTCAGGTCCGGCACGCGCAGGGCCGGCATTCCCGTGGACCAGGGCTGCGTCGGCGAACGCGGATCGCCCGGGATCACACCCGGCGACGGAGCGGGACGCTCTTCGACCGGCAGGATCGGCTTGCCGTCACGACGGTCGAGCACGAAGGTCTGGCCGCGCTTGGTCGGCATGATGAGTGCGGGGACAGGCTGGCCATCCTGGCCGGGCATGTCCATGAGCGTGGCCTGCGAGCCGATATCATAGTCCCAGACGTCCTTGTGCGCCGTCTGGAAGACCCAGCGAGGGGAACCCGTCTTTACGTCGAGCGCGACAACTGCGGACGAGACCTTGTTTTCGGCATCGCTGCGCAGGGCACTGTAGTAGTCGGAAGCCGAGTTTCCGGTCGGGACGTAGACGAGACCCAGCGCATTGTCGCCGGTCATCGCAGCCCAGGAGTTCGGCGTACCGCGGCTGTAATGGTTGTTGCCGGTCGGCTGGCTGTGGTCATCGGGGCGGTTCACGTCCCAGGCCCACAGGAACTTGCCGCTCTCGGCATCATAGCCACGGATCACACCCGACGGGGCCCAGCGCCGCTGACCGTCGAGAACCTCGTGGTTGACCACGACTACACCGTTCACGATCGGCGGCGGCGTCGTCATGGAGACGAAGCCCGGAACGGATTCGCCAAGACCCTGCATCAGGTTGACCTGGCCGCCATTGCCGAAGCCCTCGCACAGATTGCCGGTCGCGGCATCGACCGCGATCAGGCGCATGTCGAGCGTGCCTTCAAGGATACGGTTATGGCAGGGCTGGCCCTCAGGCACCTGCGACGACGTGAAATACGTCACGCCCTTGCACGCTGCGGTGTAGGGGATGGCTTCGTATTTCTCGTTGATGTTGTGACGCCAGATCTCCTTACCCGTCGCCGGGTCGAGCTTCATGATGTCGTTCTGTGCGGAGCACATGTAGAGGCCGTCACCTACCTTGATCGGGGTGGTTTCGGCAGCCCATTTGTTCGTCTGGCCCGGACGCGGATAGCTGCCGGTGTGATAGACGAAAGCGACCTTGAGCTGATCGGCGTTCTGCGGCGTGATCTCTGACAGGGGCGAATAGCGCATCTGGCTGTCGTCATGGCCGTAGGCGGCCCAGTCTCCGGAGGCGGGGCTGGCACTCTGCTGCGGGGCCATCTGCGGAACATCGTTCGGATCCATGGACCCGATATCCGGCAGGTTAGCCGCGTTCACACCCGGCGCCTGGGGCGCATAGGGGGACGGGCCGGAAAAGCGGCTCTTCGCAGCCGGCGTGTTCTCGGTCGGCTCGAAGGAATTGCTGCTACCATTGCCGGGACCCGGCACGGTGGAGGTTGGCGCACCGCCACTGCCTGCGGGAGCGAACTGGGCATTGGCAGCCAGCGGAGCGCAGGCCAGCGTGGCACAGGCAACGGTGGCGAGAAGATGGGATCTGCGCATCAGACGGTTTCCCTCAGGGTGCGGCGGGTTTCCATCCGGCGAAGAACCGGGATGGTGAGGGCGACAAGGATGCCCAGCAGCGTCGGGCCGAAATCGCGCGGCAGAAGGTCAACCGGGCTGAAACCCACTTCCCACAGGGACCAGATCCACGTGTAGGCCAGCGCCCCCAGATACAGGAATGCGCCCAGCGTCCGCCCCATAAGCATGAAAACACCGCCAGCAACCAGCGGGATGCCACAGATGACGTAATAGACAGAGCCGCCCAGCATCGCGAGGTCGGCCCCGGCGATCACGAAGAACAGCCCCACCAGAATGATGACAACCCCTAGGACCAGTGTGAGCCACTCGGTCAGGGTTCTGCTGCCATAAGTATTCGGCATTGGTGAAAGCCTCCAGAACTGAAAGTCCGGACGGTAAGTCCAGATTTTCCGGAAAGCTACGGTTCTTTTTCAATATTGTTGAATATAATTCTAACAAAAACGTGTGATAACACGGTTTCATTTCAATAAATTCAAATACGCGTTACCTTTATTACCCGGCCGGGATTGTTACGACCGCCCCTGCCGTATGGTTCGTTGCGGCAAGGGCGGCGAGAACCTGCACCATCGTAAACGCCAGTTTGCTCTGGAAATCGCGATCACTGATCCAGAACCAGGTGTTGTTATAACTGACCGCGGCATAGCGGGTGTCCGGCTCTTCCCGGCTCGAATGGATCACAACTTCCGGGCGGTTCTCGATCCCGACCTGTCCGATCGTGGGGGGCGTACGGCCGCTCTTGATGTCGTCTTCCGGCACCTCGACCTCGTAGGCGAGTTGCGTCAGCATCGCGAGCATGGAGCGCGTCAGGATCGCGATCTGCTTGCCGGGATGCTTGGGATACGGGCCATAGACGATTTCGGCTTCCTCGGCTCCCGGGTCGAGATGCAGGAGCCGGCGCACCTCTGCCTGAATCGCCAGAAGGTTGCTGTCCGAAGTCGAGGTCAGGACCAGATAGGAGCGCTCGGCGCCCGTGCTGCTTCCCCCGTTGCCATTACTGTCGGACTTGCCGCCGTTTTTCTTGCTATCCGGCGGGGTAGGATTCTCGCTCGTGATCCGGATGGTCATGGCCCCCTGGATCTGGAGCTGTCGCAGGTCATGCAGGAGCAGATAGAACCGCACCGACCCGCCACCGAATGGGCCCGCACCAAGCCCACGGACATTGGACAGGCCGTCGATGGACTGTGCGGTCAGACGCAGCAGCGTATCGATCGGCAGGCCACCAAGGCTGAGCGGCATGATGACCGTCGGCGAGATCGGCCGGACCACGTTCTCGGCATATTGCTGCCCCGTCACCGGCTGGTAGGTGAAAGTCGGGTTCTCCCCCAGGGACATGGTTCCCGTGCCGAACAGGTAGTTCCCGACCGCCGTCGCCGGATAGGCGTAAAAGCCGCCGCTGATGCTCTTGGAAACGCTGTAGCCCGCAATCACCTGCGTCGTATCCAGGAATGTCGGCGGATCGGCGTAACGCAGCCGGACGATGTTCAGCAGCATCTCGTGCTTCTGGGTATCCCCCAGCGCACGGGAGTATTCGAGCTGGTCGTTCCGCAGTTTTCCGGGCCCCATCGGACCACAGGCGGAGAGGCCGGTTGCGGAGAAAATGGCCAGGGCAGCCATCAGCGTGGCACGAAAGTAAGGATGATTCGGCATGGCTGTCTGAAGACTGTCCCATTGGCAGGCAAAGCGGAAGGCCCAACCTTACTAGAGGGCGATGTCCATATCGGAAACAGCCATCTTCCCCTTCAGGCCCCGTGAAGCGAACATTCTCGACGAAATGTGTCGTCCAAGTGCTTGAAACACCTTGCGGCGTTGCCTAGATCAGTAGTCGGAACACAGGCCCGTGAGGGTCTGGATACGTCAATAGGGTCCGATCCGGTGCCTCACAGGGCCGGGACGGACCGCTGAGAGGACTGATATTACATGAGCAAAGTCATTGGCATTGACCTTGGTACCACCAACTCCTGCGTCGCAGTACGCGAGGGTGACGAAACCAAGGTCATCGAAAACAGCGAAGGCGCCCGCACGACGCCGTCCATGGTCGCCTTCACCGACAACGGTGAGCGTCTCGTCGGACAGGCCGCGAAGCGTCAGGCCGTCACCAACCCGGCCAACACCCTTTATGCCGTCAAGCGCCTGATCGGCCGTCGTTACGACGATCCGACCGTCCAGAAGGACAAGGAGATGGTGCCGTACGCCATCGTCCGTGGCGACAACGGCGACGCATGGGTCGAGGCACGTGGCGAGAAGTATGCTCCGTCGCAGATCGCAGCCTATGTTCTGGGCAAGATGAAGGAAACCGCCGAGAGCTATCTTGGCGAGACCGTCTCCCAGGCTGTCATCACGGTCCCGGCCTACTTCAACGACGCCCAGCGTCAGGCCACCCGTGACGCCGGCAAGATCGCCGGCCTCGAAGTCCTGCGCATCATCAACGAGCCGACCGCAGCAGCCCTCGCCTATGGCCTTGGCAAGCGCGATTCCGGCACGGTGGCCGTGTATGACCTTGGTGGTGGTACGTTCGACGTCTCCATCCTCGAGATCTCCGACGGCGTGATTGAAGTGAAGTCCACGAACGGTGATACGTTCCTGGGTGGTGAAGACTTCGACAACCGCATCATCGGGTTCCTGGCCGACGAGTTCAAGAAGGACCAGGGCATCGACCTGCGTGGTGACAAGCTCGCCCTGCAGCGTCTGAAGGAAGCCGCCGAGAAGGCCAAGATCGAGCTATCCTCCTCCAAGGAGACCGAGATCAACCTGCCGTTCATCACGGCTGACGCTTCCGGTCCGAAGCACCTCGTCGTCAAGCTGTCCCGCGCCAAGCTGGAGAGCCTGGTCGATGACCTGATCCAGCGTACGCTCGGCCCGTGCCGTGCAGCCATCAAAGACGCGTCCGTCTCCGCCAACGAGATCGACGAAGTCATCCTGGTCGGCGGCATGACCCGTATGCCGAAGGTCATCGAGACGGTTAAGGAATTCTTCGGCAAGGATCCGGCACGCAACGTCAATCCTGACGAAGTGGTCGCCATCGGTGCCGCCGTTCAGGGCGCTGTCCTGAAGGGTGACGTCAAGGACGTCCTGCTCCTCGACGTGACGCCGCTGTCGCTGGGTATCGAGACGCTGGGTGGCGTGTTCACCCGTCTGATCGACCGCAACACGACGATCCCGACCAAGAAGAGCCAGACCTTCTCCACGGCTGAAGACAACCAGAACGCCGTAACCATCAAGGTCTATCAGGGCGAGCGTGAGATGGCGGCTGACAACAAGCTGCTGGGCAACTTCGACCTGCAGGGCATTGCTCCGGCGCCGCGTGGCGTGCCGCAGATCGAAGTCACCTTCGACATCGACGCCAACGGTATCGTGAACGTGTCCGCCAAGGACAAGGCCACGAACAAGGAACAGCAGATCAAGATCCAGGCGTCTGGTGGTCTGTCTGATGCCGACATCGACCGCATGGTCAAGGACGCCGAAGCCAATGCTTCTGCCGACAAGGCCAAGCGCGAACTGGTCGAGCTGCGCAACAGCACGGAAAGCCTCATCCACCAGACCGAGAAGTCCATCACCGAAGGTGGCGACAAGGTTCCGGCGGCTGACAAGTCCGAAGCTGAAGCTGCGATCGCCGAGGCCCGCGAAGCTCTGGGGGGCGAAAACCTCGACGCCCTGAAGGCTGCCAGCGAGAAGCTGACGCAGGCTGCCATGAAGGTTGGTCAGGCTGTGTACCAGGCTGGTCAGGGCGCTGAAGGTGGCGCTGCGCCGGAAGGCGAGAAGAAAGACGAAAACGTCGTTGATGCCGACTTCGAAGACCTCGAAGACGACAGCAAGAAGCACTGATCGGGTGACTTCCGCAGACGGAGCTGAATGCTCCGTCTGACCCTGTTTTCCGAGGGCGCCCGTTCCCGCAAGGGGGTGGGCGCCATTCTTGTTTTCCGGCCCTCCACAGGGACCGCCTTCAGGACCGCCCCAAGGACCGAACATGGCCACCAGAATCGACTATTACGAATCCCTTGAAGTCTCCCGCACGGCCTCGCCCGACGAGCTGAAGAAAGCCTTCCGCAAACAGGCCATGCGGTACCATCCTGACCGTAATCCGGGTGATGACGCCGCCGAGCAGAAGTTCAAGGAAATCAATGAAGCCTATGACGTCCTGAAGGACGAACAGAAGCGTGCAGCCTATGACCGTTACGGCCATGACGCCTTTGAAGGCGGCATGGGCGGAATGGGCGGCGGCTTCGGTGGTGGCTTTGCCGGTGCGGGCGGTCTGGGTGACATCTTCGACCAGATGTTCGGCGACATGATGGGTGGCCGGCGCGGTGGGGGACGCCGGACCGGGGCGGATGTCCAGGTTCAGGTCGAGATCACGCTGATGGAAGCCTTCACGGGCGTGACGAAGGACGTCGAAGTCCGGACGCGCGTGACGTGTGAAGCGTGTCATGGGTCGGGCTCGGCCGATCCGAAGGCTGGCAGCAGCACCTGCCCGACGTGTCACGGTGCGGGCAAGGTTCGTGCGCAGCAGGGCTTCTTCCTCGTCGAGCGCCCCTGCCCGACCTGTCATGGTTCGGGTCGTACCGTCGCCAATCCGTGCAAGGTCTGTCACGGCACGGGCACGGAAGCGAAGACGGAAACCATCAGCATCGACATCCCGGCAGGCGTCGAGGATGGCACCCGCATCCGCATGGCTGGTAAGGGCGAGGCCGGTGGTGAAGGCGTGCAGCCGGGCGACCTGTACGTTCACATCTCCGTCCTGTCGCATGACATCTTCCAGCGCGACGGATCGAACATCTACTGCCGTGTTCCGCTACGCATGACGCAGGCGGCTCTTGGCACGGAAGTCGAGGTTCCGGTTGTGGATGGTGGCCGCAGCAAGGTCCGTATTCCTGCGGGGACGCAGACGGGCGAGACATTCCGTTTGCGCGGCAAAGGCTTCTCGGTCCTGCGCTCCTCGGCCCGTGGGGACATGTACATCCAGGTCTCGGTCGAAACGCCGAGCCATCTAACGAAGCGCCAGCGCGAACTTCTCGAAGAGTTCGAGAAGGAAGCCGGGGACGACCACGCCAAGGGCAGCCCCGAAAACAGCGGCTTCTTCGCCAAGGTCCGCGACTTCTTCGAAGGCCGCTGATCTTTCAGCTCTGCAAAAAGCCCGGTGCTCTCTTCGGAGACACCGGGTTTTTTCATGTCAGGCCGCGCCGAAAATATCTTTCAGGGTCTTTTCCATCACCCCGGCATCCAGCGTCTTGCCCAGCCAGTGCTCCACGCCGATGACGCCCTGATTGACCAGCATGCCCAGCCCGTCCAGCACGGTGCAGCCCCTGTTCTCTGCTTCCCGCAGCAGACGGGTTCTGGGCGGGTTGGGAATGACATCGGCGACGATCAGCCCCTTGCGCAGGGTCTCGATCTTGAGCGGCGGCATGGCATCGGCATCGCCCAGACCGATGGACGTGGCGTTGATCAGGATGTCCACATCGTCCGGCACGCCGGCTTCACCATCCCATGCCTGAACGTCCGCCTTGGCCGACGTGTTGTCCCGCACCAATGCGGCAATGGTTTCCGCCTTCTTCGGATCGCGGTTCATGACCGTGATGTGAGCAGCAGAAGCGAGCCCCAGTTCCACGGCGATGGCACGCGCAGCCCCACCCGCGCCCAAAAGCAGGACCTTCTTTCCGGACGGGTCCGCGACCTGTTTCAGGGACGCCAGAAAACCCTTTCCGTCGGTGTTATCGCCGATCAGGCGCCCTTTGCGGATGGAAACACAGTTCACCGCGCCGATAATCCGCGCAGACTCTGCCAGTTCGTCCAGATGTTCGATCACCGCGACCTTGTGCGGCAGGGAGCAGTTGAACCCGACCCATTCCATGGCCCGCGCACCAGCAACCGCGTCTTTCAGGTTCTCCGCCTTGACGTCACAGTTGATGTAACGCGCGTCAATGTCGTGATGCCGGTAGGCGGCCTCGATCATGGCGACGGTGGGGTTGTCATCGCAGGGCGTCGAGAACGATCCGGTCAGGATACTGCGGAAATTCTGCTTGCTCATGAAAGGCTCCTCGGATCTGTGCCTGTTTTTGCGTTCATCCGAAATGACGCACGGGCGCGCAGAAGGGTCCATTCACATTCCGGAAATGTCAGTTTTCCGGAACACTCAGCCCCAGAAGGGCGGCCTCACGACCTGTCAGCAGATCGGCGAGCGTATAGCGGTCCAGCACCGCCAGAAACGCGCCCAACGCATCGCCCAGCACGCCGCGCAACACGCAGGCCGGGGACAGAACGCAGGGTCGGCCGTCCGTGCTGTTTCGGCCTTCGCAGTCCACCAGCGTCATGTCGTCTTCGGTGAAGCGGACGACCGCGCCCACATTGATCTCCTCAGCCGGGCGCGCGAGTTCCAGGCCGCCACCGCGTCCGCGGACGGTGGTGACGAAACCGCCCTGCCCCAGACGGTGCACGACCTTCACCAGATGGTTTTCGGAAATGCGATAGGCCTGCGCGATCTCGCGGATGGAGACGCGGCGTGAGGTGTGGACCCCAAGATGGATCAGCACGCGCAGGGCGTAATCGGTATGCAGTGTCAGGCGCATGACGACTCCTCTGCCAGATTGACAGGCGCAGGTCACGTTTTTAAAGATGTATTTCAAATGCACCTTTAAGGGGACCGCTCATGTCCACTTCCGCCGACCGCAGCCTCACGCCCGAGACCATCGCCATCATCAAGGCGACCATCCCGGCGCTCGAAGCCCATGGCGTGACGATCACGTCCGAAATGTACCACCGCCTGCTGGCCGATCCCGCGATTGAGGAAATGTTCGACCCGACGCACCAGTCCACCGGCACGCAGCCCCGTGCGCTGGCCATGGCTGTGCTGGCTTATGCAAAGAACATCGACAATCTGGGTGTGATGGGCGGTGCGGTCGAACGGATCGCGCAGAAACATGCCAGCCTTGAAATCCAGCCGGAGCATTATCCGCATGTCGCCACGGCCCTGCTCGGCGCGATTTCGGCCGTTCTGGGGGATGCGGCAACGCCGGAAATCCTCGACGCCTGGGGCAAAGCCTACTGGGCGCTGGCGGATATCCTGATCGGCCGCGAGCACCAGCTTTATGACAGCAGCGCCCATGCCGAAGGCGGCTGGACCGGCTGGCGTCCGTTCCGCATTGTCCGCGCCGTGCCGGAATGTGCGAATGTCACGTCGCTTGAGCTGGAGCCTGTGGATGGCAAGCCGGTCATCAGCGCCATTCCGGGGCAGTATCTGGGCGTTGATCTGGATATTCCGGGCCATGGACGCACGCGCCGCAATTACAGCATCACATGCAGCCCGAACCGGAAGGGCTATCGCATCAGCGTGCGACATGTTTCGAACGGTGCCGTTTCGAGCTGGCTGAACAGCGGGAAATGTGAAGGGACGGACGTCCTGCTGTCACCGCCTGCCGGCAATTTCCTGCTACCCGAAAAGGTCGAAGGACCGCTGGCGTTCGTCTGTGCCGGGATCGGCATTACGCCGATGATCGGGATGCTGGAAGCACTGGCCCAGCCGGGCGTCACGACGCCTGTTCATGTCGTACAGATCGCCCATTCTGCCGAGACCGCACCGTTTGCGGAGCGTCTGGTGGAACTGTCCCACAATTCGGGAGGGCGCATCCGGGTGGTCACGCGCCTGACGGAGAAAGACGGTCGCCCGACCGCCGCCTGGGTGGCCGAGCAGCTGCCCGGCGGGGTTTCGACCTATCTGTGTGGTCCGACAGGCTTCATGCGTGACATGGTGCACGGCCTGCCGGCAGCCGGCGTTCCGGCCGAGCGCCTGCGTTACGAGACGTTCGGACCGGATACTGGCGTGACGGACTGACCAAAAGGGCTGATTAAAGCGCGCCGGCCTTCTGCTCCGCGTCCGACAGGATGCGGGCACGGTCGGCGCCACCATTCGTGGCCAGGCCCTCGGCCTCGATCACGGTGAGATCCGTGATACCGATCATGGCGAAGACGGATTTCAGATAGCTGAGCTGATGCTCGAAGGACGCGGCCGGGGAGCCTTCGCCATAGAGGCCACCACGCGCCACGGCGAGCACGACCTTCTTGCCCTTGGCCAGACCTTCGATCCCGCCGCCGGACGTGTAGCGGAACGTCTGGCCCGCCACCATGATGCGGTCGATCCAGGCCTTGAGCTGACTGGGAATCGACAGGTTGTACATCGGCACGCCAATGACGACGATGTCCGCGGCCTTGAAGTCCTTCAGGGCATTGGCGCCGGCGATCAGTTCGGGACGGCCCGAAACATCCGGCGTCAGGTCCTTGCCGAGCCAGGACAGCGCTTCGACGTCTAGATGCGGCAGCGGATCGCTGGCGAGGTCGAGGGAGATGACCTCGACAGACGGATCTTTCTTGCGGAACTGGGCGACAGCGGCGGCACTGACATGACGGCTGGCGGAGCTGTCACCGAGGATGCTGGAATCGATGTGGAGAAGTTTCATTTTGATCTTTCCGGTTCCTGATCGTAACCAGCACCAGATAAGGAACCTTTGAACCCCGCCGCAAGAAGGCACATTCCGGAGCCATAGGCACATGGATGTTCGCGTCAGTGAAACCGTTTCTCCTCCCAGGTCGTCCGCAGGGCCGGATACAGCGCCTCTGGACTGCTCGCAGAACGGGGATGCCTGCGCCGTCATCCGCTCCATCCTTGCGCGCACGACGGACAAGTGGAGCATCCTGATCGTCAAGTCGCTCGGGCGCGGGCCGCACCGTTTCAGCGAACTGCGCCGCGCGATCGACGGAATTTCACAGCGGATGCTGACCCTGACCCTACGCAATCTGGAGCGCGACGGTCTCGTCCTGCGGACCGTCACCCCGACGACTCCGCCGCGCGTGGATTATGAACTGACAACGCTCGGGGAATCGCTGTGGACCCTGACCGAGGCCTTTGGTCAGTGGGCGCTGTCCAACCGTCCCGAAATCGAGGCGGCCCGCGCCCGTTTCGATGCCCGGCTTGACGCCAACACCTGATTTTTCCGCTCTAATGGACCGACCATGACCCTGATTTCCGCTCCCCGTATTGGTATTGCCGGCATTACGGGCCGGCTTGGAACGCTCTGCGCCGAAGAGGCCGGGGACGCCCTCGTCGGCGGCCTTTCGCGCACCGCAGACGCCCAGCGCAACATCACGACTGATCCCGCCGCGCTCGCGAAAAGCTGCGATGTGGTGATCGATGTCAGCCATGCTTCGACCGTTCCGGCCCATGCGGCAGCCTTCGCGCAGGCCGGATGCGCCTGGGTTCTGGGAACAACGGGGCTCGATCAGGGCGCGCAGGATGCCGTGAACGCGGCGGCGCAGCATATTCCCGTTCTTCAGGCCGCCAATTTCTCCCCGGCACTGACGCTGTTTCTGGAACTGGCGCGGCAGCTTGGTGCGGGACTGCCGGATTATGATGCGGAAATTCTGGAAGTTCATCATCGCCAGAAACTTGACGCGCCGTCCGGCACGGCACTGGCGATTGGCCGGGCTGTAGCGGAAGGGCGTGGGGTCAGGCTCGAGGACGTGGCCCGGACCGACCAGAATGGTCGCCGTCCGGATGGGGCAATCGGATTCGCCTCCCTGCGCGGCGGCCAAATCATAGGCGAACACGATCTTGTTCTGATGGCGGCGGACGAGCAGATCACCCTGTCCCACCGCGCGCTGGACCGCAGGGTCTTCGCAAGGGGCGCCCTGCTGGCCGCAAGATGGCTCGCGGGCCGCCCCGCCGGCCTCTACACAATGGCCGACGCGTTAAAACGCTAACCGAAAACAGGGTGCAGGGATCAAGATCCCTGCCGGGCCCGAGCAGAGCCCGGACACCCCCCGATCAACCGCCAGCAATCGGCAGGTTCACCCCCGTCATGAAGCTGGAATCATCCCCCAGCAGGAACGCCACCACACCGGGGATTTCGTTGATATCGCCATAGCGGCGCATCGGGACGCTGCCGATCATCTGCTGGGCCACGACCTTGGGATCGGTGGAGAAATACTGGCTTCCGACCTTGGCCTGAAGCTCGACCTGACGCTCCCACATGAAGCCGGGCCCCATGTAGCCGGGACTGATGGCGTTCACGCGGATGTTGTAGGGGGCGAGATCGAGCGCCGCGGTTTCGGTCAGGGCGATGATGGCGCCCTTGGACGCACCATAGGCGGCCATGTTCGGCGGTCCCTTCACACCGGCCATGCTGGCGGTGTTGACCACACGGCCATAGTTCTGCGTGATCATCTGGCGCGAAACGGCCTTGAGGACGTGGAAGGCACCGGTGACGTTGATCGTCAGCACGCGCGCGAAGTCATCTGACGGATAGTCCTGCACGGGGGCAAAGGCGCCCTGATAGCCGGCATTGTTGAACAGGAAGTCGATCTTCCCGAAATCCCGGACCACGGCGTCCACGGTCCCGGTCACGGCCTCTTCGGACGTGACGTCACAGACATAGGAGCGGGCCTCGACGCCCTTTTCACGGACGGAGGCTTCCGCCTTTTCCAGGGCCTCGCGGTTCATGTCCAAAAGGGCGATGGCTGTGCCTTCTTCTGCCAGACGGAGGGCGGTCGCAAGACCGATATTGCCACCCGCGCCGGTGACCAGACAGACTTTACCGTTAAACTTCTTCGACATTCCGAATGCCTCAAACTCTGTTTTTCCCGGGACCGCGCCCATGACGGGCAACAAGGGTCGCGGGAACACGAACGCAGCATGGACGGTGTCGTTGAAAAATGAAACGGGGGCGCCGGCTCTCTTTTTTGTGATCTCACGGCGGTTTTCGGGACTTTCCCGCAGAAAACCGCGTTCAGACCCCATGCAGCCCCTTGACCCTTGCGACCAATTCCGCCAAGCCGTCACCTCCCTGAATGCCACAGCCTGTCTGCCAAGACACCCTGTGGCCCTTCTCACCACTCATTCCCTGCGAGGTCCCTGAGTGCGCAATCACGGCGATTTCCTTTTCACGTCCGAGTCCGTTTCCGAGGGCCATCCCGACAAGGTGGCGGACCGCATTTCCGATACCGTTCTGGACGCCTATCTGCAGGCCGATCCGGAAGCGCGTGTTGCCTGTGAGACGCTGGTCACCACCAACCGCGTCATCCTGGCCGGTGAAGTCCGCGGCCCCAAAGAGGTCGAGGACACGCTGATCGACCGTGCCCGTGAAGCCATCAAGGACATCGGCTACGATCAGGAAGGTTTTTCCTGGAAGAAGGCCGACATCACCTCCTACCTGCACGCACAGTCCGCCGACATCGCCCAGGGCGTTGACAGCGGCAGCGACAAGGACGAGGGCGCTGGTGACCAGGGCATCATGTTCGGCTACGCCACGCGCGAAACCGAACACCTGATGCCTGCGCCGCTGTTCTATGCGCAGACGATCCTCGAGCGCATCCGCGATTACCGCAAGAACGGTGACGCCCGTGGCGTCGGCCTTCTGCCGGACGCCAAGAGCCAGGTCACGCTGCGTTATGTCGATGGCAAGCCCGTTGGCGTCACGTCCGTCGTGATTTCCACGCAGCATGTCGAAGGCATGAGCCAGAACACGATCCGCGAGACGCTGCGCGACGTGGTCAACGGCATCCTGCCGGAAGGCTGGACCTGCCCGGAAGACGAGTTCTACGTGAACCCGACCGGCAACTTCGTCATCGGCGGACCGGACGGCGACGCCGGCCTGACGGGTCGCAAGATCATCGTCGATACCTATGGTGGCGCAGCCCCGCATGGTGGTGGCGCATTCTCCGGCAAGGACCCCACGAAGGTGGACCGTTCGGCAGCCTATGCCGCACGTTACCTCGCCAAGAACGTCGTGGCCGCAGGCCTTGCCGACCGCTGCACGATCCAGCTCAGCTACGCCATCGGCGTGTCCAAGCCGCTCTCGGTCTATGTTGACCTCGACGGCACGGGCAAGGACGTGGACGAAGCCCGTCTGGGTGCGATCCTTAACGAAGTTGTGGACCTGTCCCCGCGCGGCATCCGCAAGCATCTGCGCCTGAACCGTCCGATCTATGTTCCGACCTCCGCTTACGGCCATTTCGGTCGTGCGCCGGATCCGGTTCTGGACAACTTCACCTGGGAGCAGACCGATCTGGTCACCACGCTGCGTGGCGCCCTGAACCGGTAATCTGGCAGAAAACCCCTGGTCGAGTCTCTCAAACCCCAGCCGGAGCGGCTTTACGGCCGCCAGCGCGGCCATCCGCTCCGGGCCCGGCAGCAGCATCTTCTTGAGAAGACGCTGCCCCGGCTTTCCTTTACCTCACCGGAAAATCCCGCTGCGGGATTCTCCGATGCGGTTTCGCGCGTCTTTCTCGAAATCGGTTTTGGCGGCGGCGAACATGCCATCGGCCAGTCCGAACTGAACCCGGATGTCGGCTATATCGCCTCCGAGGTCTTCGAGAACGGTCTGTGCTCCCTGCTTTCGCGCCTCGTGCCCGAAGGCGAGGAAGACACGGCCACGCCGCCGCCCCATTTCCGCATCTGGGCCGAAGATGCCCGCCTGCTGCTCAAGGACATGCCCGATGCATGTCTGGACCGAGCGTATCTGATGTTCCCGGACCCGTGGCCCAAGGCCCGGCACGCCAAGCGCCGCTTCGTGCATCCGGAAAACATCAGACAGATGCACCGCGTTCTGAAACCCGGCGCCATCTGGCGCGTCGCCAGTGACCATCCCGTCTATCAGGATTGGGTCACGGAAGTGATGGGGCAGCAGGATCTGTTCGATGCGCCGCCCCCGGCAAAAGAACGTCCCGAAGGCTGGTCGCCCACGCGTTATGAGGCCAAGGCCTTCCGCGAAGGGCGCGTGCCGTTCTACTGGACCTTCACGCGCCGTCCCTGAACTCTCCAACCCTGTTATACAGCGAGTTTCCTGACATCATGACCCAGATCGAACGCGAAGAAATGGAATTCGATGTCGTGGTGGTCGGTGGCGGTCCCGCCGGTCTCTCTGCCGCGATCCGCCTGAAACAGCTGATGCCGGATGCAGGCATCTGCCTGATCGAGAAAGGCAGCGAGGTCGGCGCTCATATCGTCTCGGGCGCCGTGATCGAGCCGCGCACGCTCGACGAACTTCTGCCGAACTGGCGCGATCTGGACGCCCCTCTGCGCACGCAGGTAACGGAAGAGCGGATGCTGTTCCTGACCGAAACGCGCTCGTTCGAAGTGCCGTATCTGGACCGCGTGATGCCGCAGATGGCCAATCACGGGAACTACGTCGTCTCGCTCGGCGAAGTCTGCCGCTGGCTCGGCGAGCAGGCCGAGGCTTTGGGCGTGGAAATCTATCCGGGCTTTTCGGGCGCGGAACTGTTCATTGAAGACAACCGTGTTGCCGGTGTCATCACGGGTGACATGGGCATCGAGCGCAATGGCGAGCACGGGCCGAACTTCACGCCCGGCATGATCCTGCGTGCCAAGCAGACCATCCTGACCGAAGGGGCCCGCGGCTCCCTGACCGGCCATGCCATGAAGCGTTTTGGGCTGCGCAAGGGCGTCGATCCGCAGACCTATGGCCTCGGCGTCAAAGAAGTCTGGGAAATCCCGGCCGAAAAGCACCGCCCCGGCCTCGTACAGCACAGCTTCGGCTGGCCGCTCGATGACCATACCTATGGTGGCGCCTGGCTGTATCATTTCGGGGAAAATCTGGTCAGCTTCGGCTTCGTGACCGGCCTCGATTACGCCAACACCTATCTGTCGCCTTTCGAGGAAATGCAGCGCACCAAGCTGCACCCGGCGTTCCGGGAGCACTTCGAAGGCGGCAAGCGCCTGATCTACGGTGCACGTGCGCTATCCGAAGGCGGTTTCCAGTCCATTCCGCGCCTGACCTTCCCGGGCGGTGTGCTGGCGGGTGATTCGGCGGGTTTCCTGAACGTACCCAAGATCAAGGGCACGCATACGGCCATGAAGTCCGGCATGATCGCGGCCGAAGCCGTAGCCGAGGCTCTGGAAAAGGACAAAAAGGAAGCCGCCAGCATGACGGCGCGCGTCCGCCAGTCCTGGCTGTGGTCCGAGCTGCGCGATGTCCGAAACATCCGCCCGGCCTTCGCAAAATGGGGCATGAAGCTCGGCGCGATTTATGCCGGCATCGACAGCATGATCCTGCGCGGCCGTGCGCCTTGGACGCTGCGCCATCCGCATGCCGATAACGAAACGCTGCGTCCGGCTTCGCTGTGCAAAAAGATCGAGTATCCCAAGCCTGACGGAAAGATCACCTTTGATCGCGTCAGCTCAGTCTTCCTGAGTGGCACGAACCACGAGGAAAACCAGCCGGTTCACCTCAAGCTGCGCAACGAAGCCATCTGGCGCACCGTCAATCATGACGTGTTCGATTCGCCGGAGAGCCGCTACTGCCCGGCCGGGGTGTATGAACAGGAACAGACGGGCGAAAACGCCTGGCAGCTCCGGATCAACGCCCAGAACTGCGTGCACTGCAAGACCTGCGACATCAAGGATCCGACGCAGAACATCGAATGGTGCACGCCCGAAGGCGGCGGCGGTCCGAACTATCCGGTCGGGATGTGAATTTCTTCCCGCAGACGGGCGCATCCGGAGCGGAATGTGACTTTTTCAGTCAGTCCCGCTACGGTGGCGCCCGTTTTTGTGGCGGCGACAGCAGCGAAAGATGACGATGAAAGTTCTGGTCCCAGTCAAACGGGTGGTCGATTACAACGTCAAGGTACGTGTAGCGGCCGATGGCAGCGGTGTCGAAACGCAGGGCGTGAAAATGTCCATGAATCCGTTCGACGAAATCGCGGTCGAAGAAGCAGTACGCCTGCGTGAAAAGGGTGCTGCCAAGGAAGTCGTAGTCGTGACCGTCGGCGCACAGGCCGCGCAGGACGTTCTGCGCACGGCCATGGCGATGGGTGCGGACCGCGCCATTCTCGTGCGCACGGACGAGACGCTTGAGCCGCGCGCCGTAGCCAACGTGCTCAAGGCCATCGCCACGCGCGAAGAGGCCGGTCTGATCTGCATGGGCAAGCAGGCGATCGACGACGACATGAACGCCACGGGCCAGATCCTGGCCGCGAAGCTCGGCTGGCCGCAGGGCACGTTCGCCAGTGCGGTGACGGTTGCCGATGGCCGTATCGAAGTCGCCCGCGAGATCGATGGCGGCACGGAAGTCGTGTCCCTCGCGCTCCCGGCCGTGGTGACGGCGGATCTGCGCCTCAACGAGCCGCGCTATGCGTCCCTGCCGAACATCATGAAGGCCCGCAAGAAGCCGCTTGAGACGGTCGAGATCGACAGCCTCGGCGTCGATACGGCGTCGCGCCTGACGGTGGTCTCCGTGGCCGAGCCGTCCGAGCGCAAGGAAGGCATCAAGGTGAACAGCGCGGCCGAACTGGTCGAGAAGCTCAAGACAGAAGCGAAGGTGATCTGATGACCGCTCTTGTTCTGGTTGAAGTCGAGAACGGCGCGGTCCGTCAGGCTTCCCGTTCGGCCGTTGCCGCAGCCTCCCGCTTTGGTGCCGTCGATGCCATCGTGTTCGGAGACGGTACTGAAGCCGCTGCTGCCCTGCCGGGTGTGACGCGCGTTCTCAGCGTGCCCGGTCTGGTCAACGATCTGGCCGAACCCGCTGCCGACCTGCTGGCCTCCCATGCGAAGGACTACAGCCACATCGTGGCCGCAGCCTCTGCCACCGGCAAGAACATCCTGCCGCGTCTGGCGGGCCTGCTGGACGTGCAGCCCATTCCCGATGTGGTCGAGATC
Source organism: Gluconobacter sp. R75690 (assembly GCF_015244525.1). Taxonomy (NCBI): domain Bacteria; kingdom Pseudomonadati; phylum Pseudomonadota; class Alphaproteobacteria; order Acetobacterales; family Acetobacteraceae; genus Gluconobacter; species Gluconobacter sp. R75690. The sequence goes on along the minus strand of NZ_JABCQB010000002.1, from coordinate 331,135 downwards.
AAGGACGCCGACACGTTCGTACGCCCGATCTATGCCGGCAACGCCCTGGCGACGGTCCGCTCTTCCGACAGCATCAAGGTACTGACGATCCGCGGCTCCAATTTCGATCCGGTCGCGGCCGAGGGTGGTTCCGCCGCCATCGAGACGGTCGAGGCTCCGGCCAGCGAGAAGTCCGTCTTCGTGAAGGTCGAGCTTTCCGCATCCGACCGTCCGGAACTGGAATCCGCCCGCGTGGTGATTTCCGGCGGCAAGGGCATGAAGGACGCAGCGAACTTCAAGCTGCTCGAACCCATCGCCGACAAGCTGAACGCCGCCATCGGCGCATCGCGCGCGGCTGTGGATTCCGGTTTTGCCCCGAACGAGATGCAGGTCGGCCAGACCGGCAAGATCGTGGCTCCGGAACTCTACATCGCCGTGGGCCTGTCCGGTGCAATCCAGCATCTGGCCGGCATGAAGGACAGCCGCGTCATCGTGGCGATCAATGCCGATCCGGAAGCGCCGATCTTCAAGGTCGCCGATTACGGCATCGTGGGCGATCTGTTCGAAGTCCTGCCGGAACTCGAAACGGCGCTGTAAGGCGTCCTGTTCCTGAAACGGCAAAAAAGGGGCGCCCCATGACGGGACGCCCCTTTTTTCATGACAGGACCTGACAGAGGTTTAACTGGCTCTCCGGCGCTCATAAGGCACTCTTCCGGGCACGGAGACACCCATCATGACCCTGCGTAAGTTCGCCCGAGACATCCTGTCCTGCCTGCCCGTCCTTCTGGGCTTCCTGACCATTCACAGCGCCCTTGCTGCCGCCTACATCGTACCTTCGGCCTCGATGGAGCCCACGCTGATGATCGGGGACCAGATCGGCGTCGTCGTGCCCTCCTATGGTCTCAGCACGGCCAATCTGCCCTTCGGTCATGCCCTGAAGCCGCATGACAGCAGCGGGAGACGTCTCTTCGGGCATCTGCCCCATCGTGGAGACGTCGTCGTCTTCCGCGCACCGGCCAATCTCCATCAGACCTGGATCAAGCGCGTCATCGGCCTTCCCGGCGACCGGATCGCGCTCGTCCACGGACATGTCATCCTGAATGGGACCGAACTGGCATGGAAGGACATGGGTCCTGCCCGCGAGGAGAGCCGCAGAGGCATCTGGCTTCCGGCGGAACGCTACGACGAGACTCTGCCGGGGAATGTGCATCACGACATCCTAAAACTCACGCAGGACGGCGAACTGGATAACATCGCGCCTTTCATGGTCCCTGCCGGTCATCTGTTCGTCATGGGTGACAACCGGGACAATTCCGCCGACTCACGCGTCAGCGTTGCCGAAGGCGGCGTAGGGCTTCTGCCGGTCTGGAACCTTCAGGGGCAGGCCCGTGCCGTCCTCTGGTCATGGCGGGATATCACCCGAACGGCACTCATTCTCTGATTTTTCGCTCTGGCCCCCTTGCAGGAAAGCGTTAACCCCTGTAGGAGAAGCGCCGTCGGCCGGAGTGTAGCTCAGCCTGGTAGAGCACTGTGTTCGGGACGCAGGGGCCGGAGGTTCGAATCCTCTCACTCCGACCAGCCGATAATTTTTCCAGAAATCGCTGATACAGTTTCTTGGCCTCAGGCCAGCGCATCTCTGCGCCTGAAACGCAGAAAAATGCCCTCCCCCTTTCGGGAGAGGGCAAATTGGCTTCAGGAACGCTTGTCCCAGGCCGATGAGGTCGGCCAGACGCCCTGGGCGTAGACCTGACCATAGGCGTGAACTTCCGTCAGGAAGGTCCGCTCACCTTCGAGAACGATCTTCACGGTCGGCGCGAGTGTGCCGCCGATGCGATAGGTCGTCGGATCCTGCGGATCAGCCGAACCCGGCTGGGGCAGGGTGTCGATGAAGGACTGCACGTAACCGGCGGGATCGACGAAGTGCGAGTAGGTCTCGTACGGCGCAGAAGACGGGTTGCCGAGCACGAGGCCAGATCCGTTCAGCGGAGCGTATGGGCCGAAAATGCCGTTGCGCGACACGAAGCCATACACGCCATCCGGACCCGTGCTGTTGCCGGTGAAGGTGGAGTGATGGGAGATCGTGAACAGATAGGTCAGACCGTCCTGGAACACGACATGGGGGCGTTCCGTCTGGTCATTCACGCCCAGAGCCGTCACAAGCGCCGGCAGCATTTCCCACTGGGAGAAATCGCCCTTTGTGGAGTCGGATTTCAGACGGGCAATGCCGATGGCGGCAGCGCCATACTGCGCACCGGCCGGAACGGTCGTGGCCGGCGGCACGAGGCCCATCTCGTCGGAGCCGATAGTGAAGTCACCGCGCATGCCCGGAACATTCCCTTCGAACAGGGCATAGATCTCGTTGTCGTCCGGATTGCGGAAAATGTGCGGATCGCGGAAGTCCCAATAGGCGTCCTCGACGATATTGGCGTAGTTCACGCCGTCCGCCTGGAACATGTCCGTGCAGACATCGAAACCTTCGAACCACACGCCGGTGGCGTCTGCCATGACCTGGCCCGTCGTATAGGACGGAACAGACTCGGACGGAGAGTCATTGACGGACGTGTAGAACAGATCGACCGTGTTGGCGCTGTTTTCGCGCATGACCGCACAACCGGACCATTCCCAACTGCGGGAATTGGCGCCTTCCTTGATCACGCGGCCGCCGAACTGCCAGTCCGCGCCATTGCCGGTGCGGCTGTAGTAGTAACCGATATAGGAATAGTTGTTGCGACTGTGCCAGCCCTCGACCGTATCGCCTGTTGCGGAGCGATCAGCCACGAGGGCGAACATGACGTACCAGCCCTTGAAGGTCACGGTCTTGCCGTGGATGTCGCGCAGCAGCCAGGTGTCCCACTGCCACACATCGGAATCGATGACCGGGAAAGCGTAGTCGATGACCGGCATGGTCGTCGTCGGATCATCGGTATGAATCTTCATCGCGTCAGCGATCGTCCAGCGCGAACCCGACTGGATTGCGCCCTGCGTGCTGGAAACAGCGTTCATGATTTTTCCCGTAACTGAAAATGAAAAAGAATCAGACGGTCTCCAGTAACCGGAAGAACACCGGTTACTGGAAACCGAACAGAAGAGACGATCGAAATCCTGTCCTGAGCCGTAATATTTGCGCAGGAAAACGTGTCTTGCTTCTGACGTATGCAACAAAAAAAGGCCGCTCCCCAAGGGAGTGGCCTTTATGAAAATCATTCTGTGAAATTGCGTTCTGAACCGGCTTTTGACTATGTTTTATGGCTCAGTGCCACAGTTATAGGAAAAAGCTGCGCGCAATGCAAGCTAAATAAAATCCGCCAGTCTTTCCGGCCCCGGGATCACAAAAAACCCCACCCGATAGCGGGTGGGGTTCTGATGAAAGCTGAAAAGCGGGAAAGCTCAGCCGCGCTGAAAGCCTGCCATGGCAGAGCGGGACAGGTCTTCGAGAAGATCGATCGCTCCTTTCGAGTCGTTCAGGCACGGCACGAGGGCAAACTCTTCCCCCCCCGCTTCCATGAATTCTTCCCGCAGTTCGTTTCCGATCTCATCCAGCGTCTCAAGACAATCCACCATGAAGCCTGGCATGATGACGGCAATCTTTGTGATTCCCTGGGCTGGCAGGGCTTTGACGAAGGGCGCCGTATAAGGCTGGACCCATTCCAGCGGCCCAAAACGGGACTGGAACGTCAGGGGCATCTGCTCCTCACTCAGTCCCAGCGCCTGACGCAGGGCCGAAATCGTGCGCTCGCACTCATCGCGATAGGTGTCGCCCTTTTCGATACAGGTCTTGGGAAGCCCATGAAACGACGCCACGATCTGCTGCGGCTTGAAGCTCAGACCCGCAAGCGTGTCCTGCACGGACGTCTCAAGGGCGCGTATGAAAGCAGGATGATCCGGAAAGGACGGAACAGTCAGGACGGCAGGCTGACGACGCAGGCGCATGAGCGCGCGGAAAAGCTGGTCGTTGGCGGTTGCCGTCGTCGTGGCGGAATACTGCGGATACAGCGCAATGCTGATAATCCGGTCACAGCCCTGATCCATCAGACTCTCAACAGCCTTCGCAATGGATGGGCGACCATAGCGCATGCCCCATTCAACAGGCACATCATCGGCACGGAGACGTTCAGCCAGCCCCTCGGCCTGCCTGCGCGTATAGACCCGCAATGGCGAGGCATTTTCTTCCTTGTGCCAGATCCGCGCGTAATTCGCACCGCTGGCAAAGGGACGTTTTGTCAGGATGATGCCCTGCAAAATGGGCTGCCAGATCAGGGGGGGACTCTCGATGACGCGACGGTCAGAGAGAAATTCGCTCAGATATCGCCTTACCGAAAAATAGCCTGTGTCATCAGGCGTTCCGAGATTAACAAGGAGAATACCAGTCCGGCCTTCTGGCGGAGGAGCGATACGGGGTGTTTTGTGAAGAAATGCCATAGTGCCCTCTACTGTGGAACCGGGCGGGCACTTAGGAAAGAGGGAAAGCGTCTGGAGATACGCGCCCCTTGCGGGACGCTATCGTCGATGCCTTACCTTCGCATAGGAAACATCCGGTTTCCGGGTCCCTTGCAGCAAAGTATAGGCAAACACCGCAACAGCGACGGTCATAGGACCAACATACGGCAGAAGAGTATTCATCAGAGCCATACTTGCCTCCTTTGAGCCTTTGGAAAAGATTTTCTGGTAGGCTCGATTCAGAGATTGAGCACATCTTCCCCACGTTTCAACAAAAAAATTCGGAATTCTTCAAAAAACATTCAAATAAATGAAATATCCAAATTCTTTCAACAGGTTAGAAGAATACGACTCTGCATGATCTTGTCGTCTGCAGGCAACCATCCCATCTCGAAGCTGTTACAGACACACCATCTGATTTTGAAACAAGGTTTTCCAGACATGGCTACACAGGATCCCGTCATTTACGTTGTTGCTGACGGCGAAAAAGCCCGCTTCCTGCGCCTCGAAGGGGCACAGCTGCGCACCATCGCAAGCTTCGACCTGCACAAGGGCTCCAACGCGGAAACGGATGTCGGCTCCATCAAGGCGCCCCACGAAAATCCGCATGAGCAGCTCAAGGAACACTTCACGCGCGATCTGGCCGCCCATATCAACAAGGCCGCACAGAACAGCGATGTCGAAGGCATCCTGCTTGTCGCTCCGGCTCAGGCCTCGCACGAAATCCGCGAGCATCTCGACAAGCCGACGGCGAAGAAGCTTTTCAAGACGCTGGTCAAGGACCTCGTCAATACGCCGGACCATGACCTTCTGAAGCATCTCGACCGCCCGGAAACCGGCTGGCCGGAACTTGCTTCCGTCTGATCCCGCGCAGACCTGCGGGGAGGCCGTCAGAGGGCTCTTCCCGCAATGCAGGGCTGTCTGACCCCCGTCGTTCCCGGCCAGGAAGAGGGCAGCCCCCGCTGACAGCGCACGGCCAGAAGTCCGAAACACTGCGCTTCAAGAGCATCCCCGTCCCATCCCAGGACATCCACGGATGCCACATTTCCTAAACAACGCCGCAATCCGTCCATCAGCACCGGGTTATGGCGCCCGCCTCCCGCGACAAACCACGTTTCGGGCTGCACCGGAAAAAGCGTCCGCACCACGGCCTCGACCGTAAAGGCTGCCAGTGTCGCCGCCCCATCTTCCGCAGACAGATCCCGTACATACGCCATGGCTTCCGGATGAAAGCTCAGCCGATCAAGCGATTTGGGCATGGGCCGCGCGAAATATGGGATCGCCAGCAGCTTTTCCAGAACATCCTGACGGACCGTTCCTGAAGACGCCAGCGCGCCCCCAAAATCACACGGTTTTCCGGTACGCCGCAGAGCCCAATCGTCCAGAAGGGCATTGCCCGGACCGGTATCACAGGCCCAGACACCTCGCTGCCCATGCTGATCCTGGGGCCCCAGAACTGTCACGTTGGCAACGCCGCCAATGTTGAGAACGGCAACGGGACGCTGTTCCGGCTGAAGCAGGGCGGCATGAAACACCGGCACCAGAGGTGCCCCTTCCCCGCCATTTTCCAGATCCCGCGACCGGAAATCATGGATAACCGGCACGCCACACAGATCCTGCAGCAGCCGGGCATCGCCGATCTGCCAGCTCCGGCCACGTTCCGGCTGATGCAGAATGGTCTGACCATGAAAACCTATGACCGCAGGCTCCAGATCCGGCGCTTTCTCGCGCAGCAGACGCACGGCATCCACATGCCGGAGGGTCAGCTCGCGCGTGACGGCCAGCACTTCGACATCATCAGGAGCAAGGCCAGCCGCACCATCCAGCAGCTCGCGGGTCCGTGCGCGCAGCTCCGCGCTGTAGGGCACTGTCAGGGACGGTCCCATCCGTCCGATGCGCACGCCATCCGTTTCGATCAGAGCAGCATCCACCCCGTCCAGGGACGTGCCACTCATCAGTCCGAGCGCCCAGACCATGCCGGACGCTTTTGTACTTCCCGCCGCGCTCAAAGCTCCGCAAGCGCCAGATGCAGATTGCCCTGATACCGCTCCAGAAGCGGCTCGATGTCTGCCAGAGCCACCCCGCGCCGCACCAGAACAGCGCGTTTCGTATTCCCCTGCGCCAGTTTCAGGGCTTCACGCGCCTCTTCGGCCGTTCCGCCAGCCAGTTCCATGACCATGCGCTCAGCCCGGGCCTGAAGCTTGTCATTGCTGATGCGCATATCCACCATGCGACCGCGATAGACATGCCCCAGACGCGTCATCAGCGCCGTGGAAAACAGGTTCAACGTGACTTTCTGCGCCGTCCCGGCGGCCATGCGCGTAGACCCTGCCAGAACCTCCGCACCCGTCGGAATGCAGATGCCGAGTTCCGCTTCCCGCAGCAGACGCGATTCCGGATTGCCGCTGACACCGATCGTCAGCGCCCCCACTTCCCGCCCGAACTGAACGATGGCGCAGGTATAGGGCGTGTTGCCGCTCGCCGCGACGCCGATCACTACATCATTTTCATTCGGATGATGTTCCATCAGATCAAGCCGCGCCTGATCTTCCCGGTCCTCCGCTCCCTCGGCGGCCTGGGTCGTCGCCCCGGCCCCACCGGCCAGCAGCAGAACGAGCTTCTCCGGAGCCAGACCAAAGGTCGGCGTCAGTTCAACACCGTCCTGCAGTCCGATCCGCCCGGACGTCCCCGCCCCCGCATAGACCAGCCGGCCACCAGCCTGAAGGCGGGGTACAGCAGCCTCGACGGCCCGCTCGATGGACGGCAATGCCTCCCCGACACGGTCCAGAGCCGCCTTCTGCGACGTCAGAAGCCGATCCAGAAGAACATCGAGCGACAGGCGCTCGATATCCTCATTGGCCGCAAGAACCGTCTCGGTACGGGATGACGTCATCGCTCAGTCTTCGTCTTCATCCGGCACTTCATTGCGACGGAACAGCTGCCCGTCCTTCAGAAGTCCCTGTTCCACGATGCTTTCCGCAATCTGGACCGCATTGAGGGCCGCGCCCTTGCGCAGATTGTCGGACACACACCACAGCGCCAGACCATTCTCGACAGACGGATCAATCCGCAGGCGTGAGACATACGTCGCATCTTCGCCCACACATTCGATCGGCGTGACGTAGCCACCGTCTTCGCGCTCGTCGCGCAGGATCACGCCCGGTGCCTTGCGCAGCGCCTCGCGCGCCTTCTTCAGATCAACCGGCTTCTCGCACTCGATGCTGATGGCCTCGGAATGTCCGATGAAGACTGGAACGCGCACGCAGGTCGCCAGGACCTTGATGTCCGGGTCCATGATCTTGCGGGTTTCGACCGCCATCTTCCATTCTTCCTTGGTCGCACCGTCATCCATGAAACGGTCGATATGGGGAATGACGTTGAAGGCGATCTGCTTGGTGAACTGCGCGACCGTCGGCGGATCGTTGACGAACGTGCCCTTGGTCTGGGCGAACAGCTCGTCCATGCCGTCCTTGCCGGCGCCTGAAACGGCCTGATAGGTCGAGACCACGATGCGCTTGATCCGGAACAGGTCATGCAGCGGCTTGAGCGCCACCAGCATCTGCGCGGTCGAGCAGTTCGGGTTGGCGATGATGCCACGGCTCGCCTTGCCGATCGCCGCCGCATTCACTTCCGGCACGATCAGGGGCACGCCCGGCTCCATGCGGAAATGCGACGTGTTGTCGATCACCACACATCCTGCAGCAGCCGCCTTGGGGGCATAAACGGCCGAAATCGCGCCGCCCGGCGAAAACAGCGCAATGTCCCAGCCCTTGAAGTCGAACGTCTCGAGGTTCTGGACCTTCAGGACTTTCTTGTCCCCGAAAGAAATCTCGCGCCCGGCCGACCGCGGGGAAGCCAGCGCCACAACTTCATCGACCGGAAAGTCCCGCTCCGCCAGAATTCGCAGCAGTTCACGCCCCACCGCACCCGTGGCGCCAACAACCGCAACCCGATAACCCATGATCTTTTCCCGTTCCCTGAAAATCAGCCCGAAAAGGGCAGACGCTTTAAAAGCGCCGACAGACGGTGCCGCCGCAGTTCGTAGCGGGCCTTGCGCCCCGTCGCCATGTAGTTGAGCTGGATCGCATACCGTGTTCCCACGAACTGCCGGTGCCCGTGCCAGGTTGCCGGACCGTTCGGGAACACCAGAAGCGTCCCTTCCGCCGGCGTCACCTCGACGTCGAAATCCTCGACATCATCCGGCCCGTTCAGCAGTCGCAGACAGCCATCACGCGACGCCCAGTCCTCACCACGCGGATTGAGATACAGCAGGATCGTGACCAGTTTGGCCTCCGAATCCCGATGGATCCGCCCGTCCTTTTCCCGCGTGCGTCCGCGCATTGTCAGCATGGTCGGCGCATCCGCCAGATCCATCCCGAATTTCTCAGCCACCAGCGCCTTGAGCTTCGGTCCCTGCAGTTCCGCGATCATGGCCGCGACACGCGGCGTCAGCTTCAGCGCTTCGGGCGGAAAGGAGCCGCCGGATTTCATTTCCGGCAGATCCGAGACAACCGCCTTCAGATCGTCATTGCCGATGAAATGCGGCACCACCACATGCGGAAACGGTTTTTCCGCAACGGGCGTGCTCTCGAACGCATCATAATCAAGGGAAATCCTGCTCATGGCGCAGGAGGCTAGACGCGGCCCACGTCGGCGACAAGGCCTATTCCACACATGTGAGACCTGCCTTTTACGAAAGAATATTACCCCCGCAGCGGCTTATGAGCCTTCACCATCCGGCTCGTCGCCAGATAGCGGACATATCCTGCCCCCAGGCGGTTCGCGCCACCCGTGCAGACATGCGGTCCCGGCTGCGGAGAGACGCGCCCGTCCCAGACCGTATGAAGAAGGCGCGGATCGGTCCTGCATTCCAGCATACGGTGATCCACACCCGACTGGCTGACTTCATCCGTCAGAACCGCATGCGCGGACAGACCGTCCCGATGCAGCTCCTGCGCATCTGCTGACACATTCGTCAGCGCAAGACCACTTCCCGTCAGAACTGCAAGAAACAGCAGAGCACGCATCAGCGAAACTCCCATCCCAACAAGGCCGGCTCAGGACCGGTCAGCAGACTAGACGACTCTCAGCCATGAAAAGTTGCGGCAACTTTGTGGCACAACGAACAGATTTTTGCCTTCAAGCGGTCCGACCACTAAAATTCTGCTCGATTTTCCTGCCTCATTTTTCGCCCCTTCCTCGACCCAAGGCGTCCTTTCATGAACACACGCTCCCTCGTCCTTCCCGAACTGCTTCCCCTTCTTGAAGAGATCCCGACGGTCGATCTTTCTGCTGAATCCCTGCCCGCCTTCCGCGCTGGCCTCGAACAGGCCGCCGGACAGTCTTTCCTTCAGGCCGAAGACTATCCCGCCACCCTTGAGCGCCTGAACATCCCCGGCACGGAAAACGCACCCCCATCCGCCTCCTGACCGTCCGTCCCCGCAAGGAGGCCACAGGCCCGCGCCCGGCTCTTCTGCATCTGCATGGCGGCGGCTATTTCGCCGGCCAGCCCGAACTCACCACGACCCAGCTCTGCCAGTTCGCACAGGAGCTGGACTGCGTGGTCATCTCCCCGGATTACCGCCTCACTCCGGAACACCCCTTTCCGGCCGCGATCGAGGACGCCTACACCACGCTGTGCTGGATCACGCGCAACGCCGACACGCTCGGGATCGATGCCGCCCGGATCGGCCTGACCGGCGAGAGCGCGGGCGGCGGCCTTGCTGCCGGACTGGCTCTCCTGACCCGGGACCGCGAAGGGCCGACGCTGCTGTTCCAGAACCTCGTCTATCCCGTGCTCGACGACCGCACGACCACGGGTCAGCCCGACGCTTCGCCCGTCGGGGGCGAGTTCCTGTGGACCCGCGCCAGCAACACCTTCATGTGGATGGCCCTCCTCAACCCCGTAGCGCCCGGTTCGGCCGATGTCTCGCCCTATGCCGCTCCCGCCCGCGCAACCGACCTGTCCGATCTGCCCCCGGTCTATCTGTGTGTCGGCGCGCTGGACCTGTTTCTGGATGAAGATCTCGCCTATGCGCGGCGTCTGATCCATCAGGGCATCTCCGTAGAACTGGAAATCGTGCCCGGCGCCTGCCATATCTTCGATCAGACAGACACACCGGTCGCCACCCGCTCCATCGCACGCCGGATCGACGCCATGAAACGCGGCTTCGGTCTCTGACAAAGGATGTTCGGGACAGGCGGAGATTGGCCCTCTTCTGCCAATCCGCTAGACTGCGCGGCCATATGACAGCCCCCGGCCCCGCCTCTCCCCGGCAGGAGCGCGGCCCCCGGGGACACAGGAGACGAGTTCATGGGCGACCATCATGATGACCGGGACGCCATCAATGGCGAAAACACCGTCTATCTGGCGGAGCTGCACACACGCTGGCAGCACGACCCGGCCTCCGTGGACCCGGCCTTCGCGTCCCTGTTCGAGACCCTCGGCTCCGACCGCCTGGCCGACCCGGACACGGCCGCCCTGGCTAACAGCACGGCCGACGCCAGCGCCGAGAGCCTGAAATTCGCCTATCGCCTGCGCGGACATTCCATCGCAGCACTGGACCCGCTCGGCCTCGCCCCCACACCCGATATTCCTGAACTCACACCTCCCGGCGCAGACCGAGACCTGATCGCCCGTCTGCGCCGCGCCTATTGCGGCACGACGGCCGCCGAGTTCATGCATCTTCAGGATCCGGCCCAGCGCCAGTGGTGGATCGACCGTCTGGAAAATCCCGCCCCCGGCCCCTCGCTGGACCAGAAGCGCATTCTCCTCGCCCTCACCCGCGCCGAGGGCTTCGAGCAGTTCTGCCAGAAGCGCTTCATGGGCATGCGCCGCTTCGGCCTTGAAGGCGGCGAAAGCGTCATCGTGGCCCTGCGCACGCTGATTGATGCCGCCGCGCAGGACGACGTGCGCTCCGTTTCGCTCGGCATGCCCCATCGCGGCCGCCTGAACGTGATGGCCAACATCCTGCGCAAGCCGTTTGCCGCCATTTTCAGCGAATTCGCCGGCGCCTCCTTCAAGCCCGACACCATCGAGGGTTCGGGCGACGTCAAATACCATCTCGGCACCGCCACCACGCTCGAACACGCCGGCCATACCGTCCGTATCTCGCTCCTGCCCAACCCGTCCCATCTGGAAGCAGTGGACCCGGTCGTGCTCGGCCGCGTCCGTGCCGATCAGGACCGCGAAAAGGACCGGGACCGCCAGCACCATCTGGGCATTCTCGTCCACGGCGACGCGGCCTTCGCGGGACAGGGCGTCGTGTACGAAACCCTCAGCCTGTCAAAGCTGGAAGGCTACCGGACGGGTGGTACGGTTCACGTCATCATCAACAACCAGATCGGCTTCACCACCGTCCAGTCCGATGCCCATTCCGGCCTGCACAACACCGATATCGCCAAATCCGTTCAGGCCCCGATCCTGCACGTCAATGGCGATGACCCCGAAGCCGTCTCACGCTGTGCGTTTCTGGCGCATGAATGGCGTCGCACGTTCCAGTCCGACATCGTGCTGGACGTCGTCTGCTATCGCCGACACGGCCATAACGAAGCCGATGAACCCGCCTTCACGCAGCCCGCGATGGTCCACGCCATCCAGTCCCGCGCCACGACCCGCAGCCTCTATGCCGATCATCTGATCTGCACCGGCGTCATGACCAAAGCCGAGGTCGAGGAGATGTGGAGCCATTTCCAGAACCGCCTGGAAGAACAGTTCGAGACCTCCAAGACCTATCAGCCCGATGGCACGGACTGGCTGGACGGCCCCGAAGACCCGACACGCCTGCAGGACGAGCAGGACCGCATCCAGCCCATGACCGGCGTGCCCCTCAGGCGCCTGCAAGAAGTTGGGGAGGCCATCGGCACGATCCCCGAAGGTCTGGCCGTTCATCCGCGTCTGGCCCGACAGATCGTGGCGCGCGGCAAGGCCGTTGCCGATGGTGGCCCGATCGACTGGGCCACGGCCGAGGCCCTCGCTTTCGGTACCCTGTCCATGGACGGGCACCCGGTCCGCCTGTCCGGACAGGACAGCCGCCGTGGGACGTTCAGCCAGCGTCACGCGGTCCTGTTCGATCAGGAAACAGGCCGCGAAGACACGCCCCTCACCCATATCGCGCCCCATCAGGCGCCGCTGAACATCTGGAACTCGCCGCTCTCGGAATATGCCGTCCTCGGCTTCGAATACGGCTATTCCCTCGGTGATCCGGAAGCGCTGGTCCTGTGGGAAGCGCAGTTCGGCGATTTCGCCAATGGCGCGCAGATCATCCTCGACCAGTTCATCGCCTCGGGCGAAACCAAATGGCTGCGAACGTCTGGCCTGACCCTGCTTCTGCCGCATGGCTATGAAGGTGGCGGCCCGGAACATTCCTCAGCTCGCCCAGAGCGCATCCTTCAGCTCTGCGCCGAAAACAACATGCGCGTGTGCAACATCACCACGCCCGCCAACTACTTCCACGCCCTGCGCCGGCAGATCGCACGCCGCTGCCGCAAACCGCTGGTCGTCTTCACGCCCAAATCCCTGCTGCGCAACAAAGACGCGGTTTCGATGCTGGACGCGATGGGACCGCATACGCGCTTCCAGCCCGTCATCGCGGACCCGGCAAAGGAGGAAGGCGCGCGGCGCATCATCCTGTGCACCGGCAAGGTCTATTATGATCTCGTTGCCGAACGGACGCACCAGAACCGCGACGACGTCGCCATCATCCGCGTCGAGCAGCTCTACCCATTCCCACACCATGCCCTGATGGAGCAGCTCGTCCGCCATCCGGACGCAGAGCAGGTCCTGTGGTGTCAGGAAGAGCCACAGAACAACGGTGCCTGGATTTTCGTGGACCGTCGCATCGAACGCGCGCTTCGAGGCTGCAACCATCGCGTGCAGCGCCCGGACTATGTCGGTCGCGAAAGCGCGGCTTCTCCCGCCACAGGGCTACCGGGCGTCCATGCCGCCCAGCAGGAAAAACTGGTTCAGGACGCCCTGTCCTGAACCTTCCCGACCTGAAAAGGACTCAGGTCGGACCACCCTGATAGCCGTAGCTGCTCCGGCCCGCCCCGACATTTCCGTAGTCATCGCCGCGGAACTGCCGCGATCCCTGACCGCCATAATCCGGGCCACAAGCCGCAAGAGCTGCCAGCAGCGCAAGCGCTATCCCAATCCGAACGCGTGTCATCAGAATTTCCCTTTCATACCGCAAAGTGGCTTTGATCTTACCCCTTGCATAACATACGCCCAACCATCATTGCGCAGGCTTTCAGAGAGACCCAGCCTTCTCCGACACAGTCGCAGCCTTGACCGACGTACTGGCATGCCGCCTGTTCCAGGGCAGGTCGTAAGTCTGGATCAGCCCCAGCTCCAGGCCCGCAGCGATATTGACCGGCAGACCATTCCATTGAGTGTCCGACGGCTGAACGCACATCGCTCGAACAGGCTGATCAACAGCCGCGAGAATCTCATCCCTGATCCGCCTGGCCGTTTTCCTTTTCCCCGGCCGGGCATAACACCGCAGCCGACGTCGCAACCCTCCGATGGCTACCCCCACATAAATAACCCGGTTGCCTATCACAAAAGCATAGACTCCGGGACCTGCGGGAACCTTCTGCAAAGGCATTAGGGCACCATCATCCTGCAGCCCCCATATCCCCACCTCTCTAAAACCAGAAGCAGACAGAATAAAAGGATCAAGATGTGGTTTGACTGAAGACATACTACTCACTTCCCAGATCGTTATTCCTGCCCATTTTGCGACAATACTCATCGCAGCCAGAAGAACGCTGAATTTCGAAGAAGGGAGATTTGTTGGTGAACCGGCTGGGACTCGAACCCAGGACCATTCGATTAAAAGTCGAATGCTCTACCAACTGAGCTACCGGTTCATCCGCACGCTGGCTACCCCACAATCCATGAGGGCGTCAACCTCGCCAACCGGAAAAACAGGCTTCCACCCCCCATCCGCCTGACAACGCGTCACATCGCTCCATGGTCTCCCGCGCCGAAAGAGGCTATGGGCCGACGTCCTGCGTTTCCTGACCGCGGCCACCCCCTTTTTCAGTCCCGAAAGGAAGAAACAGATGCCCATCGAGATTCTTCCTGGTCTTCTGCTTGAAGAGGACGAGCTGAAAATCACCTATATCCTGGCATCCGGTCCGGGAGGACAGAACGTCAACAAGGTAGCCACGGCCGCACAGCTCCGGTTCGATGCCACGCGCTCTCCGGTCCTGTCGGACCGCATCCGGACACGCCTGATCGAACTCGCAGGCAGCCGTGCGACCCAGAATGGCGAAATCATCATCACGGGTCGCCGCTTTCGCACACAGCAGAGAAACCGCGATGATGTCGTCGAACGCCTGGCGGAACTGATCCGCAAGGCGGCACATCGCCCCACTTTCCGCGTAGCCACCCGTCCCGGAAAAGCGGCCCGGCAACGTCGGCTTGACGGAAAATCACATCGGGCCGGCATCAAGCGCAACCGCAAGGTCCGCCTGGACGACTGACACATCTCGGTACGTTAAAGTAACAAGACTTCTCTACCATGCAGCACTTCTGACTCCTCCCAGACCCTCAATCAGAAATATGTTTCTCAAAGCATCTTCCTTACAGAATTTCCTTTCTGATTTTTTGCAACCAAAAACATCTTGTTGCTATTCTGCAACAGGATGGAAATCTGTCACAAGAATCATTTTTGCTACTTTCATGTAACGAAATTTTATTATTACTATCCAGAAACCCCCTCTGAACCCAAGAGCGGCGTCTCATGGAGGTATAGATAGCAATAATGAAATCCCGGCATCGCATCTCCCTGCTCGTGACAACGGCAGTTTCCGTCATGCCCTGCATGTCTGCCCTGGCCGCAACCACCACGGCGCATCCCGCCACACGCCATCACAGCGCGAAACCCAGCAGCGCCGCTCACAGTGCTGCCCATCCTGCGGCAGCCACGGCCACACCTGCCGTTGCCGCACCACGCAAGAAAAAGACCGACGTCAATTTCACAGGCGAAGCCGAGACGATCAACGTCACCACCGGCACCCATGCGACCAACCGCAAGGCGCGTGAAAGCTCGTCCCCCGTCAGCGTGATCTCGGCTGCAACGCTGCGCCATTCCGGCATGATGAACGTCGCGGATGCCCTGACCCGGACCTATGCCTCCATCAACGTGCAGGCCATGGGCGCGGATTCCTCCGCCCTGACATCTTCAATCCAGATGCGTGGCCTTGGTCCGAACGAAGTCCTGGTCCTGGTAGACGGCAAGCGCCGCCACAACACGGCCAATATCACGGCCGATGCCGGCCCGCAGTTCGGCTCCACGGGTGCTGATCTGAACACGATCCCCGCCAGCGCCATCGACCATATCGAAGTGCTGGAAGACGGTGCCGCCGCGATGTACGGCTCCGACGCCATCGCGGGCGTGGTGAACATCATCACCAAGAAGCAGGCCCACGGCATGCACACCTCGGTGCAGACCGGCGCGAACGCCTATAACGGCGACGGCTGGCAGTACAAGGTGGATGCCGACGGTGGCGTGAAATGGGGCAATGACGGCTACCTGCACATCAGCGGCGAAGTCTATCACACTGACCACATGGTCGTCGGTGCACGCGATCACCGCCTGATCGGAAGCTGGCCCAACAACGCCACCACGACGGGTTATTATAACGGTCTCGTTCCGAATGCGATGAGCGTGCCAACTGATTCCAACAAGATCATGAGCACGCCCGAAGAAACGCGCGAAAGCCTCGCTATCGATTTCGGCAAGACCATCACCGAAGGCGTGAACTTCTACGGGCTCATCACCTACATGCACCGCCACGGCGAAGCCTACGAAAACTATCGGACGCCCAATATCGCCCCCACCATGTACCCGGCCGGCTTCTCGCCGCTCGAAACATCGGAAGAAAACGATTACGCCGCCACGCTCGGCCTCAAGGGCGACAACTTCTTCGGTTTCGACTGGGATCTGAGCACCACTTATGGCGCGGACGGCAACAAGATCGGCAACAAGAACACAGCCAATACGGGCATGCTCGCCAGCACCTGCTCGACCGATCCGACCTCGTCCTATTATTCGACCGATGGCTGCGGCTGGTCGCCCAGCACGACGCGCGCCGAGACCTACCGCATGGCGCAGTGGACCAACAACCTGGACTTCCGCCGCCAGTTCAACATCGCCCATACCGTTCCGATGACACTGGCCTTCGGTGGCGAGCATCGCCTCGAAACCTACCAGATCAAGGCCGGCACGCCGCCCTCTTATGAACTGGGTGGCACGCAGGGCTATGCCGGTCTCGGCCCCAACAGTGCCGGCAACTGGAGCCGTGACATCTGGGCGGCCTATGTCGATGGCGATTTCCACCCGCTCAAGCACTGGGATCTCGATTTCGCCGGCCGCTTCGAGCATTACACAGATGTCGGCAACACGGAGAACGGCAAGGTCTCGACCCGTTATGACGTGACCAGCAAGATTGCGCTTCGCGGCACGATCAGCACCGGCTTCCGTGCACCAACCCTGGCCGAGCAGCATTACAGCGCCATGAACGTGGACCCGACCGGCGCCTCCGGCCTGCTGCCCGTCAGCTCAACGGCCGCCCGTGTCCTGGGTGCCAGCGCCCTGAAGCCGGAGCGCTCCGTCAGCGCCAGCGGTGGTATCGTCGTGGAACCCGTGAAGAATTTCCATGTCGAAGCGGACGTCTACCAGATCAACCTGCGCGATCGCATCGTGGGTGGTGGTACCGTCAAGGGCGAAGCCGCAATCGAGGCCATTGAGGCCATGGGATACTCCCTGCCACTCAACAGCATTACGCCCGACAACGTGTCCGCCTATTACATGACCAACGGCGCCAGCACCCGCACACAGGGTCTGGACATCAAGGCGGACTACATGATCCGCTTCCACAATGCTGGTAACCTGAACCTCAGCATGGCGCTGGATCTGAACCGCACGCGCCTGCACCACAATGGTACCGACACCAACGGCAACCCGCTGCTGAATGCGCAGAACATCGCTTACATCACGACGGCCTATCCGCGCAGCAAGATCATCCTGAACGCCCTGTATACGGTCGGAAAATGGGACTTCAACGTCCGCCAGACACGGTACGGCGAAACAACGTCCATGCTGACCTACTACGACTGGACGGACAAGACGCTCCCTTGCCCGAGCGGCGGCAGCCTGGCCTATTCCAACAGCTGCTTCGCACAGTTCAAGAACACGCCACGCTGGCTGACCGACATCGAAGTCGGATACCGCTTCAACAGCAACTGGCATCTGGCGATCGGCGCGAACAACATCTTCAACGTCCGCCCCCGCCGCGTCCCGCAGGTCAACAACTCCCGCGGCGCCCAGATCTACGACCAGTTCTCACTGCAGGTGCCCATCACGGGCGGTTATTACTACGGACGGATCAACGCCAACTTCTGAGCCCCTTTCCAGACTACCCCATAAGAAAAGGCGTCCCCTACAGGGGCGCCTTTTCTCGTTGAGGCCGTGCCCTACACCCACCCGGGGAGAATGGACAAAAAAAGCCCCACCCCCGAAGGGATGGGACTTTTTCCGTTTCAGGCGGTCTGGTCTCAGGCGGTCTGAGCCGTGTCGACTTCACCTCCAGAAGCCAGCAGGTACGGACCTCCGGCCAGAACCTGAATGGCCAGCATGCCGAGGCTGTTCGGCTGACGGGCCGTCAGGGACAGCACAGCGTTGCCATTGGTCCAGCGGGCAGCCGCATCGTCCTGAACATCCCAGCCCGCCAGGCCGGCATCGGTCAGATGCTGATCGATGCGGATCGTGTTGCCCGAGTCGAACAGCGTGACTTCACCAACCAGCACACCGAGCTGACGACGATCATCCACGAACGGCCCGACCGTCTCGCTCGGACGGAAGGTATGGGACACGAGGCGCACTTCCGTCACGCCGGATGGGATCATGAACATCGATCGACCATTGGCCGTCCGGACCTGATGGATGGTCTGGCCGGTGCGGGTGACAAGGTGCAGACCAGACTCTTCGGTCAAGGTCGGAACCTCGATGGTGTTCTCAAGACCGGCTTCGATGGCGCGGGCCTCGATCTCACGGAAGATCGGCTCGACCATCTCGCGGCTGACAACCAGCGGGGCTGCCGCATCATCGTTCCAGTTGCGCTCGCGGCCACCGAACGACACCACCGAACCACTCTGGCGGAACGCCTGACGGTTTCCGGTATCGAGATAGCTTTCAGTCATCATGCCGTCCGCCATGATGACTGAGTGCTCCGCCGTTTCCACATGGAAGTAATCGTAGGACGGCAGGGAGCGATCATAGATCACGGAGCGACCGTTCACGAGCATACGGGCCGGAACGAAACCACCATTCAGGAACAGGCAGTGTTCCGGGGTGACCAGCATGTCCTTGTAAGGCACACCCTCGGCGAGCGCGTCCTTCAGGATGCGGACCGGATAACCGGCTTCGGCATCGCCCAGACCAGCCTTGGCAACCATGTGCGCGCGGCCAGCCCAGGTCACGGGCCGCTCCACGGCTTCACCGTTCACGAAGGCCAGGACCGTGCTGCCCAGACGCAGGCTCTCGACAGCGACATCGCCTTCCGGCGTGCGGATCATGCTGCCTGCGAGGAAGCAGGTCGTGACGCCGTTGTCTTCGACAACCCAGCCATTGGTACCATCCTGGACGATGGATGCCGTGGCAGCAGGCGTGAAGCCGTCAGCCGTGTGGATATCGCCATAGGTCAGCACGCGACCGTCCGCCAGCGTGACTGTCAGGGTGTAGGACCCGTCGTCATTGGGCGTGTAGGTGGCGGCCGTCGGAGCGGAAGACACACCCGAGATCCCGAAATGCGTGTTGGCGGACACACCGTTGACCACAACACTCTGGTTGTTGGCATCGTTGTTGTGCAGGAAGCCGTTGGCTTCAACATACAGCGTGTTCACCGAATTCGGATCAACAGTGATGGTGCTGATATTCTCACTCGGATTCAGAAACAGGCTGCTGCCCTGCGCCAGGCTGACCGCCCCGCCATTGATCCAGATCGGGTTCGTAGCGGTTCCCAGCGTGGCATTGATCAGGTTGATCGTGCCACCGTTGTTAACGCTGTTTCCATCGAACACGACGTTGTTGTCATTGTTCATGATCGTGATCGTGCCGTCGTCACGGTTCATGGTGACGCCGCCGAGTTCGACCTTCGACGGGGTGTTGATCAGGATCGTACCATCGTTCTCGAAACCGGCCGTAGCAAAAACATAGCCGCTGTAGTTGCTGCCGCCCTGTGCCGTGATTTCCAGCGTGCTGTTCTGCCAGACGCTAAGGCTGCGGATCTGGTTATAGGACGGTGCATTGGCGACAACCACACTCGGCGTGGTGCTGCCGGAATAACCGACATTGACGTCAGCATTCTGCTCGCTCTGCGGAATGGCATTACCGTTGAAGGAGTTGCCTGTCGTATCAACGACATGGCCCTGGCCGTCATACAGCGTCCAGTTGCTCGGATCGTACCAGTCACCACCCGTTGCCGGGCCGGTCCAGCGCCATGCATCATCATGCTGATGGAAGCTGACGGCATTGCTGCTGTACTGCGAGGCGTCACCACCGGCGCTGGCTGCGGCAGCGGCCGTCGAAGCCATCTGCTGGTGGAGGTCGCTCGTCGCGTAAGAGGCTGAAGCCGTTGCCGTACCGACATCTTCGATCAGCCAGCCATTCGATCCATCCTGGACGATCGTGGCCTGGGCCGCGGGCGTAAAGCCGTCTGCGACATTGACCGTGGGGTAAGTGATGGAATGACCGTCATCGAGCTTGATCGTCAGGGTGTAGGACCCGTCGGAATTTTCGGTGTAGGTGGCAGAGGTCGGCTTGGAAGAACCGCTCAGGATGCCGAAATGGGTGTTTTCGGACACGCCATTGATGACAGTACCCTGTACGGAGCCGCTGCTGTTGGAGTTGCGATCGTTGACATAGATGGTGTTGACGCTTGCCGGATCGACATTGAGCGTGGAGCCTTCACCATACAGGTCCGCAACGAGTGTGCTGTTCTGCTGGAGGTTGATCGTACCGCCGGAAATCGTAACAGGAGAGTCCACGGTCCCGAGGGTCGAGTTGACCAGGTTCAGCGTATCGTTGTTCAGGTGCGCGTCATCAAGCGTCACGTTCCCGTCGTTGTTCATGATCGTCAGGGTGCCGTCACCCGTCGTCACGCCCCCAAGTTCGACCCTGGACGGAGTATCGATGATGATCGTGCCGTAGTTTTCCAGACCGGCCGTTGCGAAAACGTTTCCATTTCCACCCTGTGCGGTGATCTTCAGGGTGCTGTTCTGCCAGACGCTGAGGCTGCGGATCTGATTGTAAAGTACGGCATTCGAGACAACCACGCTCGGCGTAGTACTGCCGGAATAACCAACATTGACGTCAGCGTTCTGCTCGCTCTGCGGAATGGCATCGCCGCTGAAAGATCCGTCCGTCGTGTCCACCGTCTTGCCGGCATCGGTCAGAACCCAATTGTTTGGATCCGACCAGTCGCCACCCGTGGCGGGACCGACCCAGCGCCAGGCATAATCGTGCTGGTGAAAGCTGGTTTCGCTGCTGCAGGTAACGTCGTCGGTTCCATTGGTCGTATCGGCCATCATGAGATCTTCCAAAAAGATTTCCGGCAGAGACTCGCCGGGACGTGTTTGTTAATTGCTAACTTTTTCAAATAAGCCGCGCAAGTTAATAATATGCAAACAAATCCGTATTCTGCGCACATTCGTGAATCTTTACGGGCGCGTGACATTTCCTGTCTCATGAGGGAACAGGGTTTCCGCGACGGAAGAGCCTCCTCCGGGAGGCGGGTGTGGCGTGTCGGCGATGCATGCGGTATGCTGGGACAACTGAATTCTAGCGTGGTGACCTGTCTTGACCGAGCTGACCGAGCCGACTGATCTGACCCCTTCCGGCCGTCTTCCTGTGACGATCGAGGAGGAAATGCGCTCCTCCTATCTGGCCTATGCGATGTCCGTGATCGTATCGCGTGCGCTGCCGGATGTGCGGGACGGTCTGAAGCCGGTTCATCGCCGTATTCTCTATGCCATGCGCGAAAGCGGCTTCACGGCCGACAAGCCCTACCGCAAGTCAGCCCGTGCCGTCGGTGACGTGATGGGTAAATACCATCCGCATGGTGACAGCTCGATCTATGACGCCATGGTCCGGATGGCGCAGCACTGGTCCATGCGCGTCAAGCTGATCGACGGTCAGGGTAATTTCGGTTCGGTCGATGGCGACAGCCCGGCCGCCATGCGTTACACTGAGGCCCGCCTGGCCAAGGCCTCGTCCTTCCTGCTGGACGATATCGACCGCGATACCGTCGATTTCCAGCCGAACTACGACGAGAGCGAGAACGAACCGAAGGTCCTGCC
Source organism: Gluconobacter sp. R75690 (assembly GCF_015244525.1). NCBI lineage: Bacteria > Pseudomonadati > Pseudomonadota > Alphaproteobacteria > Acetobacterales > Acetobacteraceae > Gluconobacter > Gluconobacter sp. R75690. Next base: position 309,354 of record NZ_JABCQB010000002.1, on the reverse strand, counting down.
CGCAGTCTTCCCGAACCTGCTCGTCAATGGAGCGGCCGGTATTGCCGTCGGCATGGCAACCAACATCCCGACGCATAATCCGGGTGAGGTCATCGACGCTACACTGGCCATGATCGCCAATCCGGCCATCGAACTCGACGAACTGATGCAGATCATCCCGGGGCCGGATTTCCCGACGGGCGGCATCATCATGGGCCGCAGCGGCATCCGTCGCGCCTATGAGACGGGTCGCGGCTCCATCCCGGTGCGCGCCCGCGCCGAGATCGAGGAGATCCGCAAAGACCGTCAGGCCATCATCATCACCGAGATCCCGTATCAGGTAAACAAGGCCACGTTGCAGGAAAAGATCGCCGATCTGGTGCGGTCCAAGGAAATCGAAGGCATTTCCGACATCCGCGACGAGTCCGACCGCTCGGGCATGCGTGTTGTCATCGAGCTCAAGCGCGATGCAACCCCGGATGTGGTTCTGAACCAGCTCTACCGCTTCACGCAGCTTCAGACATCCTTCAGCGCCAACATGCTGGCGCTCGATGACGGCAAGCCGCGGACGATGGGGCTCAAGGACATCCTGGAAGCCTTCCTGCGCTTCCGCGAGGAAGTCATCCTGCGCCGCGCCCGCTTCGATCTGAACAAGGCCCGCGACCGCGGACATCTGCTGGTCGGTCTGGTTCTGGCCGTTGCCAATATCGACGAAGTCATCGCGCTGATCCGCGCCGCCCCGGACGCCGCCACGGCCCGTGAATCGCTGATGGCCCGCGAGTGGGACGCTTCGGAAGTCATCCCGCTGCTGGAACTGATCCATGACGAGGGCAATGTCATCATTGATGGCAAAGTCCGCCTTACAGAAGCCCAGGCCCGCGGCATCCTCGAACTGCGCCTGCAGCGCCTGACGGGTCTGGAACGCGAGAAGATCCAGGGCGAACTCGGAGAAGTCGCCCACAAAATCGGCGAGCTGCTCCAGATCATCGAAAGCCGTCCGCGCCGGATGGAAGTCATGCGCGAGGAGCTTCTGGCGGCCCGCGCGGAAGTTGCGACCCCGCGTGCAACGGAAATCTCCGATGCACTGGGTGATCAGACCGACGAAAGCCTGATCGAGCCGGGCCAGATGGTTGTCACCATCACACGTGACGGCTTCATCAAGCGCACCCCGCTTGAAATTTTCCGCTCCCAGAACCGTGGCGGCCGTGGCCGTACGGCGTCCGGGCGCCGGGGCGATGACGTAATCGTCCGCAGCTTCAACGCCCATACCCATCAGTGGGTGATGTTCTTCTCCTCGGGCGGCAAGGCCTACCGGATGAAGGTCTGGCATCTGCCGGAAGCCGCACCGACCGCCAAGGGCCGCGCGCTGGTCAACCTGCTGCCGGAACTGGGAACGGACTCCATCACGGCCGTCCTGCCGCTGCCGCAGGATGAGGAGCTGTGGGACGACCTGCACCTCGCTTTCGCCACGGCCAGCGGCAATGTGCGCCGGAACCGTCTGAGCGATTTCCGCAATATCCGCGCTTCCGGCCTGATCGCCATGAAACTGGATGAGGGGGATTCCCTCATCGGCGTGGCAACCTGCCGTGAAGGTCAGGACGTGTTCCTGGCGACAAAAAACGCGCGCTGCATCCGCTTCCAGATCACGGACGAGACCCTGCGTGTGTTCGCCGGCCGTGGCAGCACGGGCGTGCGCGGCATCCGTCTGGGCGAGGGCGATGCGGTCATCTCGCTGTGCATCCTCAATCACGTGGATGCCAGCGTCGAGGAACGCGCGGCTTATCTGCGCATGGCCAATGCCAAGCGCCGCGCCGAAAATGCCGCCCTGGACGATAGCGCCGAGGACGAAACCGTTTCCGGTGACGAGGAAACCGTCGAAATCGCGGGCGACCTGACGCAGGAGCGTTTCGAGGAGCTGGAGCAGCAGGAGGAAATCCTTCTGACCGTCACTGATGGCGGCTATGGCCGGCGCTCCTCGGCTTATGATTACCGTGTGTCAGGCCGTGGCGGTCAGGGCATCACCAACATGACCTTCTCCGCGAACCGTCGCGGCAAGGAAGTGGTGGGCACGCTGCCAACGCTGGACGGCACGGACGTCATGCTGGTTACGGATACGGGCCGCCTGATCCGCCTGCCGGTCTCGCAGGTCCGCGTCATGGCCCGTCAGGCCAGCGGTGTGACGCTGTTCCGCCTGAATGACAGCGAGACGGTCATCTGCGTGTTCCCGGTTCTGGAAGACGACACGGAAGAGGGTGATACCGACGAAGGCTCCGAAGCTGGTGCCAAGGTGATTGGCGAGGCAGGCGCCTCCGAAACCACTTCCGAAGCGCCCCCCGCTGGTGACGATGCTGCACCTGAGGCCTGACGTGCCGACCGATCCCCGTGTCGGGTTCTATCCCGGCACGTTCGATCCGGTCACGTTCGGGCATCTCGACATCATCCACAGGGCTTCGGCCCTGTTCGACCGGCTTCTGGTCGGCGTAGCGGTCAATGAAGGCAAGCAGCCGCTTCTGGATCTGGATGCGCGCCTTGCCGCTTTGCGGCATGAAGTGGACAAGCTGCCACACGGGGAGCGGATCGAGGTTATCGGCTTCGATACGCTGCTGGTCGATGCCGTCCGTCAGGCGGGGGCAGGCACAGTCGTGCGCGGGCTGCGATCCGGGGGCGATTTCGATTATGAGAGCCAGCTTTCCGGTGCACTGCGTCGTCTGGCTCCGGAAATCGAGACGGTCTTCCTGCTGTCTTCTGAAGAACATCGCAGCACGGCCAGCAGGATCGTGAAGGAAATCGCACGGCTGGGGGGCGATATTTCTCCCTTCGTCAGCGAAGATGTTGCACGTATCGTCTTGTCGAAACTGGGCCGAGGGCCGACATAAGAGCCTTCAATGATTTCTGGAAGGTTCCAAGATGTCCGATACTGCAGTGCCCGACGGCAACAAGCTGGTTTTCGAGCTCAAGACTGGCAAGGTCGTCATCGAGCTGCGCCCTGACTTGGCTCCGCTGGCATGCGAGCGCCTCAAGCGTCTGGCCAGCGAAGGCTTCTATAACGGCGTGGCGTTCCATCGCGTGATCGAAGGCTTCATGGCCCAGGGTGGCGATCCGACGGGAACCGGCACGAGCGGCAGCTCCTATCCGGACCTCAAGGCCGAATTCACGGACAAGGCCAAGTTCGAGCGCGGCACGGTGGGCATGGCCCGCACGATGGCCCCACACTCCGCCAACAGCCAGTTCTTCATCATGTTCGCCGACAGTCCGCATCTGAACGGTCAGTACACGATCGTCGGCAAGGTGATCGAAGGCATGGAATATGTGGATCAGCTCAAGCGCGGTTCGGGCGCAGGCGGCGTGGTCAAGGATCCCGACACTATCGTCAAGGCTTATGTCGAAGCCTGATTTTCGCTGAAACGCGGAATACTGCGAAAGCCGGTGCAGGAATGCACCGGCTTTTTTATGCCGTTTTCCAGAAATGCACATCATAAGCAGCGCTTATGAAAAGATAGGAACATAAGATTTCACTCTTCCTTTTCCCAATCGTAAGGTAGTCACGATCAGAAAAGGAAGAATAAAAATGATGATCAGGAAATCAGTTCTGGTATTCGACGCAGTGTTATTATCCTGCGCACTTACCCTGTCCGCCTGTTCAAACGGCACTGTCAGCGGAATGGACGGACGCAGCCAGTTTGCGAACGCCATTGCTGTCACGACTCCCGACCCGGCCAGTATTCCGGACCGCGCAATTTTCTAAGACTTTATCTACAGCACCCCAGAGAACGAAATCATGGCGGATGTCGGCTGACATCCACCATTTTTATTGGCCCATGTTTTCCTGACAGGATCAGAACGGGATTTCGTCGTCCAGATCGTTGTCCGGCGGGGCATCCCAGCCGCCATTGCTGCCACCCGAGCGGTTTCCACCACCCGCTGCACCACTGGCGCTTCCACGGGATCCTCCACCGAAACCGCCCGAGCCGCCCCGGCTTCCACCGCCAAAGCCGCCACCATTGCCGCCCCCGCCATAGCCGCCACCGTTGTCAAAACCGCCATCATCGCCACCACCGCCGCGATTGCTGTCGATCAACACCAGATCGCCACGGAACCGGTCGATCACAACTTCGGTCGTGTATTTTTCCTGACCGGACTGGTCGGTCCATTTGCGGGTGCGGAGTTCGCCCTCGATATAGACCTTGCGGCCCTTGCGCAGATACCGCTCGGCCACATCGGCCGTACGCTCGTTGAAGATCACCACGCGATGCCACTCGGTGCGCTCCTTGCGCTCCCCCGACTGCTTGTCGTTCCAGGTGTCGGACGTCGCAACGGTCAGATTGACGATCTTCGCCCCCGACTGCGTGTTGCGGACTTCCGGATCCTTGCCCAGATTTCCGACCAGAATCACCTTGTTGACGCTGCCTGCCATTCCCGTCCCAACCAATTTTCTCGAATTGTTCTTTTCATCCTATCCTAAACGCCCATCTATAATTGATCCAGCGTCCTTCTTGGGGCGTTTCAGCTTTCACAATCGCCTTTTCTCCATATTCCGGGGTCTCCGTGAGCTTTCCAGACAATCATTCGATCCGCGTCCGTGGGGCCCGCGCCCATAATCTCAAGAATATCGATGCCACGATCCCCCGTGATTCCCTGACGATCATCACGGGTCTCTCGGGCTCCGGAAAATCCTCCCTGGCTTTCGACACGATCTATGCCGAGGGCCAGCGGCGCTATGTGGAAAGCCTCTCCGCCTATGCCCGCCAGTTCCTCGAACTGATGGGCAAGCCGGATGTGGACTCCATCGAGGGCCTTTCTCCGGCCATCTCGATCGAGCAGAAAACCACATCCAAAAACCCCCGCTCGACCGTGGGGACGATCACGGAAATCCATGACTACATGCGCCTGCTCTGGGCGCGCGTGGGCATCCCCTATTCCCCTGCGACCGGCCTGCCGATCGAAGCCCAGACCGTCAGCCAGATGGTGGACCGCGTCATGGCCATGCCCGACGGCATGCGCCTGATGCTGCTCGCCCCCGTCGTCCGGGACCGCAAGGGCGACTGCAAACGCGAACTCGCCGAACTGACTCGCAAGGGCTTTACCCGCGTGAAGATCGACGGTGAGCTGTATGAAATCGCCGAAGCCCCGGAACTGAACCGCAAGACGCGCCACACGGTCGAGGTCGTGGTGGACCGGATCGTCGTCAAGGAAGGGATTGAATCCCGCCTGGCCGACAGCTTTGAGACCGCACTCGAACTCTCCGATGGTCTGGCTTACGCCGAGGAAGTCAAACGTGCAGGGGAAAAAGAAGCCCCGGCGCATGTCGTGTTCTCGTCCCGCTTCGCCTGCCCCGTGTCCGGCTTCACGATCGAGGAAATCGAGCCGCGCCTGTTCTCCTTCAACGCCCCGATGGGCGCCTGCCCGGTCTGTGACGGCATCGGCACCGAGACGCATTTCGACGCCGACCTGATCGTCCCGGATGACAGCCTGACACTGGCGGAAGGCGCGATTGCCCCCTGGAAGGGCGCAAGCACGGACTGGTACGACCAGACGCTCGCCGCCCTTGCCCGCCATTGCGGCGATGACATGAACACGCCTTGGAGCGAGCTTCAGCCCGCGACGCAGGACCTCATCATCAACGGTTCAAAAGAGCCGATCGACATTCCCTACAGCGATGGCGGGAAGGTCCATATCATCACCAAGCCGTTCGAAGGCGTGCTGAAGAACCTGCGCCGCCGCATGGCCCAGACGGACAGTATGTGGGTGCGCGAGGAGCTTTCCCGCTACCAGTCCGAAAAACCGTGCCATGCCTGCCATGGTGCGCGCCTCAAGCCCGAAGCCCTATGCGTGAAGGTCAAGGACCTGAACATCGCCGAAGCCTCGGACATGCCGATCCGCAAGGCGCTCGACTGGTTTTCCACCGTGGAAGCCACCCTTACGCCCCAGCGCGCCGAGATCGCCCGTCGCATCCTGCGCGAAATCACGGACCGTCTGCACTTCCTCGATGATGTCGGGCTGGACTACCTCACCCTGTCGCGCGGTTCCGCGACCCTGTCCGGCGGCGAAAGCCAGCGCATCCGTCTGGCATCGCAGATCGGTTCGGGCCTGACGGGCGTGCTGTATGTGCTGGATGAGCCCTCCATCGGCCTACATCAGCGCGACAACGAGCGCCTGCTCGGCACGCTCGACCGCCTCAAGCGCCTCGGCAACACTGTTATCGTCGTCGAACATGACGAGGACGCTATCCGTGCCGCCGATTATCTGATCGACATGGGACCGGGTGCGGGCAAGCTCGGCGGCGAGGTCATCGCCGTCGGCACCCCGGCCGAAGTCGCCAAAAACCCCAACAGCATCACCGGTGCCTATCTGTCAGGCCGCAAGGTCATTCCCGTCCCGACCGAACGCCGCAAGCCCAGCGGCATGCTCACTCTGCACGGCGCACGCGGGAACAACCTCAAGGACCTGACGGTCGATTTTCCGCTCGGCACCTTCATCGCCGTCACGGGCGTCTCGGGCGGCGGCAAATCCACGCTGGTCATCGACACGCTGTATAAGGCACTGTCCCGCCAGCTCATGAAATCGAGCCAGACGCCGCTTCCCTATGACCGTCTGGAAGGCGTGGACAATCTCGACAAGATCATCGAGATCGACCAGTCCCCGATCGGCCGCACGCCGCGTTCCAACCCCGCGACCTATACGGATCTATTCGCCCCGATCCGCGACTGGTTCGCCGAACTGCCCGAGTCCAAGGCGCGCGGCTACAAACCGGGGCGCTTCTCTTTCAACGTGAAGGGCGGGCGCTGCGAAGCCTGTCAGGGCGACGGCGTTCTCAAGATCGAGATGCACTTCCTGCCGGACGTGTACGTGACCTGCGACACCTGCAAGGGCGCGCGATACAACCGCGAAACGCTGGACGTGAAGTTCCGCGGCAAGTCCATCGCGGACGTGCTGTCCATGACTGTGGACGAGGCCCTGCCGTTCTTTCAGGCCGCCCCCAAGATCCGCGACCGTCTGGCCATCCTGCAACAGGTCGGACTGGGCTATGTCGCCCTCGGCCAGCAGGCCACCACGCTCTCGGGCGGTGAGGCCCAGCGCGTCAAGCTGTCGAAGGAACTCGCCAAGCGCGCCACCGGCCGCACGGTCTATATCCTCGACGAGCCCACGACCGGCCTGCACACGGAAGACGTCCGCAAACTGCTTGAAGTACTCCACACCCTCGTCGATCAGGGCAACACGGTTCTGGTGATCGAGCACAATCTGGAAGTCATCAAGACGGCCGACTGGCTGATCGATATCGGCCCGGAAGGCGGCGACGGCGGCGGTCAGGTCGTCGCAGCCGGAACGCCGGAAGACATCGCCGCGTGCAAGGCCAGCCATACCGGCCGCTTCCTGGCTCCGCTACTGGACGCACCGGGCGCAAGACAGCCGCGCAAGGTCACGGCCACCAAGATCACACAGGCCATGCTCGCCGCCAGCCTCCCGCCACCAAAAGCCGAACGCACAGCCGCAAAAAAGGCAAAGGCCGCCAAAGAGAAGGCAGCGGAAAAAGCTACTGAAAAGAAGCCCAGAGGCCGCCCCGCCGGGTCCCGCAACAAGACCAAAGCCTGAACCCGGTCGTGTCTTTCAAAGTACACTAAAAAGACGACAGATCATGATATATGGCCTTCCATTACTGGAGGACCATGCATCATGATCCGGACTTTGGACACCAACCGACATCGTCGCTAGATATGGTGCCCGTACGGTGAGGGCTTGAGTGTGACGATCGAACGCAAACAGACAGACAAATCACGCGCCCGAAAAAGGGCGGACGCGATACGAGACTTCCGCTGCAAAAACCTCATCGTTGTCATCGAAGACCCGGAAAACCCACGAAATATTGGAACTGTCATCCGGAACGTGAACGCTTTCGGCGCAGAAAAAGTGTACGTCATAGACCCTCGTGGGGTTCTCTCGGACGACTGGAATGAGTTACGCACCGAACCAAAACTCTCGAAGCTATCGGTTTCCGCCGTCAAATGGACATTCGTCAAGCGCTTTGACAGCACGGAAGAGTGCCTCGCACATTTGGAAAAAAACCACTTCGTCTCGATTGTCACGTCACCCCATCGGAAGGGCATGTCCAATGTATCGTTGGACGAAGGCGATTTTACCAAGCATGCCAAACTGGCAGTCTGGTTCGGAAGTGAAACCAAAGGAATCAGCGACATTGCCGCCCAACGAAGCCGGCAATGCGTCTCCATTCCCATGTTTGGAATGATCGAAAGTCTCAATCTGGGTACGAGTTCAGGGATTGTTTTGTACGAAATAACAAAACAGCGTCGACAATATCAGTCCCGCAACAGGGTCCGCACCTCTCGGGAAAATCCTACTCCCGCTTTGCTCGTCGGGGAAAGCTAGAAGCCCTTTCAGCGAGAGTATCTTCGCTTTCCCGCCCGTCCATACTTACTTCTGCCGAACCCCCAGATGCCCGGCCCGCCGCGCCTGAGCCAGCGCTTCCTGACGCTCACGTTCGGCATAACGATGGCGCTGCTCTTCCGTCCGCTCGTTGTGGCAATGCGGGCACGACACCCCCTGCACGAACAGCGGCGAGGCCTTGTCGTGTGCGTTCAGCGGCCGACGGCAGGCATGGCAGACATCATGCGTCCCGATCTCCAGCCCGTGCTTCACCGACACACGCTGGTCGAACACGAAGCACTCGCCTTCCCACAGGCTTTCTTCTTCCGGAACGGTCTCCAGATATTTCAGGATGCCGCCCTTGAGGTGATAGACCTCGTCCACACCTTCCGCCCGCGCAAAGGACGTCGATTTCTCGCAACGGATGCCCCCCGTGCAGAACATCGCGATCTTCGGCAGGCGACCCTGCGCTTCCAGTTCCTGCCGACGCTTACGGAACCATTCGGGAAATTCGCGGAAGGATTTCGTCTTGGGATCTTCCGCGCCCCTGAACGTCCCGATCGCCACTTCGTAATCATTGCGGGTATCAATCAGGATCGTATCCGGATCGGAAATCAGCGCATTCCAGTCCTCGGGCGCCACATACCGCCCCACGCCCTGACGCGGATCGATATCCGGCTCGCCCATCGTGACGATTTCCTTTTTCAGCCGCACTTTCATGCGACGGAACGGTAGCTCCGGAGCGCGGGAGTCCTTGCTCTCCAGATCCGCACAGCCCGGCAGCGCACGGATATGCGCCATCACGCGCTCCATGCCCTCATCCTTCCCGGCAATCGTGCCGTTGATGCCCTCGCGCGCCAGAAGCAGGATGCCCTTGATCCCTTCCTTTTCGCACAGCTCAAGCAACGGCCCGCGCAATGCGGCAGGGTCCGCGAACGGCGTGAAATGATACAGCGCGACAATGCGGATCGGCTCGAAAGTATCGGACATGAGGCAGGCATCCGGCGACCGGGACCGCAGACACAGCCGCGATCGGATGAAAAAGACAGCCCCGCAGATATCAGGGCCAAAGCCGTCATGCCAGCCCCGCCTTCCCCCATATCCGAAAGGCATGATGGACAGCGTACAGCCCCAATGGCAGAAATACCCCCTTCCCGAACAGCGCAGCAGATCCATGAAACACCCTTCCCCACTGGATCAGATGCTCCTGCTTCTGAGGAAATATGCTTTCCTGTGCGGAGTAGGCCTGTCACTGGTCGTGACGCTTGCCTGCTGTCATGCCTGGACGGCGCACCGGCCCTTCCACCCGGACAGTTTCACCCCGGCAAGCGACCCTTCCATGAAATTCCTCGTGGAAGAATGCCATATCGCGAGAAACACCATTTCCGTTTCCGGCTGGATCCATTCAGACATCTGGCCCGGCGACGGAGCCACCCTGATCCTCACCGTGGGAGACGGAGAAAAAGAATTCTCCATCCCCTACCGGCTTCAGGAAAGGCCCGATATCGCACGGACCCTCCATACAGAGGCCAATGCCTTTCACAACCGATACGGCTTTGCCGGAACCGCCAGAAAGCCGGCCGGCATGACACCGGGAGCGACCATTCACCTGAACATCATTTCAGGACACAGCCTTTACAGGATGTCCCATGCCTGCCGCTCTTAAGACGACGATCCTGAAGAACAGCCCGTTCATCGTCTTTCTGCTGATCGCGACAGTCTGGATGAACACCCGGATCAACAGATCGATCTTCATCGACAACGACATGTTCCACCATGCGCTGGATCACACCAGCCTGCTGTCCTTTCTGCACATCCGCTACATGACATGGTCCGGCAGGATCTTCATCGAAGGCGCCCTGGCTGAAACCATCCAGTATCCCCTCTTCTGGCGAGCCCTCATTCCGTTCTGTGCCCTTCTTCTGGCGTACGCGATCTGGTCCTGTACCCTGCGCTCCGTCCTCAGGCCCGGCATTGGAATCCTGCTGGTCATGGGTCTGTTCCTGCTGCTGCCGTATTATGTGTGTGAAGAGTCGGTGTACTGGCTCTCGGGGTTCTACAATTACCTCTTCCCGATTTCCTTCGCCTTCTTCTCAATCAGCGTTTTCCTGCGCCATGACGATGCAGGCAAAACCCTGCGCATCCTGTCCATCGCGGCCCTGCCCATCGGCTGTTCAATCGAACAGTCCTCCCTGCTTCTGCTCTTCTGCACGGCCGTCTCCACTCTTCGACGCCGGACCATGTCCCTGTATGGCGGCCTTTATCTGACGATCGCCGCGGCCATTTCCGCAACCGTTCTGGCTGCCCCCGGAAATGGCCGCCGTTACGTCGCGGAAATCAGCAACTGGCTGCCCGAATTTCCCCAGTTCGGCATGATCCAGAAACTCTCGCTGGCGATCGACCGCATCCATCGCGCCTGCGTCAGCACAGACAATCATATCCTGCTCGCAGCCCTGATCCTGTCCATCTGCTTCCTGGCTTTCGTCAAACGGAACAGGGGCGTTCAGGACGTGGCAGCCATGGGTGTGATGCTCCTCAACATCCTGCTCATGCTGCCTTTCGGTCCGGGCCTTCAGAAAATGCTCGCCGCCCTGCGCTGCGACCGGTTCATCTATGATCTGAACTGGGTGTATCTGAATACCTATGTCGCGTTTTTTCTGACGCTGTGCATGATCGTCTCGATCCTGTGGTGCGCCCTGGCCCTGAAAGACTCCCCCACCGTCCTGTCCTTTCTGGTGGGCGGGTTCGCCGTGACCTTCCTGACAGGCCTTTCCCCCACGATCTATGCCTCCAGCCACCGCATCCTGCTCGTGATGGAACTCGGTCTGGTGGTCTATGTCTGCGCCTTGATCGAAGCCCTGCTCATACCGCTACGGGCGCGCAACGCTCTGCGTCCGCAAGTCCCCGATCCGTCATCAGCCGCCTGATGGTGTGAATAACCTGCGTCCCGGTAATCAGGCGGGAACACTCGAACTGCCGGTCCGTCCCCTTGTGCCGCGGGCACCAGAAGAAGTCCTTGTGATCGAACTGGAACGCCGGATCATTCCAGCATGAATTGCAGGTGTGCCAGTTGATGACCCGATAAGGCGTGGCGAACTCGTTGTCCGGATGCGTGAACCCTGAAATCATCACCACCGGCGTTCCCGCGGCATGCGCCAGCCACGCCAGACCGCTCGACAGGCCAATAAAGAAGCTCGCATGTTTCAGCCAGCGTGCGCGCTCAGCCAGCGGTCGGCTGCCGGTCTGATCCTCGGCCCCGTGCGGGATATGGTTATAGACATATCCCGTACCGTGATACGGCTTCTGGTCAATGCAGATGACGCGATAACCCGCCTTTTTCAGAAACGCGATCACCTCATGCCAGCCACCGGGATTATTCCAGTACTTGCACTGCGTACTGGCCTGCGTGGCAATCACGACATACGGCTCGGCAACGGGCGGTATGTCGCCATCGGGAATGGTGATGCCCGGCGGCGCATCGTTCCAGGGATCCACGCCAAGGATATAAGCCGCCGTCCGGTGCAGCCCGACATGACGGAAATCCGTCGGCTGGCGGGTATGGTCCTTATCCGCGAAAAACAGCCCGATATTGTAGCTTGCATAGAACCGGGCCGTGAAATCCAGTTCCGCCTTCAGGCGGTCATGCCCCACGAGCGTCAGTTCCGGATTGGCGTCCATCACAAGCGGCAAAATCGCTTCGGAGACCGAGCACGTCACCTGCGCCCCGCTCTCCTGCGCCAGACGCCGCACCGCAGGCAGCCAGGCCAGCGTATCGCCCAGCGTTCCGACCGGAAGCTGCACCAGAACCGGCCGCCCCGACAGCGCCAGATCATGATGCAGCACCTGCTCCGGCGTCTCGTCCGGCTGCTCCAGCCAGACATCCACCCGAAACGGCACGAAGAACTTCTTGGTGGATGCCACCATGCCGCCCTTCAGACGCGCATCGAACAGCACATTTCCAGTCACATGATCCGAAAGCCGCACATGCCATTGCGAACCCGACGGCACACCATCGCGCTCCAGGGACGGCACCATGACACGCGCCCCATCATTGAAATCGAACCGCACACCCCGCGCGCCTTCCAGAACCGGCACACGCGGGGGAGCCAGATAAGGCCCTTCGATGCTGCCAGACGCCGGAGCCGCTGAACCATCATCACCACCGGTGCCTGAATCCGTCACATCCGCCTTATCCGGAACGGACACGGCATCCATACCGCTCATCTTTCCGTCCACGGAAACGGCAAGCCCTTCCGGCACATCCAGTGCAACAGGCGGCGAAACAGGATCATTCGGCATCATTGGCGGATACTCCAGAGCTCATGCTGAAGAACGCGCCAGGAGCCGGTTCTTCCTGCCTGTGTTGTAAGCCAGCCCCGCACCGACTGCCAATGCCGGCCGCCAAGCCGCCCCGGCCCCACAAACCCGTTCCCCGCACCGAAATCCCTGCGTAAGGTAACCGCATGACCCAGAGCAGAATTCCCCGCAGGGCCATCCGCGGCCCCTTCCTGACCTTCCATGCCGATCCGTTCACCACCGACCCCATGGACGCCCTGCACCATGAGCCCGATGGCCTGATCCTGACCGAAAACGGTCTCATCACCGCCGCCGGCTCCTGGGACAGTCTGCGCGACACCATCCCCGACGGAACAGCCGTGGACCACTATCCCGACATGCTGATTTCCGCCGGCATGATCGACACGCATGTCCACTACCCGCAGCTTCCGGTCATCGCGTCTTACGGCGAGCAGCTTCTGGAATGGCTGGAAAACTACGTCTTCCCCGCAGAAGCCCGCTACGCCGACATCACCTATGCCCGCGCTGTCGCCCGGCAGTTCCTGGCCGAACTCCTGCGCGTCGGAACCACCACGGCCGCCGTGTACTGCACCGTCCACCCCCAGTCCGTGGACGCGTTCTTCGAGGAATCCGAACGCCTCAACACCTGCATGATCGCCGGCAAGGTCCTGATGGATCGCAACGCCCCCGAAAACCTGCGCGACACCGCCCAGAGCGGCTATGACCAGTCCGCCGAACTCATCACCCGCTGGCACAATCGCGGGCGGCAGCTTTATGCCGTCACGCCGCGCTTCGCCCCCACCAGCACCCCCGAACAGCTCGATCTCGCTGGCGCCCTGCTCGCCACGAAACCCGACCTGTTCATGCAGACCCACCTGCTCGAAAACCGTTCGGAAATCGCCTGGGTCCGCGAACTCTTCCCCGACCGCACCTCCTATCTGGACGTGTACGACAAGGCCGGTCTCCTGCGTCCACGCGCGATCCTGGCCCATGCCGTTCATGCCGAAGAAGTCGATTTCCAGCGCTGCCACGACACAGGCTGCTCCATCGCGCACTGCCCCGGCTCGAACCAGTTCCTCGGCAGCGGCTCGTTCCCGCTCTTCAAGGCTCTCAACCCCGAACACCGCGTCCATGTCGGGATCGGCAGCGATATCGGCGCCGGGCCTGCCCTGTCCCTGCTTCAGGTCCTGTCCGATGCCTACAAGGTCGCACAGGGCCTTCAAACAAAACTCCATCCCGCACAGGGGCTCTGGCTCGCTACGGCTGGCGGTGCGCAGTCCCTCGGCCTCGAAGACCGGATCGGCAGTATCAGGCCCGGTCTTTACGCCGATCTCTGCGTTTTCGATCCAGCTGCCACGCCGCTTGGACGAATCCGCGCCCGGACCGCCGAAACCCTCGCCGACCGCCTCTTCGCCCTGACCATGCTCGGGGACGACCGCAGCATCGCCGCCACCTATGTCGCCGGCGAACTCCTGCACAAACGCAGCACGGTCTGAAGTTTCTGGAACACACCTCAAATTCTAAAGTGGCATCGAGTGCCGTTTTTCTTTGACACGGGAAAATTTTTGAACTCTAGGGTTATCTTAATTATTTTTTCAGTCTCGCGGCAGTAAATACAGCAAGAGGTATTTCATCTGCGAGAATACTCCAGCTCCTCTTCGGGCGCGCGACTTAAAAGCAGGAATCATGCACCGTTTCCCAACCGCTGCTCAGTCTTTCCGTATCCTGACATCCATGACAGCCCTTCTGTCCCTCGGCACCCTCATCACGGGGCAGGACGCCAAAGCCGCTACCAGCACCACCACACCCCAGGTCACGCTGGGCGATGACGGAAACAGCAACGGACAGTCCATGTTCCGCACCCTCTTTGACGGACAGCGCGCCCTCGGCACCAGCGGCCTGTCCTCACTCGAAGGCGCGAGCGGCGGCGGCATCGCAAGCTGGGCCACAATCGGCGGCTATGGCTCCAACAAGAGCGCCGGCATGGCCATGCACTACAGCTATGTGAACCTCACCAGCTACTGGGACCAGAATGTCGGCGCCTCGATGGGCTTCTTTGACCGTGTCGAGATTTCCTATACCCACAACTTCTTCCAGACCCGCGGCACCGGAGCGAAACTCGGCATCGGCAACGGCTATCAGTTCGATCTCGATGTCGCGGGTGCGAAGGTCCGCCTCTTCGGTCATGTCGCGGACAATACCCTGATCCCGCAGGTCGCCATCGGCGGCATGTACAAGCATGACAGTGACGGCAAAGTCATTCACGAAGTCGGCTCGATGCACACGGATGGCGGAGACGCCTATCTCGCCGTCACCAAGCTGTTCCCGAAAATCGGCATCCTGATCGACACCACCGTCCGCTTCACCAAGGGCAACCAGTGGGGCATCCTCGGTTTCGGCGGTGACAAGGACAACAATTATCACGCCCAGTTCGAGGGTTCACTCGGCTATCTGCCGTCTTTCATTCCCGGCCTAGTGGTCGGCGTCGAATACCGCACCAAACCCCGCAACCAGCGCTTCACCGACGAAAGCAACTGGTTCGACGTTTACACCAGCTATTTCGTCAACAAGCACCTGAACGTTACGCTCGCCTATGTGTCACTGGGGACGATCGCGACCTACAAGGATCAGACGGGCTTCTATTTTTCCGCCCAGACAGGGTTCTGACGTGACGTTCCGGGCTCTGCCCGGGCCCGGCAGGGATCTCGATCCCTGCACCCTGTTTTTGTGAATCGGTGTCCAGAGAGGCCCCCGGCCTTTGGCGGGTTTCAGGGCAGAGCCCTGAACCTCACCCTTCCCGGATGCGCTCGTCGATCAGTGCCTCGCGCGGCACATCCGTCGCATGAGCCGCCTCGTGAATCGTCCGTTTCACGTTGAAAATCAGATGCAGCAGGATCGCTGACAGGGACCCAAGCGTAATCCCGCTGCCAAACACGATCTTCGCCCACATCGGAAACGTATCGGAAATATGCGGCTGGGCCGTCGCCAGCATGCTCAGCCCGATGCTGGTCCCCACAATAATCACATTGCTCTGCCGGTTGAAATCCACCCGTGACAGCGTCTGCACGCCCACGACGGCCACAGTCGCGAACATCGCCAGCGCCGCTCCCCCCAAAACCGGCAGCGGCACCGCAGCCACCAGCGCACCCAGACGCGGCAGGCAGCCGAGCATCATCATAATGACCGCCGCCGCCGCTACGACCCAGCGGCTCTTCACCCCCGTCATCCGCACCAGACCGACATTTTCGGCAAAGCACGTATAGGGAAAGGAATTGAGCACGCCACCAAGCATGGTCGCGATACCATCGGCGCGCAAGGTGCGGGCAATGTCTTCGGACGTAATCGGCTTGTCGACGATTTCACCCGTCGCATAGACGTTGCCGATCGTCTCGATCATGGAAATCGTCATGACGATCACCATCGACAGGATCGAGACCGGATGAAATGTCGGCATCCCGAAATAGAACGGATGCGTGATGGACAAAAGCGGCGCAGATGCCACATCCCCGAAATTCGCATCCCCCAGCATCCAGGCCACCAGTGTTCCCAGAACCAGCCCAATCAGCACGGCAATCGTGGCAATAAACCCGCGGAACAGGCGCTGGATCACCAGAATGGAGGCCAGTGTCCCCAGCCCGTACCAGATGCTCCTCAGCGGAACATGGTCTTGCATGACTGACGGACTGGCACCCGAAACAATGTCATTCGCCGCGACCGGCAAAAGCGCCAGACCGATAATGAGAATGATGGACCCCGTCACAACCGGCGGGAAAAACCGTACCAGTCCCGCAAAATGCCGCGCCATCAGCAACGTGACGAACCCCGCCACGATGACGGACCCGTAAATGGACAAAAGCCCCGGCGTCCCGCCCCCGACAGCAGAGCCAATGGCAATCATCGGCCCCACGGCCGTGAATGTCACACCCTGCAACAGCGGCAGCCGAACCCCGACCGGCCCGAACCCCACCGCCTGAAGCAGGGATGCAATCCCGCAGGTGAACAGATCCGCATCGATCAGATGGATCAGCGTCTCGCGCGGCAGATGCAGCGCACCCGCAACAAGGATCGGCACGATGACCGCCGCCGAATAGAACGCCAGCACATGCTGCAACCCATAGGCCCCAAGCCGCCAGACCGGCAGTTTCTCGTCAACGGGATGCAGACCGGTCGTCGCGGCGTTCTCGGCAGTCATGAAAAGCCCTCAGCTTCCGCGATAGGTGGAATATCCGAACGGCGCCGCCAGCAGTGGCACATGCGCATGAGCCTCCGCCGCCAGTCCGAACACGATCGGCACCACATCCAGGAATGGCGGATCGGACAGGACCTGTCCGCCTTTTCTGAAGTAATCGCCAATCCGGAATTCCAGACAGTACGTCCCTTTCGAAACTGCAACATCCCGCAGTTCCGGGCAACGCCCGTCTGCATTCGTCTGCCCTTCGAACAGAACCTGCTCTCCTTGCAGAAGACGCAGCTTCACGCCCGCAGCCGGCTTGCCGGAAACCGTATCAAGAACATGCGTGGACAGAGAACTCATGACGCAACCAGATCCTTCAGACGAAGTGCTGCAATGGCATCGATCTGCGTCAGCGCCTCCGTCAGTTCCTTTTCGGGAGTGCCAGCCAGACGGCGCTCCATTTCATCCATAATGACGGTCTTCGCAGCTTTTCCGGGTGCGGCCACTTTGCGCACGCAGATCACGAACGGCATGGAAAACCGCGCGCGATACGCGTCATTCAGCCCCCGGAAGCGCTCATATTCCGCAGGCGTCAGACGATCCAGCCCGGCCGAAGCCTGTTCCGAGGCGGAATGTTCCGTCAGATCCGGATCAATCCCGGCCCGGTGCCCAAGCTCCGGATGCGCCCGCACCAGCGCAAGCTGTGCCTCCGCTCCGGCAGAGCGCACAGTCTGCGCAAACGCGGAAAGCATCGCGTCCACATCCGCAAAAGGCCGCGCCTTCAGCGCCCCTTCCGCCACCCAGGGGGAATGTTCATAAAGCCCACCGAACTGCGCGACAAACGCTTCATCCGACAGCGCATTAACGTCCGAAATGTTCATACCGGATGCACAGCCAGCCAGTGCCGCGCAATATCCAGCCGTGTCGCCACCCAGACATCCTCGTGCTTCTGGATATGCTGCAGAAATTTCAGCAATCCCATCGCACGCGCCGGCTTGCCCGCCAGACGACAATGCAGCCCGACCGACATCATCCGCCCGCCCTCGCGGTACAGCATGTCAAACGCATCACGCAGATAGACGAAGAACTGCTCGCCTTCCGTAAAGCCGTTCAGTGCCGCGAACTTCATGTCATTGGCATCAAGCGTATAGGGCACGATCAACTGCGCACGGCCATTGGTCCGATCATAATACGGCAGGTCATCCGCATAGGAATCCGCGTCGTAAACAAAGCCGCTTTCTTCCGCGACCAGACGCGCCGTATTCGGGCTCGTGCGCCCCTGGTACCAGCCGAGCGGCCGCTCACCCGTCACTTCGGTATGCAGCGCAATCGCCTCGCGGATATGCGCGCGCTCCACGTCTTCGGGAAAATCCTGATAATCGATCCAGCGCAGGCCATGGGACGCAATCTCCCAGCCGCTCTCCTTCATGGCCGCCACGGCATCCGGATTGCGGGCCAGCGCCTTCGCCACGCCAAACACCGTCACCGGCATCCCGGCTTCATCGAACAGACGACGCAGCCGCCAGAACCCGGCCCGGCTTCCATATTCGTACAGACTCTCCATCTGCGCACAGCGCGCCCCAATGATGGATTTCGTGCCGATCATTTCGGACAGGAATGCTTCGGATCCCGCATCACCATGCAGAACCGAGTTTTCCGCGCCTTCCTCGTAATTGATGACGAACTGCACGGCGATGCGCGCACCATTCGGCCATTTCGGATCAGGCGGCGTGCGGCCATAGCCGATCATGTCCCGCGGATAGCTGTCCTGAGTCATGGGCGTCTCCCTTCTCAAAGCACCGGCGGATCGAGGCTGACGAGTTCTTCCGTGTCATAGGCCAAGAGGCTCGCCAGATGCTTCTCGCTATCCTCGACGAACAGATCCCGCGCAATACCCCGCGCCAGCTTTTCCACGCCAAAACGCATTCCGCTGATGGAGGCGCCGGAAAGCCCCATGCTCGGCATGGCACCGAACGTGAAATTGTAGATCGCCGCCAGCATCGGCGCCTTCGGATCGGCCTTGTCTTTGGGCAGGAACTGGAATCGCGCGCCCAGATAAGGATGGCTGCCCAGGAGCTCGCTTTCTTCCCCAGCAGGCGGCGTGAAGTGATCGCGCCACAACATGACCGAAGACGCAAAATCCTGTGTTTCCGGCCGCTGCGACAGGTCGATCGAGAATCCCGTTCCGATGATCAGAAAATCAAACCGCATCTCGCCCTGCGGCGTCGTCACCACGACTTCATCCCCGTCCATCCGCGTCGCCGTCCAGGGCGTGCCGGGACGGAAGGCGAAGTTCTCGTGACGGCGGCAGCGCCAGAACGTGTCCTGCGGCGGCGGCTGGTTCAGGCTGTAGATCTGCCGCATGAAACGCCAGCGCGTCAGATCCGGCAGTTCCGAGAAATGCGCGAGAAAGCCCGCATTTTCCATCCAGCGATACGGATTGATCGCCGGGATCTTTGCCCGACGCAGGCACAGATCCACCCGTCCCGCACCCTTTTCCAGAGCCGTCGCCGCATTATCAAACGCCGAAGCCCCCGCGCCCAGAACACCGATCCGCTTGCCCTTCAGCGCCTCGAAATCAATGTCTTCATGTGTGTGCGCATAAACGGACTTCGGCAGTGTGTCGGAAATGAAGGACGGCACATGCCACGTCCCGCCGCCCTCGATGCCCGTCGCCAGAACCATCCGCCGCGCCAGACGCACCGTTTCCTGACCGGCCGCGTTGTGGAACGTCAGCCGCAGCAGACCATTGTCCCAGCCCACATGCACCAGTTCCTGATCATTCACGACCGGGATATCGAGCGTCTCGCGCACCCAGTCCAGATAGGCCTGCCAGTCATGGCGGGAAATCTTGTCCAGTTCCTCCCAGGCCTTCGCCCCATAACGCGCCTCGAACCAGGACTGCGGCGTCAGATTCGGGATCCCTAGATCCGGTCCCGTCACATGCTTGGGCGTGCGCAGCGTAATCATGCGCGCAAACGTCACCCACGGACCTTCGCCACCTTTGGAAGCCTTTTCAAAGACTTCCACATTGGTCACACCCTGCCGGCGCAGACCGAAGCACGACGTGATGCCCCCCTGTCCCGCACCGATGATGGCCACATCCAGAACCGCCTTCCCGTTCCGCTCCTGCGTCAGGCTCCAGTTGCCGGTCGCATAGCGGATTTTCGCCAGATCCTCCCGCACACGCTCCGAAAGCGCAGCCAGAGCATCGACGGGGGAAACGGTGGATGTCATGTGGTCAAATCCCAAAAAACCGGTACGGACAAAGCAGCATCCGGACGCCGCCAGACCGTCTTTCCGCAACAAAATGACAGGTCACCTGTCGGTCGGGATAGTTTCATACCGTCGTAAGGGCGTATACTCCATAAAAACGCATCTCCCGTTCGCAAAAAGAGAGCAGTTCTTCCATGCCTGTCTTCTCACGCTTCCTGCGTTACTTTCTTGCCGTGGCCCAGCACGGATCGATCCGCCGGGCTTCCGAACACCTGCGCATCGCCGCCTCAGCCATCGACCGGCAGATCCTGCAGGGCGAAGAGTCCCTCGGCACTCCTCTCTTCGAACGTCTCCCCACCGGCCTGCGCCTGACGGCAACGGGGGAGCTCCTCTACGCCCACGGCAAGCAGTGGTCGCGGGACCTGACCAATATGTGCGTCCAGATCGAGGACATGCGCGGCCTGCGCCGGGGACAGGTGGACATCGCCGTCCCCGACGCCCTGACCCGCGGGTTCCTCCCGCGCCTGCTCCGCGCCCTGCGCACGACTCATCCCGGCATCACCATCTGCACCCATGTCCTGGACAACAGCCGCATCCAGGGGACTCTGATCGACGGGGCAGTCGATGTTGCCCTGCTCCTCAATCCGACCCATGCCCGCGGGCTTCTGGTCCGCGCCCACAAGGACTTCCCGCTCGGCTTCATCTGCCTGCCGAACCATCCCGTCGCCGAGCGCAAGAGTGCCCGCTTCAGCCTGGCCATGAACTACCCGATGATCATGCCCCAGGCCCCGCTTGCCCTGCAACGCCAGATCGAGATCCTGGAAATCGACAGCAATCTCGACATCCAGGCCGCCGCAGCATCCGACAACATCCAGATGATCAAGTCGCTGGTCCGCGAAGGCGTCGGCCTCGGAATCCTCAGCGCACTTGACGTCATGGAAGAGGTCACACGCGGCGAACTGGCTTTCATTCCGATTTCCAATCACGATCTTGCCCCCCTGACACTCGCGCTCTGCGTGGATCATTCCCGCCAGCTTTCCGGCGCCGCGCGGCTCGTGATTTCCGAGCTCGAAAAGGAGTTCCTATCCCCAGAGCCACAGCCATAGGTCGGCCCCTGACCTGTGCGTCCATTGGGAGACATAGACTGTCACATTTTTGCACCACCCTAAAAAAGGCAATGGCCTGCCCTGCATTTTATCTTTGGTGCGGATAGGCCATCCGTTTTACATCCACATTTCGAATAAATACCGTTCCCAAAGTGAACCTTTCGTTTCGACAGGAGCCCGGCAGCATGAAAGACAACCGTTGGTCACCGGGCTATCGACGCCAGCTCCTTGCCGTAACCTGTCTTGCCGGCAGCGCCCTCGTGGCTTTCGGTACAGGTGCCCGCGCCGCACAGACCACGAAACACCCCGTTTCGCGCCATCATACGCCCGCCCATAGCACAGCCCGCAGCGCTGCAGCACCAGCCCGGCCGGCAGCCAAACCGCGCGCCCATGCGCTTGATGCCGCCGCGGCCGAAACAGTCTCCGTCACGTCCTCGCGCCGCGCCCTGAACGGCGGCGGCGGTATGATGCGGGTCGAAACCGCACCACATGCCGTGCAGACCGTCACGAAGGAATTCATCGACATGCGCGCGCCGACCAGCACCGCGCTTGACCTGATCCAGAACCTGCCGAGCCTCAACGTCACCACCCCGGATTCGTCGGGTATGGAAGGCGGCCAGATCCAGTCCCGCGGCCTGACGGATCTCGATATGGGCCTGATGGTAGACGGCGCCCCCGCCGCAGCCGCCAAGTATCTGAGCGAAAACGTCGATTCCGAGAACCTTGAAAGCGTCAGCGTCACACCGGGCTCCTCCGCAACGGATCTTCCCGTCATGTCGGCCGCCGGTGGCGTCATGGCCGAGGAAACCCGCACCCCCTCGCAGAAACGCGGCGGCCTGATCGACTTCTCCTACGGCACCAACAACCTGTCGCGCGAGTTCATCCGCCTCGAATCCGGCGAGATCGGCCATAGCGGCGTGCGCGGCTATTTCTCGTTCTCCAACACGCATGCCCGGTCGTGGATGGGCGCTGGCATCAACCAGCGCAAGCACATCGATTTCGGCCTGCAGAAAGACTGGAAGAACGGCTCCAACGCCAAGTTCTTCCTGTCCTGGAACTCGGCTGACTTCATCATCGACAATTACCCGACTTCCGACCAGTTCTTCCGCTACAAGCACACCGGACAGGGCTACGGTCGTACGAACGACAAGACGAGCAACAACTATTGGGGCAACAACAATGATCACTGGAACCAGATCTTCATCTCGGCTCCGGTCCATATTGCCCTGCCGTCCCGCCTGTCGCTCGACATCCACCCCTATTTCAGCTTCGGACAGGGCTGGGACGCTTCGCCTGACGGAACCACAACCGATTCAAGCGGCGCCACGCGCGGCCTGACCAGCTACTTCCTGCAGAACGAATACCGCTCGGTCGGTACAGTCGCGAAACTCAACTGGGAGATCGACCGTCACAACACGTTCTCGGTCGGCTACTGGTATGAAAACACCCAGACGATCCAGTCCTATCCCACCAGCTACCAGATGCCGGACGGCAATGCGGCCAGCCCGAACAACGCGGCCTATCTGATTTCCGCCGGCGACAAACAAACGGCGGGTTACGAGATCCACTCGCTGTTCGTTCATGACACGGCCAAGTATTTCAACGATCACCTGACGGTCGATGCCGGCTTCAAGTTCGTCATGACGAACATCTGGAACAAGGACTATTACGGCCGTCAGGAAGCCAACCGCACGGCCCCCCTACCCCAGCTTTCGATCGGCTACCGCATCGATAACCACAGCCAGGTCTACCTGAACGTGGAAGGTGATTACCGTCAGCCCAGCGCGGTCGATCTCGGCTGGCTCTACACCAGCGTCGCGATCCCCAAGAACCAGTATTCCATCAAGGAAGAACTCGGCTACCGCTATCATGACGACCACATCATCGCGGACGTCGCCTTCTTCAACTACAACGTCACGAACCGCATCGTGGACCAGTATGTCGGCATGAACAGCTACAAGCCGTTCAATATCGGCAGCCAGCAGATGCGAGGCTTTGACGTGATGGTCGCGGCACGCCCGATCCATGGCTTCAGCCCATACGCCTCGGTCGAATACCTGCATGCCACTCAGGACAGCAACGTCTTCGATCCGTATCTGAACACGATGCTGCACTCAAAGGGCACGCAGGCCGTCATGGCCCCGCATGTCATCGCGAATTTCGGCCTGACCTACACCTACAAGGGCTTCTTCGCGAATGGCTCCGTCCACTACACCGGGCCGCAGTCCGTCAGTGTCGCCGGCGACCAGCGCATTCCAGGCTACGTCACCGATACGCTCTCGATGGGCTATCACTTCAAGCCGTTCATGTTCGCGCAGTCCCCGACCTTCCGCCTGAACTTCACGAACCTCACAGGCTCCGTCGTCCGCACGGGCGCCATGGGCGCGGTCTACAGCGCCAAGGACCCGAGCACCGTCTACAGCGGCAACATGGCGTCCTATACCGGCTACGGAAACTCCTTCATGGTCGCTCCGCGCTTCACCATGACCGGAACGGTCTCCACCGCCTTCTGATTCTATGGGGCAGGACCCCACCGGTTCCTGCCTCCGCGTTCCAAACCGGCTCTCCTCCAGCGCGTTGCCGCAAGACGGCACGCATACGCCCTTACGGGACGGAGGAGACCCCCATGCCCCCCGGCAACATTTCAAGAAAGCATTTCGCCAGCTCAGCCCTGGTGCTCTGCACAACGCTGATTGTGACACCGCTCGCGCACAGCGCCCCGGTGCCGACGGAACCCGCGCCGGACCAGTCCGCCGTCACCATCATTCCGGGCTCGGACGCCGTGAAATGGCAGCCGGCTCCCGTCATGTTCCCGCACGGAACGAAAATGGCCATCCTGACCGGCGATACCAGCAAGCCGGGCCCCTTCACCCTGCGCGTCATGATGCCTTCGGGCTCTTTTATCCCGCCCCATACCCATAATCTGGACGAAATGCTCACCGTCATCAGTGGCGATATCCAGCATTTCGTAGGCCAGAGCCTGGCCACCACACAGCAGCGACATCTCGGCCCGGGCGGCTTCGTACACCTGCCGGTCAACGTGCCCCATGCCATCAAGGCCGGCAGCCAGGGCGCGGTGCTTCAGGTCTCAGGCATGGGGCCGTTCAGCATGACGTATGTGAACCCGCAGGACGATCCCCGAAACACGGGCCGCTGAAAGCCGCAGGATATGAAAAAACCCTGCTCCCGGACCGGGAACAGGGTTTTCAAAACTCCAGAAAGCGGTGCGCTTATTTCCCGATCGTTGAGGTCACAATCCCCGGCGTCAGGATCTGCGGCAGAACGACGCCCTCCTGATGCGGCGCATAATAGATATAGAACGGCACGCCATCGCGCCCATGCGCCTTGAGGAAATCCCCGATCGCGGCATCACGGTTCGTCCAGTCACCCTTGAGGAACACGATCCCGCGGGACCGGAAAGCCTCCTGAACGGACGGCACATCCAGCGCCACACGCTCATTGACCATGCAGGTAATGCACCAGGACGCTGTCATGTCGATGAATACCGGCTTACCCTGCGCCCGAAGCTCCGCCAGACGCGCCTCGGAGAACGGTTCGACACCCGCTTCCACTGCCGCGGCCGCCACGGGAGCAGGCGCGGCCCGCAATCCCTGCGCCAGTGCCGCACCGCAGACCACAACACATAGGGCTGCCATAACCCGGCAGAACGCCACCGTTCCACGGCCCCCCTCCAGCATCGAACGACGCTGCCCGACACCATAGATCCAGCCCGCAAAGCCGAGTAGCACAATGCCCCCAGCCGTCAGCGCCACGAACGTCACGCCCCGCTGGATCGCTGCGACCCAGAGCAGCCACACACAGGTCGCAAACAGCGGAAACGCCAGAACCTGCTTGAGAATCCCCATCCAGGCTCCCGGCTTCGGCATCCGCGACGCCACGCCCGGAACCCCGGCCACGAGAATATACGGAAAAGCCAGCCCCAGCCCCATCGCCAGGAACACCAGAACCCCCATCACCGGCGGCCCACCCAGTGCGCCTGCAATGGCAACACCCATGAACGGTGCGGTGCATGGCGTCGCCACAATAACGGCCAGCAGACCCGTCATCATGTCTCCGCCGCGACCGCTCCCGGTCTGGACCTGCCCCAAACGCCCGGCGCTGACTTCAAACACGCCCAGCAGATTCAACCCCATCAGGAACAGCAGCCAGCAGACCGCCACCACAAATCCCGGCGACTGGAACTGAAAGCCCCATCCGGCCGCAGACCCGGCCAGACGCAGCCCGATCATGACGATGCCCAGAGCCGCAAAGGCACCCATCACCCCGATCGTATAGAACAGCGCGCTCTGAAGCTGCACACCCCGTCCGGCACCGCCCATTTTCGCCAGAGATAGTGCCTTCATCGCCAGAACCGGAAACACGCACGGCATCAGGTTCAGGATCAGGCCACCGACAAAGGCAAACAGCAAAACCCGCAGCCAGCCTGCCCCCGTCGGTACATCCGAAGCCGGTGCCACATCCGCCTGTGCAGGAGCCGCAGCAGAGGCGACACCCCCAACCGGACGCGCCTCAATCTGCAACGGGCTTTCCTGCCCCGCCGCATCCTTGAGCACGACAACACCCACAAGCGGCTTATCCCGATGCGCCGTTTTCAGAAACTTCAGCCCCAGCGTCAGCTGTCCGTCCAATACATGCAGTGGCTGATCTGCCACCTGATCGATCACGCCCCCATCCTGCGGCAGGAACCACGCCTGCGACACGGACGCCGCAGAGAGTCCCTTACCCGAAAGGGTCAGAACACCATCAGCAGAAACACTGGCCGCAAACGGCGACGCCACCGGCATGGCCGCATCCGCCTTGTGGAACAGCGCAGCCTGCGCCCCTTCCGGAGCATCCTGAGCCGCAGCCGGCAGTGTCAGCGTGAAATCACCACTTTCCGGAATGCAGACCTGCGCACAGACAAGCCACTCTCCATGCGCATGAAGCGTCGTCCCACCAGAACCCTTGAGAACCAGATCCTCCGGCAGCGTCACCTCATTGACATAGGCGTAGGACATGAGGCCGCCCTCACTGATCCGCACCGGCACAGGCCAGTGGATCGGACCGCCCTTGCCTGTCGCGCCACCATCAGCGGTCACATCCAGCGTCGGCGTATCCCCGGCATCGCCCGGATTGATCCAGTAGGTATGCCAGCCCGGCTTGAGCTGAAGCCGCAGCCCGACACGCAGATGCCGGTCCGGCCCGACCGCATCGCGATCCGTGACAAGGGTTGCGGTATCGTTCGCAGACGTGACAGGCGCGCTCTCCGCTGCCAGCGCGGCCGCAGACCCCAGGCCAAGAAACCCTGCCAGAAGCAGGGCGGACATGCTGAACACTCGATGCAAGACAGGCTCATTCCAACAATCAGGACAGAACCGCAACCATACCACTGACTGAAACGGAAAACAGGACCTTTACGGTAGCCAAACCGCAAAAGCCCTGAAAAACCGTCCCTTACGGGATCAGTCGTTCCGCCCGCAGACGGGTGAACAGGTCGGTAAAAGAGTCCGGCGTGTACTGGTAATCCAAAAACCCGGCGCAGCGGCTCTTGCTCATATCCGTCACACATTCGACCGGCCGGCCCAGATCCGCATCCGTATGCCAGGCCGAGGCCAGCCGCCCGATCCGGCTCTCCGTCAGACCGTATTTCGCGGCAATCCGTTCCCAGAGTTCTGCATCGCCAGACAGCGCTTCTTCAAGCGAGGTCACATGCCCCGGATAAGGCGCAGCCTCAATCCCGAACCATGCCGCCAGACGCGGCCACAGCCATTTCCAGCGCACCAGATCGCCATTCACAATATTGAACGCCTCGTTCCGGCCCGCCGCAGACGTAGATGCCCAGAGCAGCTGCCGCGCCAGTTGCCGCGCATCCGTCAGATCGGTCAGACCCTCCCACTGCACAGGCGATCCCGGAAAGACGAAGGGCCGCCCGGTCTCCCGGCAGATCGTCGCATAGACCGCCAGCGTACTGCCCATGTTCATCGCATTGCCGACCGCATAACCGATCACCGTATGCGGACGATGCACGCTCCACGAAAAACCATGCCGCTCGGCCGCTTCATACAGCGCGTCTTCCTGATCGTAATAGAAGTTCCGCAGATCCAGCCGGGGCACTTCCTCCCGAAACGGCGTCACGGGCGGCTCACCCGACGCATAGGCCTCGAACGGGCCAAGATAATGCTTCATGCCGGTCGTCAGCGCTGCATGAACCAGAAGCCCCGGCTCCGGCAGGGCCGCGAACAGATTACGCACCATCGCCGCATTGACGCGGCAGTTCTCTTCCTCGGTCGCCTGACGCATCCAGGAGCAGAAGAAAACATGGCTCGGCCGCAGATCCTTCAGCGCCCCGGCGAGCGAAGGCGGATCCAGCAGATCGGCCGCCACCGGCAGCTCGCCCGCCACATCATGGCGCGGCCGGCGCGCCAGACCATGCACCGTCCAGCCCTCGGCCACGAGACGCGCCGCAAGATTCTGGCCGACGATACCTGTCGCCCCGACCACCAGGGCGGTCCGGGTCGGTGTCACAGCAGGAACAGATGAGGTCATGGGAATTTTCCTTTGCAGAAAACGGGGTCTGCTCCACATCTGATACGACATCCCCATTTCCACCAGACGGCACCTTTTCGTGCCTTGGTGACCAGAAGGTTCCCAGTCCATGACATCGCCGCTGCCCGATCACTACCGTCAGGCACCTTTCGCCGAAGACTGTGCGCCGCGACGGATTCTGAGGCTCTTCAGCGGCAAATGGACCACCATGATCCTGCACACGCTGCATCTCCTGGGCGGTACGGCCCGCCCCGGAAAGCTCCAGCGCAGCATCCCCGATCTGTCGAAAAAAATGATGACCCAGACTCTTCGTGATCTTGAGTCGCAGGGCCTCGTCCGCCGCAACGTCCGGCAGATCATGCCACCCCATGTCGATTACAGCCTGACGGAACTCGGGCAGACCTTCGTGGAGCCCGTCGAGCTGCTCTATCACTGGGCCATCCGCAACGCCGATGCGCTCGACCGGCTCGCACGGAACGAGGTCCCCCCTTCCGAATGAAACAGCCGCATGAAGAGGGTAGGACAGGGCCGGCGCCCTGTGCCATGTTTACAGCACCAGACCGCCCCCGGCGGACCACCCCGCGCGAACGCCAGACCGCGTAATTTCCAAGGACTCACCAGACCGATGCCGTCGATCCCCCGTCCCGACCCGTTTCCATCGTCTCCCATACGAACCGGACGCGCCGTCCCCGGCATCTTCCTCTTCCTGCTCCTCGGTGTCCTGGCGCTGTTTCCGGCCCGGGCGGCCGACACCACCACCCCGCTGAACCAGCAGGAAGCACAGCAGCTCCTCAACGTCCTGAACAACCCGAAAGAGCGGGATGCCTTCACCCACACCCTGTCCCTGATGGCCCGCGGCCTTCAGGTCGAGACCCCGGCCACCGCTCCTGCAGCAGCCCCGGCACCTGCGACCGCAGCGCCGGCAAAAGCCGCACCGGCCAAAGCGGCCGCCGCCAAGCCGGTCGCCGAAGTCCCGCCCGACATCCATACCGGCCTGAGCAGCATCCGCCTTCAGGCGCTGGGCTATCTGCACAATTTCCTTGGCCTGTTCAGCGATCTCGGGATCGTCGGCCGCTGGGCGCACACAACCCTCGCCTCGGCGGATACCCGCACCACGATTCTTCATGCTTTCGCGGGTGGCCTCGCGGCCATGATCTGCGGCATCGCACTGGAACGGATCGTCTCCCTCAGCCTGCGCAAACCCCTTCACCAGCTCACACAGAACGCTGAAAACAGGGAACAGCGCAACACAACCGAAACCGATGCCACCACGCCAGCGGAACCCATCGTCGACGGCTCCAGCCAGACCCGCGCCGCCGACCAGCGGCGACAGGTCGAGACCCTGCGGTTCCTCGCCCGCGTTCCCTACGCACTGGGGCATTTCGCGCTGAAGGCCATTCCGGTCTTGGCCTTTCTGGCCGTCGCCTATCTCGCGGTTCTGGTCCTGCCCTGGAGCGAGAAGACTGACAACGTCATCACAACGCTCGCGAACTGCTACGCCGCCGCCCGCTGCCTGTATCTGTTCGTCGAGACCGGCTTCGCACCGCGCTCCCCCACCATCCGTCTGCTGCCTGCAACGGATGCAACGGCCTTCCTGCTGACCCGCTGGTGGAACGTGCTGGTGGCAGCGCCGGCCATCATCTTCTGCCTCTCTACACTGGGCAGCCAGTTCAACCTGTCTCCGCGCGGCACGGACGCCATGATCCGCGGCGTGGTCCTGATCGAACACATCCTGATCGCCGTCTTCATCTGGCGCATCCGGCACCTCGTCAGCCGCGCGCTCCAGCCCCGCGCCGTTCCCAATACCGCGATGTGGACCTTCATCGTCGCCATCACCCGCCTGTGGTGGGTCCCGGCCATGTTCCTCGACGTGTCACTCTGGGTGGTCTGGGCCGCGCATCTGCCCGGCGGCTATCGCTGGATCCTCGACACCACCGGCATCACCATCGGCATCCTGGTCGCCTCGCGGCTGGTCGCGGTCATGGCCTACGGCCTGCAGGACCGCTTCTTCCGCATCAACCCGGCCCTGACCGAACGCTTCCCCGACCTCCAGAAGCGCGCCGACCGCTACTATCCCTTCGCCCGCAGGATCCTGACCGGCGTTCTCCTGTTCCTGACCCTGATCGCCATGACCGAAGCCTGGGGCCTGCCCACTTTCGGCTTCTTCCTGCACAACGCTGTCGGCCGTCACCTGATGGACGCTGTCCTGACGATGCTTGTCGCCCTCAGCGTGGCCGTCACGCTGTGGGAAATCATCAACGCCTTCCTCAGCCAGCAGCTCAGCCGTTTTGAAAAGTCGGACCAGCTTTCCCGCGCCACCCGCCTGCGCACGGTCCTGCCCATCATCCGTACCGTCCTGCTGGCGATCATCATCATCATCGTCGCCGTCACGACGCTCTCGCAGATCGGCATCAACGTCACCCCGCTGCTCACCGGTGCGGGCATCATGGGTGCCGCCATCGCCTTTGGTTCGCAGAGCCTGGTCAAGGACTTCATCACAGGCTTCTTCATGCTTGTCGAAGACGCCATCCAGGTGGGGGACTGGGTCACGACCGGCGGCGTGTCGGGAACGGTGGAAAACCTCTCGATCCGCACCGTGAAGGTCCGCGACATCAACGGCGACCTTCACATCATCCCGTTCTCTTCCGTCTCCTCGATCGCCAACACCGCCCGTGGCTACAACCAGGTCATCGTCAAGCAGCAGCTCGACCTCTCCGAGGATCTGCCACGCGTGACGGCCATCATGGCGAAAACGCTCAAGGAAATGCGCGACGACCCGGTCTTCGGCCCCATGATCCTGTCGGACTACAACGATCTGGGCGTGGACAACAGCGACAGCGGCGGCGCCACCCTCCTCGGCAGCTTCCGCACGACTCCGATGATGAAATGGAAGGTCAAGCGCGAGTTCTACCGCCGCATCACCAACCTGCTGGCTGCAGAAAACGTCAAGTTCTACACCGGCACGTCCTACTTCACGACGCCGCCGGGCAACGCCATGTGCATCACTGCAGACGTCACCCTGCCGGCACCGGCCAACGACGCTCCTGCCACGCCAACGCCACCAGCAGCCCAGAAGCCCGCGCCAGAAACGGCCCAGGACAACGGCAAGCCGGACGGCAACGCACCGGCCTGACCCCAGACCGGCCCATGGGCGAGGCGATGCCATTCCGGCATGCTTCGCCCATAATTGTTAATCAATTAAATAAAGTCTTGATTTAAGGTTCCGACAGGATCATCCTGTCTCCATATTATCGAGAACCCTCCTCACCGCTGCCACGCAGACGATTTCCCGGCCCGATTTTCCTGTGGCCCCGCATCGCCCGCCAAACGGCGAGGATCATGCCAAGGAATCCAGCGATGTCTCTAGTCCTGGTCTCATCAGAGCCGTCCGAACCCGATCAGAAAACCGTCACGGTCGCCCCCACCGATACCCCCATGACCACGCCCGATCCCGCCACCCTGGCCGAGAAGAACCGCCAAGAAGAGCAGGTCCTGAAAAAGCGTTTCATCGGCATGGTCCTCGGCCTTGTGTTCGCGCATGTCTATGTAGCGCTCGCGCTGGCCTATTCCTACATGGACGACCACAACCACCTGCACACCTGCTGGCTTCCGCTGCTCGGGGCCTTCATCTGCGGGATGATCTTCGTCTTCCACGTCTCGATCTCGTAATCAGGAGAGGCCTCCATGACCCGTACCGTCCGCCACGCATGGCTCCAGCCCTTCCTGTCCACGACATTGTGGACCCTCGTCCTGATCGACATCGCCGTCATGACCTATCTGGAAAATCAGGATTTCTTCAAGGATTACGCCGGATGGGCCTGGCCCTCCGTCCTGATCACCGGGATCATCGGCTACTTCATCGGCCCGGCAATTGACCGTCTCTTTTCCAGAAAATCTTCCAGCGCCAACAGGCCGTAAAGTACGCAGGGCCAGAGTGACTGTTCAGACAGCTCTGTTTCTGGCACCGGGAAGGTTCACCGATTTCAGGATGATGAGCATGATTGCTCCAGGTGCAAACGGCATCACACGATATGCTCACCTGATTCGGACCCGGAAGTACGTTGCGGTGATCTCGATGGATAACCGGGGAGGAAGTTTCTTCTCGGTCACCGGATGGTCGACGTTCATTGACCGCAAGAACGCCACGCCGGAATGGATCGGCGAAAATCTCCGGAGAGCCCTTGAGACAAGCCGTGATCTTTTCATGGAATGGGGCGGTTACCCGCTCCCGCAAGACAAGATTGATGCGGAAAAGAAAAAATCCGGCCCGCTCTTCCATGAGTTCTGGGAGAAGGTCCGGGAGAAATACGGTTTCAAGGAAGCGCGGGACGCACGATGCAAATCCGCCTTAGTTTTTATAAACTGGGAGTGCGAACAGACAGATCAGGTGCGGTTTGCCGCTTCAAAGGGACGAGGAACCAGTCACTCAGCCTGGTATACGAACGAAAACGAAGGAAAAGTCTTCCACGCGTCGTTCAATGCCAGCAATGAGGAGTTCGGAGAGGTCGCCCTACAGGCCCTCGACGTCTGCCGCCCCAACTACCTGTAAAGCCACGCCCAATAAAAAAGGAGACAGAATACCTGCCTCCCTTTGCCGATCCATCAATCCTGCAGACCTTACCGCAGGATGCCCGTATGCCCGACGCTGTAGCGTCCCGGCTGCGGCCAGACCGTCAGACCATGCGGTTCGGCACCCACCGGGATCTTGCGCATCGCACCCGTGTCGGTGTCAATTGCATAGACGACGTCATCGAACCGGCCCGACAGCCAGAGCAGCTTGCCGTCCGCGCTGACATTGCCCATATCCGGGCTGCCACCACCGGGAATCATCCAGGTCTTGATGACCTTGTCCGTCGCGAAATCAATGATCGACACGCCACCCGGCCCATGCTTCGGACCATGGATGCGGTGTGAGCCACGATTGGCGACATACATCAGCTTGCCATCACGGCTCGGATACAGGCCATGCGTGCCGATCCCCGTCGGAATGAAGCCGGTCTCCGTAAACGAATCCCCATCCACAACAAACACGCCGTCCGCCATCATGTCGGCCACATAGAACTTGTGACCATCCGGCGCCGTCAGAATATCCTGCGGCATCCCACCCTTGGACAGCTTCAGCATCCCGATCATCTTCAGGTTCACCGTATCGACCTTGGCGACATAGCCGCCGAACTCGCAGGTGAAGATCGCGTATCTGCCGTCGATGGAGAAATCAGCGTGATTGACGCCCTTGCATTCCGGCGTCTCGACCGAGCCCTTCAGCTCCATCGTATGCGGATCGCGGAAGTCCAAACGCTTGTGCGCTTCGGCGACCGTGATCGCGTATTTCCCGTCCGGCGTGAAATACATGTTGTACGGATCATCCACGGCAATGGACGGACCGGGCTTGGCCGTCGCCGGATTGATCGGCGTGAGCGACCCGTCCGGACGGCCTTCGCTGTTATTCGTCACCCACAGCGTCCGCAGATCCCAGGACGGCACCACATGCTGAGGCGAGTGCCCGACCGGGAACGTGTCCACGACCTGAAAGGACACCGGATCAATGACGGACACGCTGTCCCCACGCAGGTTCGGCACATAGACGCGGGCCGGATCATGCGCGATCGCCGGCGAGATATGGGAGGGAGTCGTCTCGCTATAGATGTTCTTCGGGTCGATGACCGGCGGC
The DNA here is from genome assembly GCF_015244525.1 of Gluconobacter sp. R75690. Classification (NCBI taxonomy): domain Bacteria; kingdom Pseudomonadati; phylum Pseudomonadota; class Alphaproteobacteria; order Acetobacterales; family Acetobacteraceae; genus Gluconobacter; species Gluconobacter sp. R75690. The sequence goes on along the minus strand of NZ_JABCQB010000002.1, from coordinate 275,987 downwards.
ATGCCCGGGATCGTCTGGATACCGGACGCAGCTACAGGCGCCGTTGCGGCGACAGGAGCGGACGCATCGGCCGGCACCGGCACCATCGGCGCACTCGGGGAGTATTCCTGCGCATGGGCCGCGGCAGCTCCCAGCAGCGTCATCGCCACCAGAAGAGGAGTCTTGAATGTCATGGATGGCTCCTTTGGAAAGACTGGATTGCCGCAACCGCGGTCCGGATCTGCATTTCCGTGCCGATCCGGCCGAGCCCGGCCGATGCACGCCGCGGATCGCCACCATAGACGCCATCGGCCGCACCCGGTTTCGGAGCCGCGCGCAACGCATCCTGACGCACAAGCGACGGATCGACCGCCAGCATCAGCGACGTATCGCTCAGCTCCGCATGAAGCCCCACCTCGGCCCCATAACCCTGCGCGCGCAGGGCATCGGCATACTGGTGAGGAACGACTTCATAATAATCGCGCAGGTAAAGCACGGCGGCCTGACCCTTCCAGGCACGATTCAGCTCCTGCGCCACCTGCGCCATGAAAGACTGATATCCTCCATGATCGCCCAGCAGCACGATCCGCTTGAAGCCCTGAACGCGGAAACTCTCCGCAGCCCCTTTAAGCAGCCCTTCGAACACGGCAGGTGGTACGGAAATCGTGCCTGGAAACTTCATGTGGGACGTGCGGGGACTCGTCGAACCCTCGGGCACATAGGCCACGACAGGGGCCACCAGCGTATGCCCGGCCTGAACCGCAATCGCATCAGCCAGGACCTGCGCCCGCACATTATGCTTGCCGACCGCCATGTAAGGACCGCTCTGCTCGGTTCCGCCCACGGGAATGATGACCGTATCCGTCCCCGCCTTCACATCCTGCGTCACCTCGGTCCAGCTCCGGCAGGCGAACTCGGCCTGAAGCGCCAGACCGCTGCAATGCGCGCCTTCACCGGCCATACCCTGCGCCTGCACAACCGGGACAGACAGACCCATCCCGGCGCAGAACAGGACGATATGACGGGACAGGCGAGACAGGTTGAACATCCGGGCCGGAACACCTCTGGCAATGGCTGCCCTTCCCTACTCCATCTTGGGCCGCCTTTTCCAGAGCCGGGATTGCAGCCTTCCGGTCTTTCCGGAAACGGATCATGCAGTATAAGACCTCATGGCTTTCCCGATTTCCTATGATCCCGATCCCGTCGACAGCGCCGCACACCTGATCCAGGTCGCGCTCACCCCCGTTTTCATGCTGTCGGGCATCGGCACTCTCATCAACGTGTTCAACACGCGCCTGGCCCGCGTCGCCGATCATCTCGAAGACGTGCGCAAGAAACTCGGCAGCCCGAAAACGGACGACACCCCGGCCGATCCCGTCGACAGCCCCGAACGCCTCAAAACCCAGCAGACTCGCCTGCACCGCCGCGTCTTCGTGCTGGATGCCGCGATTCTCCTCAATGCCATCGGGGGTGCCTCGACCTGCGGCGCGGCCATGGCACTGTTTGTCGGCTCGATCCGGGATGCTTCGACGTCAGCATGGCTGCTCGCACTTTTCGGCATAGCTCTCGCCTGCACCGTCGGATCGCTCATGTTCTTCCTCGCCGATACCCTGCTGAGCTGGCACGGACTGCGTCGCGACACCGATCTGAGCCTCGACGCGGAATAGCCTTTCGCGCAATTTTATTTCAAAAACCACCCGGGACGGTACTCTTTCTCGCAAGAAATGCCGATCTGCTAGCGCATCCCGCTTTACTTTAACAAAAGCGAAATAATCGCCTGGCAGGAACAAAAACGACGTCTCCGCAAAGACGGCAAAAGTTTAAAATGCATTTATGCACGGAATGCAGGGCTGACCCTGCATCTGTATTTGTTGCTTTGGACCCCGATTCTGGAGTTTCTCCCGCTGCACGCCGCAAGACGGCAAACAGAACCACACGGAGATTTTCCAAATGACGTCCATGACCCTGATCCACCTGATCGGCCTTCCCACCAGCCTGCTCGCACAGTTCTCGATGGTTGCTTTCGTTCCGATGATCGGCGCGCTGATGATTGCTACGGTTGCTTCCGACCGCGTTTCCGAGAGCTGATCCCAGTTATCTCGGGACAGGCCCGGCCTTCGTGCCGGGCGTCCCGCTTTTCCCTCTCCCGGCTGACGCGAACCGCGCTCAGTGCCGGATAGAGAGATAGGAGTCTGGATCCAGCCGGCGACGCCACAGATCGCACAGCCAGCAACAGCTGATCCCGACCAGCATTCCGATCGATGTCGACCCGACCCAGTGCGTCGGCAGAAACGACATCATGACCCCCGCCAGACCGGCGATCGTCCAGTTCATCGTTCCCATCAGCGCCGAAGCCGCGCCCGCCTGATGCCCATGATGCGTCAGCGCCAGAATGCCCGCGTTCGGCCCGATGAAGCCCAGCGAAAATGTCGTGCACCAGATCAGCGCGCACAGAATCCACGGATCCTGCGGTCCCGCAAATCCGCTCAGACACACCGCCACGGCCAGCACGCAGAACACCAGCACCGCCAGCATCCCGATTTCCATCACCCGCGTGAACAAAAACCGGGTGGCCAGCCGCGCATTGACCTGTGATCCCAGAATGAAGCCGACCCCGTTCAGCCCGAAGAAAATGGCGAACAGATGCGGCGAGAAATGCAGGATGTTCTCGAACAGCGCCGGTGCGTTGGACAGATAGGCAAACATCGTGAACGTCCCGAAGCTCACGACCATCACCGCGGAACAGAACAGCGGCTCCCGCAACAGATCCCGATAACGCGCCGCCATGCCGCTGACCGGCAGGGCAAAGCGTCGCTCCATCGGAAGTGTTTCCGGCAGCAGAAACAGCGTGCCGAAGAACATCACGATACCAAAGGCGACATTCGCCCAGAAAATCAGCCGCCAGTTCCCCAGATCCAGCAGGAAGCTGCCGATCGAGGGCGCCAGCAGCGGCCCCAGCCCGAAAATCAGCATCAGCTGTGACATGAGCTTCACACCCGCCGCCCCGGTCGCCACATCACGCACCATCGCGCGTGGCGCAACCGAGCTGATCGCACCGCCCAGAGCCGCGATGAAACGCAGCGCACAGAACATGTGGAAACTGGTCGTCAGGGCCAGCCCGACAGAGGCGAGGGCATACACCACCAGCCCGCACAGAAGCGGCAACTTGCGCCCATAGCGGTCACAGAGCGGCCCCAGGGTGAACTGTCCGATCGCCAGCCCCGCCAGCCACGCCGTCAGTGTCAGCTGTGCTGATCCGGGCCCATGCCCCAGATCATGCTCCAGGGCCGGAAACGCCGGCAGGTACATGTCTGTCGAGACGGGCCCCAGAATGAAGATCACACCGATCAGCACACGGGTCAGGGCATTCATCCCCGCAGGGGAGGTCTCTTCGGACAGCGACGTAACGGACACGCAGGCACCATGACTGGACAGAGCAGAAAACCGAAAACGGGCTTCCCCTGCTGGAGAAGCCCGTTTCCATACTCAACGCCTTTTTGTCCGGACTGACCAGCCCCGAATTCAGGAGCCATTCCTCATTCCGGACAGGGACGCAGACCTTACTTCGGCCAGTTGGCCAGAATATCCGTCTTCACGTTCTGCGGCAGACCGACATAGTCGAGGCGGGCATTGTCCGCGTCACCATGCTGGAAACCCCATGTAAAGAAGTTGCGCACAGCCTTGCCGGATTCCTTCTGGGCGGCATCAACCGGCACCAGAACGAATGTTGCCGTCACGATCGGCCAGGACGATGCGCCATCCGTGTCCAGCAGGTTCACCGCATAGTGATCGGCATGGGCCCAGTCAGCTGCCTTTGCAGCCTCAGCGAAGCTGGCCAGCGTCGGGGCAACGAAGGCACCGCTGTGGTTCTTCATCTGGGCGATGTTCAGGTGGTTCTGCGCGGCATAGGAATACTCGACGTAACCCACGCCACCTTCGGTCTGACGCACCATGGCGGCAATGCCATCATTGCCACGTGCGCCCGAACCGCCTGGCCAGGCGATGGACGTGCCGGCGCCGAGCTTCTGCTTCCAGGTCGGGGAAACCTGCGACAGATAGGACGTGAAAACGTAGCTCGTACCCGAACCGTCGGCGCGGTGGATCGGCGCAACATCCGTGTCCGGCAGGTTCAGACCCGGATTCAGGGCCTTGATTCGGTCGTCATCCCAGGTCGTGATCTCGCCGTCATACAGACCGGCCAGGGTCGGGCCGTCGAGACGGAGCTGGCCCGGAGCAATGCCCGGCACGTTCGCCACGACCACGATGCCGCTCATGACGGTCGGGAACTGGTACAGCTTTTCCTTCGCCAGACGGTCACCGCTCATCGGCTTGTCGGACGCGCCAAAGTCGACGGTGCGGGCGACCACCTGATCCTGACCGGCGCTGGATCCCACGCTCTGGTAGTTCACGGCGACACCGGCCTGGCTCTTGGCCGCCATGCCCCATGCACCATAGATCGGTGCGGCGAAGCTGGACCCTGCGCCCGTGATGTCCGCAGCCTGCGCCGACGACACGAACGGGGTCATGACAGCCGTGCCAAGGGCCGTGGCGACAAGAAGACCGAATAGCGGAACTCTGCTCTTGATCATGGGAATCCCTTATGGGGCGTGAAAACTGCGCCCTTAGTAACGCCGACCAGAAAACAGAAACAGTAGGCCATACGTGATAGTTTCATGACACTGTTCAGACATCGGAGCGTGCCGAAATGTCACACTCCTGCGTCCGTAAGCCGCCGATCCACCCGGCTTTCGCAACAAAACTGACATACACCCTTCGAAATCCCTAGTTTCCTGCGTCCTCCAGCCCGGAGTGTCATGAAACTGTCATGTTCCCGTCATGAAACCTTCCCATTATTTCAAAATGCGAATCAGATACCTGAACTGCGGAACACACGCCCTCCCCAGAAGGACGCACCGCAGCAATGGTTTTTTCTTTCCGCCGGACCACGGCCCTCTTGGCCACAACGACCCTGGTTTCACTTCTTCCTCTTTGTGGCCATGCCCGGGCCGCCGACCAGATGCAGATCATGGAACGGCAGATCCAGGCCATGCAGGCCCAGCTCAACAGCATGAAGAAAGAACATGCTGAAGAAGTAAAGCGCGCCCGCGCCGTTCTGGCCCACCAGCGGGAAGAAGCCGAAAACAACCCTTATGGCCAACGATCAAAAATGATTGGCCAACCGAATACAAAGATCCACACAGGTGGCATAACGATTGGCTCGATGCTGGCACCTCCACAGACGGCCAGCACGCCTTACGGTCAGATCACTGGCACACCTCCGGCCCATTCCAGTCTGTATGGCCCATTGCGTCGCGGTCAGATTCAGGTTGGTGGAGTGCGCATCACTCTGGGTGGTTTTGCTGAAGCCGCAACGATGTTTCGATCACGCAACACAGCTTCCGATATCTCAACAGGCTTCAATGCAATCCCTTGGGGAAATAACGCAGCCTATCATATGAACGAGTTCCATCAGAGTGAACGCCAGAGCCGTCTGGCAGCACTGGTTGAAGGAAAGATCACTCCTAAACTCGAAGCCGACGCCTATGTCGAAACAGATTTTCAGGGCGCAGGCTCGGCATCCAATTCACGCCAGTCGAACTCCTATGTCCTTCGTGCACGGCTTTTCTATGGGGAACTGAAAGATCAGGCGGACGATCTTCAGATTCTGGGCGGCCAGAACTGGTCTCTCATCACAATGTTCAACAAAGGCATGTCTGCTCGTGACGAACAGATTCCTCTCGTAATTGAAGCCCAGTATGTTCCGGGCTTCAACTGGACGCGAAACAGTCAGGTCCGCATCGTCAAAGGCTTCGATAACAGCCGCTATCACATTGGTCTTTCAATCGAAAATCCGTCCGCAGTCCCCACCGGGACGCCCTACACACCGACCGGCACGACTGTAACTTACAAAGAGACCGGTACGAATGTTAATAATTCGGACACATATTACGCAACCGATGTCGCTCCGGACATCATCGCCAAGTTTGCAGCCGATCCCGGCTGGGGCCACTACGAACTAACCGGCGTCATGCGCTTCCTTCATGACCGTACCAGCGTTACCGGCAGCGGTCAGAGCCATACTGCGGTTGCAGGCGGTGGCGGAGGAGCCCTGCTGCTTCCCCTTATCAAGAATAAGCTCTATTTTCAGGCATCAGGGCTGGTTGGACTCGGAATTGGCCGTTACGGCACCAGTAACATTCCCGATTACAGCTTCAATCAGAACGGCTCGCCCCATCCGCTGCCAGAAGCAAACCTTCTGCTCGGCCTGTACGGAAACCCGACCAAAGCCCTCAAACTTTACGGCTATGTAGGGGCCGAAACCGTCAGATCACGTGCGGCATATAACGTAGATGGCAAAGCGTACGGCTATGGCAACCCGCTTTACAACATGTCGGGCTGCAATACGGAACTCTCCTCACTCTGCGCGGCGAGTGGAAACGTCCGTACCGTCGCACAGGCTACAACCGGTTTCTGGTATGATGCCCTCAAAGGCAATTACGGAACTGTCCGTGTAGGCGCCCAGTACTCTTACACCTATGTGGAGGCATTCTCGGGAGTTGGAGGAACACCACACACCGATGACAACATGGTTTTTCTCTCATTCCGCTATATGCCATTCAACTAAATAGCCCGCTGAGGGTCACTATATTTCAGATATAGTGACCCTCAGATGCGCAACAGAAACAGATGGCGCCTACCCTCTGTTCCACCATAAAAAGCTATTCCGGCCCCGCATACGGCGCCCCTGAACACCATTCCTGAAGTTCTGTTCGTTACCAGCAACGACAAGGGCAAGGGCAAAGCCTGCTTCCTTCATGCGGCCGAGAAGTTCCTGCCCTTCTTCCAGGAGCGCTGCATCTTTTTTCGGAATCAAAAAACTCCACTTCTCTCCATTCCGTCTTCGACCAAAAATATTCTCGCCGATGTCCGCGGCGACAGACAGTCTTTCATGAAGAATTTTACCCGGAGTTTCCTTTCGAGAAACTTCCCGGTATTGTCCGGCCTCACTGAAGACTCCCTGAAAGACTGTCTCTTGCCGCGCTGGTTCCTGGTTTCCATCCTGTCCTTCACCGTCCTTATTTTCGCCCTTCTCGGTGCGGGCTGGATCTGGATTGATCACCAAAATCTCGCCGCCTTCGCAACCCCGCGACTGGAAAAGAAGCTCGGCCGAACTGTCCATATCGGCGCCCTGCACGTCCATCCCGGAACCTGGCTGACGATCGAGGCGGATGACGTCTCCGTTGCCAACATCGCCAGCGGCACGCGTCCGCAGATGATGACGCTCGGCCATCTGGGCGCGCAGGTCCGCCTGACATCCCTTGTCTGGGGGCCGCCGGAAACCCGCAATGTCGTCATCTCCAGGTTTTCGGGCCTGTTCGAGCGCACACCCGCGCACTTGCCCAACTGGCGCTTTGGTCCGCACCAGAACGAACCCCGGCCGCCGATGTCTCCTGAACAACAGGCGAAAGCCAATACACCGCCCGACCTGCGTGATGCGCCGGGCCTGCGCAACGCCACGATCACCGACAGTGACGTGACCTATCGTTCGGCCAATGGCGCCTCCTACAAAGCCGCACTGACAAACGTCGAACTCGCCTCAACCAGCGACACCAGCCCGCTCACCATGGCCCTGAGCGGCGCCTATAACGGCACCCCGATCGCGGTTTCCGCCGAAATGGAGCCGATCCGCGACCTCCGCAAAACACCACAGCGCCCCTACGGCACCAAGGCTCATGTCACATCCGGCGACATGACCTCGGACTTCACAGGCACCCTGACGGACCCGACAAATTTCGACGGCGTCGAAGGCCATACCACCGTCACCACACCCACATCCGACACGCTGTTCAGCGTCGCTGGAATCAAGGGCGATCATGCCCCGGTCAAACTGACCCTTTCCGGCGACTTCAGCCATTCCGGCAATGACTGGCATTTCCGCAAGGCGAACGGCACCATCCAGACCAGCACGATGGAAGACGGAGACTTCACGCTTGTCGAAGGCAGCCACGGCAAACCCGATGACGTGACGGCCAAAATCGGTTTTGGCCGCCTCGACATCAACGGCCTGATGCCGATCCTCGCGCCTCCTGGCGCCAAAGGCAGCAAGAAAAGCCCCTCCACGCTCCACGCAGACCTGCTGCTTCTGACCCCGCCCGATCCCGACCCGCTGGTCCATTTCGACCTTGCGGCCCGTCAGCTAGTCTACAACAGGCTCGACTTCGCAAACCTGAAGATCCAGGCGGCCCAGATCCCCAACCGCATCGACATTCCTGTCCTGCGCCTCGGCTATGTCGGCGCCTCCCTGAGCGCCAACGGACATATCGAAGCTGACGGGAAATCCTCCCGCATCGCGGCCGAACTCGCCCTGACCCACGGCGACATCGACCGCCTGCGCCGCGTCGCGGGCCTCGCTCCCGTTCCGGTCAATGGCAGCCTGAGCTTTCGCATCATCGCCAGCGCAAACAACGTCCACACCCTCAACGAAGCCATGAGCCGCGCGGACCTCACCGCAGCCGTCAGCATGGAAAAGGGCGAGATCGCGCGTGAGATCGTCGAGGCCGCCTCGATGGATCTGCGCTTGCTCTTCCGCCACGCCAAGGGCGTCACCCCCATCACCTGCCTGCTCGGCGTCCTGCAGATGCATCAGGGTATCGGTGTCGTCGTGCCGCTGCGTCTGCGCACCGGCGCGGGCACGATCGCGGCCAAGGCGGATTTCGACCTCAACCGCAGATGGCTCGATCTCGTCTTTGCCAGCCGCCCCTTCTCGACCAGCTTCTTTGCCCTGGACGTTCCCGTCCGCGTCAGCGGCCGTTTCGATGCGCCGGTCCTTTCCCTCGCAAGATGGTCGAAGGAAGGCCGGAACATGCTCGCGGATTCAAACGAGGTCACGAACCTTCCCCCCGCCCTGCAGGGTTTCGCGGCCTCCAACGCCTGCGCCCGCCCTACACGCTAGCCATTGCGTCCCCGGGATTTGCACCCCATCCAGCCCCCGGCTATGCACGTCGCACCGTAGGAAGAGGGTCCAGATATGCGTATTGCAATGGTCGGTGGCGGATATGTCGGTCTTGTCTCAGGCGCCTGCTTCGCCGAGTTCGGAGCCGACGTCACCATCGTGGAGCGGGACCCCAGAAAGCTTGAGGCCCTCCATGCCGGTCGCATTCCCATCTACGAGCCGGGGCTGGACACTCTCGTCAGCAGCAATGTCGACGCCGGTCGCCTGACATTCGGGGATGATCTCGGCGCCGCCATGAGCGACGCCGATGCCGTCTTCATCGCCGTCGGCACCCCCACCCGACGCGGCGACGGCCATGCCGACCTGACCTATGTCTACGCCGCGGCCGGGGAAATTGCCCGCGCCGCCAGAACGGATCTTCTGGTCGTCACGAAATCCACCGTACCCGTCGGCACAGGCCGCGAAGTCGCCCGCATCCTGCGCCAGACACGCCCGGACCTGACCTTCGACGTCGCCTCCAATCCGGAGTTCCTCCGCGAAGGCAACGCGATCGACGACTTCATGCGCCCGGACCGCGTCATCGTCGGGATCGATCGTTCGGGACCGGATAAAGGCGCCCGCGCCCAGGCCCTCATCGAACAGCTGTACCGCCCGCTGATGGCCATTCAGGCCCCGATCGTGCTGACGGATCTGGAAACGGCGGAACTGACCAAATACGCCGCCAATGCCTTCCTCGCGATGAAGGTCACCTTCATCAACGAGATGGCCGATCTGTGCGAGAAAGTCGGCGGCAACATCCATGACGTCGCACGCGGCATGGGCCTCGACCAGCGGATCGGCAGCCGCTTCCTCAGCCCTGGCCCGGGCTATGGCGGCTCCTGCTTCCCCAAGGACACCCGCGCCCTGACCGCCATCGCACAGGATGCCGGCGCACCTACAAGGCTCGTGGAAGCTACGATCGCCATTAACGAAACCCGCAAAACGGGCATGGCCGAACGCATCACCGCTCAGGCCGGTGGCAGCCTTGAGGGCAAGACCGTCGGCATCCTCGGCCTGACCTTCAAACCCGATACGGACGACATGCGCGAAGCGGCGTCCCTGCCCATTCTGGCCCGCCTGCATGAAGCAGGCGCCGTCCTTCAGGTGTTCGATCCCGAAGGCATGGAGGCGGCCCGCGCACTCCTGCCGGAAAACGTGCGATATTGCGAGGATGCGCTGGCCGCCGCACAGGACGCCGACATCGTGGTCGTCCTGACGGAATGGAACATGTTCCGCGCCCTCGACCCGGCGCGCCTGCGAAGCGCCATGCGCGGCAACGCCATCGCGGATCTGCGCAACATCTGGAGCCCCGACCTCATGCGCGAGGCCGGGTTCGATTACCGTTCGATCGGGCGCCCCTGAGAGCGTACCTTACCGGGCCCGGGCTTCGGACCGGGCCACCGCACGATCCACCGGCGCAAACGTCCCGTTGCGCAGCCGCCGCTCCAGTTCCTCAAGGGACTGGCCTTTGGTCTCGGGCACGTAACGCAGCACAAACCAGAACGCGAAGGCGTTGACGCCCGCGAACAGCCAGAACGTCCACCCTGCACCCAGCATCTGCACGAGCGACAGCGTGGTCAGGGAAATCAGAAGATCCGCACCCCAGTGGCTTCCGGCCACGAGACTCATGCCTTTGCCGCGGCAGGACAGCGGATAGACTTCCGCTCCCACCAGCCAGATGGCGACCGACAGGCTACCCGTATTGAAAATGGTGTAGGCCATAACGGCCGCGACCGTGATCCATGCCCCGATCCCGCCGGTCAGGTGCATCGCAAACGTCGTCCCCAGAACCGCAAGCGCCACCACGGCGCCTGGCAGCATCCGCAGGAGCAGCGTCCGCCGCCCCCACGTATCCACGGCCCAGCCCCCGAACACTGTCGCAAAAACCATACCCACACCAACGGCCACAGAAGTCAGCAGAGCGGAATCCTGCCCGAAACCGGCATCGGCAAAGATCGTCGGCGCGTAATACATGACGGCATTGATGCCCGTGAACTGACACAGGAGCGCAATCCCCACGGAAGCCGTCAGCGCAGGCCGCACCCAAGGCTTCGCCAGTTCGGACCACGGCGCCTGCACATCGTGGTTTGCAATGATTTCCTCCAGCTCCCGGTCCGCCGCCTCATCGGACAGACGCACACGCCGCAGAACCGCACGGGCCTCTTCGATCTGACCGCTAAGAGCCAGCCAGCGCGGGCTGTTGGGCAGGAACGCCATGCCCACGAACAGGATCAGCGCAGGCAGCATCCCGATCCCGAACATCAGCCGCCAGCTCGAATCCCGCAGCAGATAGCCGGTCACGAAAGAACTCGTGATGCCGAAAACCACCGCCAGCTGAAAGCCGACAACAAGCCGCCCCCGACGCTCCGGCGGCGAGACTTCCGCGATATAGATCGGAACGATCTGCGACGCCGCACCGATGGCCAGGCCAAGGATCAGACGGGCAATGATCAGAACGGCCACACTCTGCGCCGAGGACACAACGACTGTCCCCAGAAGGAACAGCGCCGCCGCGATCATGACCGTGCGCCGGCGCCCGATCCGGTCGGAAATGCTCCCGGCCCCGAGGCACCCGATCAACGCTCCCAGAATGATGGCCGATGTCACGATTTCCGCCCCAAGCGTATCCAGATGGAACTGGTTGCGAAGCTGGAGCAGGGCGGAAGAGATAATGCCGGTATCATACCCGAACAGCAGCCCTCCCGTTGCCGAAATGGTCGCAATGAAATTCGTCAGGGCATGTCCGCTCAACCGTCCGTGCGCGTTCCTGTTCTGCATCGTGAAACCTTCCACCGCGAAGCCGCAGGCCGTTATTCGTGAGACAATCTGCCTGCGTTAACGCTCCACAACAGGAAAGTAACATCACAAAAGTTATGGTTTTCGTTTTTATCGTGAACTTTCTCGTGTGCCATTCGGCATATCCCTGAGACGGCAGACATGAAAAAACCCCCTTCCCGTAAGGAAAGGGGGTTCTGACGTCTTTGCCGCCGGGAAAGCCCGTCTTACGGCTGGACAATCCGCAGAATAAACGCCGTCAGGGTGTTGATGGCCTCCTGTTCCGGCCGGTCCGCAGGCAGACGCAGTTCCGGGGAAACCGGCGCTTCGTAAGGCGCGGAAATGCCAGTAAATTCTGGGATCTTTCCAGCACGCGCCGCGGCGTACAGCCCCTTCGGGTCCCGCTTTTCACAAGTTTCCAGCGGCGTATCGACGAAGACTTCATGGAAGTTCTCGCCCACGATCTGCCGCGCCTGTGCCCGATCCGCCTGAAGCGGGGAGACCAGCGCCACAATCACGACCTGCCCACTCTCGGCCAGGATCTTCGCAACATGCGCCGCACGGCGGATGTTCTCGTGACGATCTTCCGACGAGAACCCAAGATCGCTGCACAGCCCGGCGCGCAGGGTGTCTCCATCCAGCACGGTGGCATTGATCCCCTGCTCGGACAGCGCCAGTTCAGCCGCGCGCGCTACCGTGCTCTTGCCCGAACCCGGCAGACCCGTCAGCCAGAACACGCCACTCTTGTGACCGCGCGTCTGAACCTGACGGGCAGCGGACACACGGCTGGCCGTCGGATGAATGGCATGTTCGCCGTCCGCCAGTTCAGCCGGACCAATCAGCGGCGCACCACCAACGATACGCTGGTAACGATCCACCAGAACACCACGCCCGTCGCCAAATCCCGGCGAGAACGGATCGAACAGCACGGCATGGGACGCTGCCAGCGTAATTTCCGCAAACCCGTCGGGCGGGACGCTGTCCCCCTCACGCAGGGTCAGGTCTTCCAGATCGACCACGGCGTCGATGGAGGCCACTGTCACGTCGTGCTCAGCCGTGGCCAGACGCAGCGTAAAGCTCTCGCCTACCCGCAGAGGCTCGCCACGCAGCCAGAACAGACGCGTGCGGATCCGGGCCGAACGCTCCGGGGCAGCAGCCTTGTCATCAGCCGGGAACAGCAGATCACCACGGTCCGGCACCAGATCCGGCTCCAGACGCAGGGCGATGGACTCGCCTGCACCCGCGACCGGCAGTTCCGGCGCATGCCAGCGGCAGACTTCCGCCACGGTCGCAACCTGTCCCTGCGCGCCAATGCTCAGACGATCGCCCGCACGGACGGTCCCACGCTCGATCCGGCCCGCGACGTAGCGGATACCGTCAAAGCGATAGACATCCTGCACCGGCATCCGGAACGGCAGCGCCGCACGCGAGGCCGGTGGCGGCACATTGGCCAGCGCCTCGACCAGCGTCGGGCCCTTGTACCAGAGCGAACGCTCGGAGCGGCTGGCGATGTTGTCACCATCACGGGCAGAGGCAGGCACAACGGCCTCGACCTCGATTTCCAGACGCCCCAGAAGCTGGCGCACATCGGACTCGACCTTGACGATCTGCGCCTCGTCAAAGCCCAGGATGTCGGACTTGTTGAGCAGCACGATCACATGGCGGATGCCGATCAGACGCAGCAGCATAGCATGACGCCGCGTCTGCTCCTGCGCGCCTTCCTTGGCATCGACGACCAGCACGGCGGCTTCCGCGTCGGCCGCACCCGTAATCATGTTGCGCAGGAACTGGCGATGGCCCGGCGCATCAACGATCACGAATTCCCGCGAGCCCAGACGGAACGGAATCCGTGTGGAATCGACGGTCACGCCTTGGTCGCGCTCGATCTGAAGAGAGTCGAGCAGGAAGCTCCACTCCACCGCCAGACCACGCTTGCGGCTGCTCTCGACGATCTGTGCCAGCTTGCCGTCCTGCAGGCTGTCGGTGTCGTACAGAAGACGCCCGATCAGCGTGGACTTGCCGTGATCGACATGCCCGACAATGACGATGGGCGTCGCTGCGGCGCGGTGGGTTTCCGAAAAGCTCTCGGTCACGATGTTGTCGCCCATTTTCACAGATATCCCGCTACACGCAGACGCTCGAACACGTCCTCGGACTCATGATCCATCGCACGCCCCGCGCGCTCGGATGTCCGGCTGGTTTCCAGTTCGGCAATCACTTCCGCCACGGTGGAGGCATTGCTCTCGATCGGATTGGTGATGTCCTGATCGCCCAGCGAGCGGTAACGCTTGCCGTCTTTCGCGAAATACAGGTCCACCAGCGGAATGCCCTCTCGCTCGATGTAACGCCAGATATCGATCTCGCGCCATGACAGCAGGGGATGGACGCGGATATGCATGCCGTCTTCATACGGCGTCGCATACTGGTCCCAGAACTCGGGCGGCTGGTTGCGAACGTCCCAGCGGTGCCCGGCACCGCGCGGGCTGAACACGCGCTCTTTCGCACGGGTCGCCTGCTCGTCACGGCGGATACCGGCAATAACGCCACGGAACTTGTGCTTGTCGATCATCGCAGCCAGACCAGCCGTCTTGCGCGCAGCAGAGCGCGCAGCAGGCGGAAGCGACGGGTCGATTTCCTCAACCGGCGGGCAGTAACCCAGCAGCAGGTCCAGGTTCCACTTCTTCGTATATTCGTCGCGGAAGGCATACATTTCCGGGAATTTCTTCTCGGTATCGACATGCATGACCGGGAACGGGACATGTCCCATGAACGCCTTGCGCGCCAGCCAGACCATCACGTTGCTGTCCTTGCCCAGCGACCACAACAGGGACAGGGGCTTCAGCTTGCGATAGGCCTCGCGCAGGATGAAAATGCTCTGGGCCTCGAGCTGGTCCAGATCATCCATGATACGCGGCTGTGCCAAACCGGTGGTGGACTGATCCCGGGACAGGATCCGTGTTTGCGTCATTATCCGCTCCGTAGTCATGCCGGCCTGTGAATGCCGCATTCCGTCTTGGCCAGACCGGCCCAGCGGCCCGCCCGTCCATCTTCACCATCCTTGACCGCCCTTGTGCATGGAGCACAACCGATCGAGGTGTAACCTTTTGCAACCAGAGGATGCCGTGGCAGGTCCCGACGCTGCATCTGCGCCTCGATTTTCTCCGGGCCCCAGCCCGCCAGCGGGTTGAGCTTCACGCTGCCATCGGGCTGCGGATCAACCAGCGGGAGCGCCGCCCGCGTCGCGGACTGACTGCGCTTGCGCCCTGTAATCCAGACATCGAAATCCGGGAGCACCAGATCCAGCGGTTCGACCTTGCGCAGCGCACAGCACGCATCCGGATCAAAATCCGCGAGCTGATCCTGTGGATCACGGTCATGCAGTGCTTGCGGTGTAGGAGACAGCGTCCGGACATCCGAAAGCCCCAGCCTGCGGGACAGTCTGTCGCGATATTCCAGCGTTTCGGGAAAATGCCGCTTCGTATCCAGGAAAAACACCGGAACCGAAGGGTCAGCCTGCGCCACAAGATCCAGCAGAACAGCCGACTCCGCCCCAAAAGACGAAATCACGGCCACACGCCCCCGCAGCAGATCCAGAGTCTCCCCCAGCACCCGGTCCTCGGGAATCTGGCGGAGATGATCCAATTCCGTCCGTGAGAGAGGCATGCGCTGCACCTACCTGTGTCCAGATCAGTCATGCCACCTGAGCGGCACGCCCCGAGACATAGGCGCATCATCCGCAAAAATAAACTATTTTATTTGATATAACTTTTCTATTTCGTTGTTATATCACGTTGAACGCACGTCTTTTCAGCACAATCTCCGCCACACAGATACAGTATCATTGGCACAATATATCGCCAGGCCACGGACCGCCGGAGCCGCTTCCGCCAGCTCGGGCTGTCCGGGCGGGGATTCGTCTTGTGGGACACGAGGCTCTTCTGCCCGCTTTGCTTCCCCCTGCCGGGCCACTCCACATGCGCTCCCAGCTTTCCAGACGCAGGCGAACATCCGGCTCGACCCGGAAAAAGACCCTGACTTCAAACCCCGGCGGCGGCGTATCCTCAAACCCCACTCAGGCCAGATCCAGAACACCATTCCGCGCCCGCAGGATCATCAGTCCGCAAGATGCCGCAGCGTCAGCATCCAGCAATGCACATCCACATAATATGGCGAATCTGACAATACGGGTACATCCGCCCGGAAAGCTATGGAAAGCCGGTTAAAGACCTGTCAATGCCGACATGCCCCGCACTCCGGAAGAAATGGCACCGCAACCCATATAATGGCCATATGCACCATTATTGGAGCTGAAAAAAGCCTCTTCGACAGCATGAAAATCCCTCTGAACGACATCTGGCACGGTTCATGCATCATGGGATTTCATGGACATGCTCTCACCCTTTTGCACCCAGCGCCTTGCGGGCCTCCTTGTCCGCCAGACCATGCAGCCGCAGATGATGGCGGAACTGGTAGTAGGTCAGGCCGAGCAGCTCGGCCGCACGCCGCTGGCTGAACTGCGCCTCGCGCAGGGCAGCTTCCAGAAGGCTGCGTTCATGCGCCCGGACATCCGCTCCGAAATCCCGCGGAAATGTCAGCGCCTCGCCGGTCCCCACACTTACCGCAGGAACAGCAGCCGGCGCGGCCACACCCTGCCAGTCCGGCGTCACGAACGGGTCCAGCACGATCTCGTCCAGCGCCTTTTCCGGACGGTCCATCCGATAGACGCTGCGCTCGACCACGTTACGCAGTTCGCGCACATTGCCGGGCCAGTCATAAGCCTGCAAACGCGCCAGTGCCCGGTCCGTAAAGCCCGTGAAAACCTTCCGCCCCAGCTCCGCGCTCATGCGGGTAGCGAAATGCCCGGCGAGCAGGGGAATATCCTCCGGACGGGCGCGCAGCGGCGGAATATTCACGACATCGAACGCCAGCCGGTCCAGCAGATCCGCCCGAAAGCGCCCTTCCCGCGCCATGGCGGGCAGATCGGCATTGGTCGCCCCAATCAGCCGCACATCCACACGGATGGTCTCGCTGCCGCCAACACGCTCGAAACTGCCATATTCGATCACCCGCAGCAGCTTTTCCTGCACGGCCTGGGACGCGGTGCCGATCTCGTCGAGAAACATCGTGCCCCCATCCGCCCGCTCGAAACGGGACAGGCGACGTTTCTGCGCGCCCGTAAAGGCACCCGCCTCATGGCCGAACAGTTCGCTGTCCAGAAGCGCCTCGGGCAGCGCAGCGCAGTTGAGCTTCACCAGCGGCCGGTCCCAGCGATCCGACAGCAGGGCCAGACGAGCGGCCACCAGTTCCTTGCCCGTCCCGCGCTCGCCGATCACGAGAACCGGGCGCTTCAGCGGCGCAAGGCGGGAAACCTGATCCAGCATTCCCAGAAATGCCGGAGCCCGCCCGATCGGGGTCGGCACCTCGTCCATATCGGTGCTTCTCGCCATTTTCTGGTCTCTCACGCCCCTGTTCCGGTCTTCAGTTCATAACACCCTCAAAACAGCATCGCTGACAAGGGCAGGCATTCTGTCCTAAGTCTCTCCAACAGGAAGGAAAGCATCATGGGTATTTTCTCTCGTCTCGCCGATATCGTGAACTCCAATCTGAATGCGATTCTCGCCACCGCCGAGGACCCGCAGAAAATGATCCGCTTGGTCATCCAGGAAATGGAAGACACACTGGTCGAGGTCCGCAGTCAGGCCGTCCGCACGATTGCCGAGCGCAAACAGCTTGAACGCCGCGTCCGGACCATGATGCATGAGGAAGACGAATGGCACCGTAAGGCCAGCCTCGCCATTGAGCGCGACCGTGACGATCTCGCCAAGGCCGCCCTCGCCGCCCGCCATAGCGTGGAACAGTCCCGCGAGGCACTGGAGCAGCAGATCGCCCAGATTTCCGATGGGCTGGACCAGCAGAACGACGACATCTCCAAGCTTCAGGCCAAGCTCGCGGATGCCAAATCCCGCGAAAAGGCGCTGTCCATCCGCGCACGGACCGCACAGGGCCGTCTGAAAACCCGCGAGAAGCTGTACGACACCCGCATCGACGACACCCTGAACCGTTTCGATCAGGTGGAACGCGCTCTTGATGAACTCGAAGGCAAAGCGGAGGCGTATGATCTGGGACGCCGCACCGGCCGGCCGTCACTTCAGGAGGAACTCGCAGCCCTCGAAACCGATGCCGTCGTGGAAAACGAGTTCGAGACCCTCAAGCGCCGTGTTGCCGAAAAGAAAAATGCAGGCTGATCATTCATCCGCCACTGGAACTCCGGAATGAATAACGACACACTCGCCATTCTGCTTATCTTTGGCCTGCCAATGGTTGCCCTCGTCGTTGGCGCGATAAAATCCATCGCAAAAGATAAGTCGACCAGTCGGCCCGATCCCATGCTTCAGGTCGCCCTGACACAGGCCGAAGCCCATGCTACGCGTCTGGAAGAAAGGATCGACCAGCTCGAACGCATCCTCGATGAGGATATCCCGGGCTGGAGAGCAAGGAACGCACGATGACACGCCGCCCCGTCTTCTTTTCCGGCCCCCGCCCGGCGCTTCTGGCCCTGCTGGCGGGCGTGGCCCTGCTGGCGCCTGCGGCCCATGCCGCACGGCTGACCCTGTCCGGAGAAGACCTGGACCTGTCCGTTCCCTGCACCGGACAGGTCAGGGTCGTGGTCGATCCCGCCATGAAGGACGGGGCGACCCTTGATTCGAGCAGCATGGCCCAGGTCGCGATGCACACCGGCAAGGAAGAGGCGCAGAGCCGCATTTCCATCGCCACAAAAGCCTGCGCGCCGAACGGAAAACTGACGATCAGCATTTCCCCGAACACCGGCCTGACCATCCATGACAGCCACGACACGCATTTCGTCATCACGGGAAAGCTCGCCTCGCTCGACGCCAGCCTCGATTCCACGACCATGGACATCGAGGACACTCAGTCGCTGGACCTGAACATGCAGGGCGCTTCCAGCGTCCATATCAAATCCCTGGAACGCGCGGCGCAGATTGTGGCGTCGGGAGCCTCGACCCTGACGGCCGACACCGTCCAGCTCACAGCCCTTTCGGCGCAGCTGACGCAGAATGCGGCCATGACCCTTTCCGGCAGCAGCATTGATGCCCTGACGCTGGTGACGGCCGATCAGGCCAGCGCCACCATTCTGGGCCATGCGACTGTCGCAACCGTCGCGGCCAACGGGACGGGCGAGGTCAATATCGAAGCGGTTTCCGGACCGATGGTGCGCTCAGGCAAAGGTACCGTGCGTGTCGGCGCGCAGAACGGCGTGATCTACCGCCCGACACCACCGCCCCCCGCCCCGCTGCCTGTCCCCGCGACACCTGCTCCCCTGCCGTCTACTCCGGTTCAGGCTCCCGCAACGGGTACGGAAGCGGCCACAACCGTCCCGGCACCGGTCGTGCCGGCGCCTGCACCGGTTCCCGCACCGACGGCGCCGTCCGTACCTGAAAGCCCAACCGTACCGCAGGCCCCCAGCGTCACGCCTTCCGCGAAAGCCGCGCAGCCGGACAATGCACCGGTTACAACACCTCCGGTCGCCAACGCGCCCGCTACGGAAGCGCCTGCAACGCCTTCGACATCCGCCAGTGCCTCCACACCGGTCACGGCACCGCAGACCGCAGCGCCAACCGCGCCCCAGACGTCGCCTGCCGCTCCTGCACCCCAGGACAGCAAAACGCCCGCCAAGCCGACCGTCACGCCCGCACCTGAAAGCACGCCGGCTCCCACCACTCCGGCGCCTGCAACCCCGACACCGGTCACTCCAACACCGGCAAACCCCGCAACGGTCACGCCCCCGGCTGCCGGGAACGGCTCACAGGGAGACTAAGACATGCGCCAGCCTCTGCCTGCGCGTCTTGCCCTGATCGCGCTTCTGGGATGCGGCATCGCAGCCCTTCCGGGAACAGCCCGCGCAGAGCCGGCGGTCACGCCTCCGGCACCACCAGCTCCTCCCGCGCCACCTGCACTGGAAGCTCCGCTGACGGCTTCCGGCACGCTGGTGATCCCCGCAACATGCCTGGACCGCCTGTCCGTCGTGGGTGGAGAAGACGCCCATATCGTTTCGGGAAGCGGCCGCCTGAAAAAACACGGCGACCGGCTGACCTTCACGACATCCGCACGGGACTGCTCAAGCCAGGACAATGCCGTCGTCATGGTCCCCGCGCAGACCGGTATCGAGATACTGTCTCCCCGGAACAACCTGACGACGTATCGCATCAGCGGCGTCAACGGTGAGGTGACGGCCGTCACAGGCCGGGGCGATCTGGAGGTCGATCAGGCCGCTGGCCTGACCCTGAACATGGAAGGTTCGGGAACGGTCTCGGTCCGGCATGTCACGGGTCGGCTGACCGTGCAGAACCTTGCCAGCGGTGACCTGCATATCGACAGTATCGCCGCCGCCAGTGCGAGCCTGACAGCCATGTCCTCGGGCGACATCCGGATTGGCCAGGGCGATACGGACGTCCTGACGGTCCGGGATTATGGCTCGGCCGATATCGTGCTGAACACGCGCACACGGGATGCGGAT
Source organism: Gluconobacter sp. R75690 (assembly GCF_015244525.1). NCBI lineage: Bacteria > Pseudomonadati > Pseudomonadota > Alphaproteobacteria > Acetobacterales > Acetobacteraceae > Gluconobacter > Gluconobacter sp. R75690. Next base: position 255,705 of record NZ_JABCQB010000002.1, on the reverse strand, counting down.
GTGACGCTCCTGGGCAGCGGCGACATCACGCTTCAGAGGGTGAGCGAGATGCTGAAGAAGCGCCCGCTCGGCTCCGGCACCATCTCCGTGACCGAAAGCTCGGGCGCGCGGATCACGACCTCAACCACACCCGATCCGTCCGCGATCCTGTCCGATACGGCGCGGAAAGTCCTCGGCAGCTTCCATGTCCAGCTCGGAAATTCGGATGAGGATTCAGAAACCCCTGTCCATGCCAGAAGCCCTCATTCCGGCGGCCACGGACTGATCGGCCTGCTGCTGAAAATTGCCCTGATCGTCTGGGCCGTGCGTCTCTTCCGGCGCTATCGCCGGACAGGCGTCCTGCCGTTCAGGAGCATGCTGGACAAAGCCGCTGCGGGATATGCCGAGGGCGTACGAAGCTGGTCCCGGCACCGCGCCGCATGGCGGGACACTCCGGCCGCCAGCGCCACGGCCGTGGTGCGGGATGCCGTGACGAGTTTCCGCCGCCAGCCGCCGGAACCGGCCGAGGATTTCTCCCGCTCCGTCCCGCCAGGTCATCCGCTGGCACGGCTTCAGGACCGGCTGGTCCGGATGGAGCGCCGGCTCGGCCTGATGGAGCAGTTCGTCACATCGCCCGATTTCAGTCTGGAGCGGCAGTTCCGGGACCTTGAACGGACCGACGGACGCCGCGCCTGAACCACCCTGGACAGAGAGGCGGACGACGGAAACTTTGACGTCCGGATGCGGGCAGGGTAGGGGCTGAAGAGTGAATGCCGTTCTTGACCCCATAGCGGCCCTTGGCCGTGCCGCTCTCGGCCTTATCAAGCAGGCAGGTGCTCTCGCCCTGTTCGCGCTGGAGGCTCTGTCACATCTGGTGCGACCGCCCTTCTACTGGCGGATCTTCTTTTCCAGCCTGATCGAGACGGGGTTCTTCTCCCTGCCCGTCGTGGCCCTGACTGCCCTGTTTTCCGGCGCGGTCATCGCGCTCCAGTCCTATGTGGGCTTCGGGCAGTATCATGTGCAAAGCGCCATTGCGGGGATCGTCGTTCTCGCCGTGACCCGCGAACTCGGGCCGGTTCTGGCGGGGCTGATGGTCGCTGGCCGTGTGGGTGCGGCCATGTCCGCACAGATCGGCACCATGCGCGTGACAGACCAGATCGACGCACTCACCACGCTCTCCACCAACCCGATGAAATATCTCGTGACGCCGCGCCTGCTGGCCGGAACGCTCGCGCTGCCCTGCCTCGTGCTGGTGGCCGACATTCTGGGTGTGATGGGCGGTTTCACGGTTTCGGTCGCCAAGCTCGGCTTCTCGCCCTCGACCTACATCACGGCCACACTGGACTCGCTCAAGACGATGGATGTCGTCGTGGGCCTCGTAAAGGCGGCGGTATTCGGATTCCTGATCGCGCTGCTGGGCTGCTACAACGGCTATAACAGCCGGGGCGGCGCGGAAGGCGTGGGCTCTGCCACGACGGCGGCCGTCGTGGGCGCCTCCATCCTGCTGCTGCTGTTCGATTATCTTCTGACGGACCTGTTCTTCTCACAATGAGCACTCCTCCCGTAAGCACTCCCAAGATCCGCATCCGCGGCCTGCATAAGGCCTTCGGCTCCAAGATCGTGCTCGATGGCGTGGACCTCGATGTCGAGACCGGCACGTCCATGGTCATCATCGGCGGGTCCGGCTCCGGCAAATCCGTCCTGCTGCGCTGCATCCTCGGCCTGATCGAACCCGACGCCGGGACGATCGAGATCGATGGCGAAAACCTGCTGACAGCCCCGCGCTCTAGGCAGGACGCCCTGCGCCGGCAGATCGGGATGCTGTTCCAGAACGCTGCCCTGTTCGACAGCATGAGCGTCGGCGAGAACGTCGCTTTCGGCATCCGCGCCAAACATTCCGACCGCAACGGCGCCACACCATCCCGTGCGCAGGCGCTGCAAATGGCCGGAGACCTGCTTAAACAGGTCGGGCTGGACCCGTCTGTCGGCGATCTGAGCCCATCCGAACTTTCGGGCGGCATGCAGAAGCGCGTTGGTCTGGCGCGAGCGATTGCGGGCAACCCCAACATCATGTTCTTCGACGAACCCACGACCGGGCTGGACCCGATCATGGGTGCGGTGATCGACGGGCTGATCGTGGACTGCGTGCAGAAGCTTGGCTCCACGGCCATCGCCATCACCCATGACATGGCCTCGGCCCAGCGGATCGGAAACCGTGCGGCCATGCTTTATCACGGGCGCCTGATCTGGCAGGGCGAGGCTTCTGAGTTGATGAACTCCGGCAATGCCATGGTCGATCAGTTCACCCACGGCCGACGCGAAGGCCCCATCACCATGGAACTGCGCAAATGAGCCTGCTGCCCCGCTTCCCCAAAACCGATCCCATTATCTGGAAGCGCATCGGGCTGAGCTATCTGATCGCGCTGCCCCTGCTGTTCCTCATGTTCCGCTACCCGCCGGCCCATCCGAACATGCTGATCCAGCTTCTGGGCTTTCTGCTGATCATCATGGTGTCCCGCCTTCTGGCCCGCCTGATCCTGCGGACCGACAAGTAAGCACCCGGGCTCTGCCCGGACCCGGCAGGGATCCTGATCCCTGCACCCTGATTCCAAGGGTTTCCAAAAGTCGAGACCTTTGGTGGGGTGCGGGGCAAAGCCCCGTCTGGATCAGTGTCAGCGCACTCCCTATATACTGGCTTTGTTCCCCTCAGACCGAAGAGATCCATCTTGGCCAAAAAGCCGACTAGCCGTTACGTCTGCCAGAACTGTGGCGCCACCTATCCGAAATGGAATGGCCGATGCGAAGCCTGCGGCGAGTGGAACACGCTGGCCGAGGAAACGGTTGAACCCACGGCCCGCAAGGCCGGAAAACTGAGCGCTGGACCCCTTCAGACCGTCCGGCTGGATGGCGAAACGCGGCCGCCCCCGCGCATCACGACAAGCATTGCCGAGTTGGACCGCGTTCTGGGCGGAGGCCTGGTTCCGGCCTCCGTCGTGCTGGTCGGCGGTGATCCGGGTATCGGCAAATCCACGCTCATGCTCCAGACCACCTGCGCTCTGGCCCGGTCCGGGCATCGTGTCCTGTATGTCTCGGGCGAAGAATCGGTGGACCAGATCCGCATCCGTGCCCAGCGGCTGGGCCTGGACCGCGACCCGAAAATGCTGGACTCACTGGATCTCGCAGCCTCCATCAATGTCGGCGAGATCGTCGGATCGCTTGAGCAGGACCGGGCCCATACGGTCGTGGTGATCGACTCCATCCAGACGATGTGGCTGGAAAGTGTGGAAAGCTCACCGGGGTCGGTCTCACAGGTCCGGGCCAGTGCATTCGAGCTGATCCGTCTGGCCAAGACGCTCGGCTTCGCGCTGATCCTGATCGGGCATGTCACGAAGGAAGGCGCCCTCGCCGGGCCGCGCGTTCTGGAACACATGGTCGATGCCGTCATGTATTTCGAAGGCGACCGCGGGCACCAGTTCCGCATCCTGCGTGCGGCCAAAAACCGCTTTGGCGCGACGGACGAGATCGGCGTCTTTGCCATGACCGATATCGGCCTGACCGAAGTGCCCAACCCGTCCGCGCTGTTCCTTGCCGAACGCCGCGGCAATATCGCGGGATCAGCCGTGTTCGCCGGGCTGGAAGGCACGCGTCCCGTCCTGCTGGAAATCCAGGCCCTGCTGTCCCCTAAAGCCGGAGATGGCGCGCCTCGTCGTGCTGTCGTGGGCTGGGACACGTCGCGACTGAACATGCTGCTGGCCGTTCTGGACTCCCGCTGCGGCCTCAAGCTGGCAAACATGGATGTCTATCTCAACATTGCAGGCGGCCTGCGCATAAACGAGCCTGCGGCCGACATGGCCGTGGCAGCGGCGCTGGTGTCCGCAGCGACGGGCACGCCTACATCGCCCAACGCGGCCTATTTTGGCGAAGTGGGGCTGTCAGGTGAGATCCGGCAGGTCAGTCAGTCCGATCTGCGCCTGAAAGAAGTGGCCAAGCTGGGCTTCGGCGAAGCGATCCTGCCCCGGCGCGTTTCGGCCGCCTCGGCGCGGGTCAAACCGCCCGCAGGGCTGAAACTTCGTGAGATCGGACATCTGACGGACCTGGTCGGACTGTTCACGGAAAAAACGGAATCGTGAATATCCGGAGCAAAACCAAAGTAAACAATAGGGGACGACGCTTGGTTCCCGTCCATTTGTACTGATCATCTTTAACGATTTATTTGCAACACCTCCCGGACCGGACTGTTTATGGTTGCCACAGCAACAGTCTTGAAATCCGGACATCCGGTCGCACCTGACGCGGCGTGAGTATTGTCCTTTCCCGCCAAGGAATGCACGCGCCATGTCCTCGACGTCCTCCCAGGCCTCGTCCGGAACTGAAACCGGAGCAGATGGCTCCATCACCGTTGTCGCGGGTGCCACGGTCTCGGGACTGACCATCAATGGCGTGACGCAATATGTGCTCGGATCGGCAGTCGATACGGTCGTGCACGGTTATACGGTTAGTAACAGCTACGGCGAATTTCTTCCTACCTCGGCAGGTACTCAGATTGTGCAATCTGGTGGCGTCGCGGATCACACCCAGATCCTGTCCGAATTCTATTATCAAGCTAATGGCTGGACGCCGCTGGACGCTCCTGCCAACCAGATCGTTCAAAATGGGGGCAGCGCCTTTGACACGACCATCCAGGGATCAGCGGTGGATACCACTCCCGGTGTGGGTGGTCGCTATTATGTTGAGGAACTGAAAGCTTATCAGACGGTCGAAAACGGCGGGTATGTCAGCGATGTTCATGTGGGGGGTGACGCCCTTTCAACAATCGAAGCCGGCGGCTCCGCGACTGATACAGTTCTTCAGGGTTCATCCGCACTTTTCTACCTCGCGGACGACATTACGTCTTGGCGCTATGAGACACTCCACTTCCAGGCAGAACAGGACGTGGAAGGGACGAGCGAGGATGTGTCCGTCCAGTCCGATGGCCTGCTTGTGGTTGACGGCACGGTCCGGAATGCCACGGTATCCAATGGCGGCATGGTGATCGCCCATAGTGGCGCCATCCTGTCCGATATCTCGGTCAGCAGCGGCGGGGTTCTGCAACTCGATTCTGGCGTATCCCTGGAAAGCCCCATTACGGTCCAGACATCCGCAGCCCTTATTTTTACCGATATCAGCGCCACAGGGGGAACAGTCAGTGCGACTGTCATCCCTGATGAGGACGGTGTTACCGGGAGACTGGAAGTCTTTTCCGGAACGACCATGGTCAAGGATATCGCCGTTCAGGGAGATTTTACCTCTCCGCTCTATTTTACCCAGGCTGCCGCCGGAAATTACCTCGAAATGGGATTCGGTACGCCGTGTTACTGTCCGGGCACCCTGATCGCGACCCCGCAAGGCGAGCGGCCGGTCGAGGATCTGGAAATCGGCGACCCCGTCCTGACCGCGAGTGGCCAGGTCCGCCCGGTGCACTGGATCGGGCGCCGCGCCTATGATCCCCTCTTCGCCTATGGCAACCGTGACATCCTCCCGATCCTGATCCGGGCCGGCGCCCTGGCGGAAGGACTGCCCCGGCGGGACCTGATGATTTCCCCCCTGCATGCCATGTTCATCGACGGGTTCCTGGTCCCCGCTCTTCATCTCGTGAACGGTACATCGATTATCCAGATCGAACGGCCGGAGACGATCCGCTACATTCACGTCGAACTTGAAAACCATGATCTTCTGCTGGCAGAAGGCGCGCCATCCGAAAGTTTTCTCGACGACGGATCCCGTGGCATGTTCCACAATGCCGAAGAGTACAGAACCCTTTACCCTGATCTGCCAGACCGGGCGCCCCGGTACTGTGCCCCCCGTCTCGAAGGGGGCGCCGAACTGGAAGCCATCCACCGTCGTCTCTGTTCTTCTGCTCCAGCCCGTGACGACAGGGACCTGACCGGCGCAGCGGCCTGAACCTTAGGAAACGCTACGCCTTGACCGTCTCCCTTGTCGGCTATGTCGATGTCTGTGACCGCGAGCAGTTTGCCGGATGGGCCCTCGAACCGGCGTGGCCGGACATGCCGGTCCGTATTCAGGTCCATGTTGACGGCGAACTGGTGGACGAAGTCGATGCTGACCGCTTCAGGGCCGATCTGCGCGGCGGGGAATGGCACGGAAACTACGCCTTTCAGAAAGTGTGGCCGGTTCCGCTGCCGCATGAAGGCGCGCTGGTCGAATTCACCGATGCGCGGGAAGGCCGCCCGCTGACTGGTTCGCCGGTCCGCATCCCGCCCCTGCCCTCATCGCTGGTGGGCGCGTTCGACGTGGCGGACCGGTATCACGTTGCAGGATGGGTCCGCGATGAGGCCTGCCCGGACCGCACAGTCTGGCTGACGGTCTGGGTAGACGGACAACCCGCCGGACGCATCGCCGCCAACCGTTTCCGCGCCGACCTGCGGGACGCGGGTTTCGGGACGGGGCGGCATGGCTTCCATCATGCCTTTTCTTCCCCGATCGATCCACTGACGGATCACGTGATCGAACTCCGGCATGGCGAGGAGCGTTTCGGAACACCCTTCACGATCCCGGGCACAGCCAATCTGTCTGCGGATCTGAAAACCCATTTTTCCGGTATCCTGCGCGGACTGGATGCGCCCCCCGAACGGGCAGAAGCCCTGACATTCCTCATAAGCGAAGCCGAGCGCCTCAGGACCCGGGACGCCGCAGAACTGACAGCGATGCGCGAGCGGGAACAGGCCCGGCAGGCGCAGCGTCTCCATCCCACGGAAGCAGACAGCACCGATCCGGCGCAGACGACGGCCCCACGTCCCGTCGCCCTCTTCATTGACGACCGCGCTCCCGATCCTGAGCGGGATGCCGGTTCGGTTGCGGTCCTGTCCCATCTCCACACCATCCGGAATCTCGGTTACCGGTGCTGCTTCATGGCTTCCCGTCTCTCTCCCAGCGAAGAGGACCGCATGCGGCTGGAGCAGCAGGGCATCGAATGTCTGATGCCGCCCGTCTTTCCATGTCCGGAAGAAGCACTCCGGCAACTCGGAAGCGGGCTTGAGGTGGTCTATCTGCACCGCCTCAACAATGCGGAGAGCTATTCCGCCCTGACCCGCGCCTTCGCCCCGACTGCCACGCTGATCTGGAGCGTTGCCGATCTGGCCTCCTTGCGTCTGCACCGTCAGGCCGCTGTCGAATCCCGGCCCGAACTCGAACGGTTCGCCAGCCGTCTGGAAGTCCGGGAGAACATGTGCGCCTGGCTGGCGGATTTTGTTCTGACGCATTCTGCCATCGAGGCGCAGCGCCTCTCGCGGACCGTGCCCACGGCCAATGTCCATGTCGTGCCCTGGGCCGTGCCGGTCTCTTCCCGCCGGCGCCGCACGCCAGAGGCTCCCGTCATCGCTTTCGTGGGGCATTTCGCCCATGATCCCAATCTGGACGCAGCGAAATGGCTCGTCCTGACGATCATGCCGCGTCTGCGCCAGGTCATTCCGGGTCTGCACTGCCGCCTGATCGGAAGCGCCATGCCCCATGCCATCCATACTCTGGCGGCGGAGGACGTGGAGATCGTGGGCGCCGTGCCGGACCTTCAGGACGCTTTGGCGGACGTATCCGTCTGCGTGGCGCCGCTCCGCTTTGGTGCGGGGATCAAGGGCAAGGTGCTTGAATCCTGGGCCGTCGGCCTGCCCGTCGTCATGACCCCGATTGCTGCCGAAGGTCTGGTGGACCCGGCAGACCCGGCATGGCACGCCTCCATCGCAGACACGCCCTCCGACTTCGCGGAACGGATTGCCGCTTTTCTGGACTCCGCGACAGGCCAAAAACAGGTCCGGGCCGGACGGCGGCTTCTGAAAACCCGTTTCTCGGCACAGGCCGTTATCGCCGCCCTCTCCCCTGTCCTGCCAGAGGTCTTTCCAGCGGCCGAATCCGGCCCGCCCGTCCTGAACTGAGACGCCTCAGAAGCGGAACACGACATTGGACTGGGCGTAGCTTCCGCTTTTGCCGCCGGCCGCATGCAGCCCGTTCGAGGCCATGAACCGTGCGCCATAGATCTGCCAGGTCAGATGCCGGTTGAGCTGGAGCTTGAGCGACGCCTGCGGCACCACACCAATATAACCACCGTGATAGGTCTTCGAGAATGTGTACGGACCGGACGAGTTCCAGATCGCGCCATCCGCATTGTCCCGCCACATGAACGGCACCTTGAACTGGATGCTCGCAAAGCCTTTCCAGGGCGTGACACTGAGGACCGGTGAAACACTGACGAGGTTGGACGGCTGGATATAGGTCGTGGTGTCCAGATAGTTCGTCTGCGGATTGAAGGGCGCCATATAGGTCTGGACCGGCCCGTTCGTTCCGTCCGCGCCGCCGGAATACAGATCCGCCTGAACGCCGATGAACGGATGCAGCGGAGACGGCGTATGGCGGTATCCCACGATCGTGTTGACCGAATAGGCCTGGACAGCACTTTTGTGCTCGCTCCCGGACTTCTGGAACGTTCCGTCCTGATAGAGCCCTCCGAAAGAATATTCGAAGGACGCAGCGGTACCGTACCAGCGGAAACCCACATTCCCGCGTGAGGACGTCCCCTTCAGGGAGCCAGATGCGAGCGGTACGACTGACAGGCTGCCGCCATAGCGGTATCCGTAATAGAAGATGTCCAGAAACGAGTGCACCGTTTCTCCGCCAATGGAGAACTGCGGCACGAGAGCCGTGATATCGCCGCCATACAGGCGTGTGCCGTAATCTTCCGTGTCATGGAACATCAGGGTCGCGTCAGTTTTGGTCTGGACGAAATCGAACGCATCCACCCGGATATTGGGCCAGATCGCATAGATGCGGCCACCATTCCAAGACAGCGGCACGTTGGGCGTCTCGCGGTTATACAGAACGTAGGACGGCGCATCGAGGAACTGCTGACGACCGAACATGAAGCCGGTCTGCGCCCCCGCCAGCTTGCCCTTGAACTCGATGAAAGCCTGCTGAAGATCCAGCCGCTTGCGGTACGTCGTGTTGTAACCAAAGCCTTTCCAGCCGCCTGCATCGGCGTTGATGAGTTGCCCAAACAGCCGGACATGCTCGCCTAAATGCAAATCCGCGCCATACAGGTTCCGCACGCCGAAACGGCCGGAATTGCTACCGCCCTTCTTTCCCAGAAAGGGCGTCTCTTCATACCAGTTTCGTAGCCGCGTCTCGCCGGAAAAGGAGAGCCAGATCGTCTTTGCATCGTTCAGGGCGATGAACTTGAGCGGATCGAACGGATCGTCCCGGCGGCTTTTATCCCGCAGGAAGCTCCAGTCTTCCGCCCAGGGCGCCACACCATAACGACCAACCGGCCCGAAGCCCGCTGATTCGCCGTTGCCGTAGCTGAACGCGCCCCACGGACCCTGACGTCCCTGCGGCGCATGGTTCTGACTGGCCACGACACGGCGCGGCTGACCCACGACACCGGCATGGGGATAGTTCTGGATGGGCGGACGTTCCGTAGACGGGACATGGATCCATTCCTCCGTCTGCGTGACTTGCGCAGGCGTCACCGGCGCTGCGGGTGATGAGGGCTGAGCTGCCACAGCCACATGCGGTGCGCAGATTTCCAGCGCCATCAGGGCCAGAAGGGACCGGTTCCGGTATGAATGATGACGCGACATGCCCTGAAAACTCCAGACGGGGTTCGCAGAACATTAGGCAGAGCCGAAAAAACATCAATCGTCATAGTTTTAAATAATTTATACGATTTGTTTTAGTTTTTAATTAGGTCGCGTGATGTCCATCTGTCCCCGTGTCAGATCCCGCAGCCAGTCCGTGATGGCCTCCGCTTCTGCGACAGGCACAGCCAGAGTCATCCAGGCGCCTTCCCCATCGAAATCACATTCCAGCCGGGTCGCACGCCAGCCATCGATCTTCGATTCCACCATCGCAAAGCTGGAAAACGGACAGTGAAACCGCAGATTCACGGTCTCGATCCGCTCGATCCGGTCCGCTTCGCGCAGACAGGCCGACGCCGCGCCGCCATAGGCCCGGACAAGCCCCCCGGCCCCGAGCTGCACGCCGCCATACCAGCGTGTGACGACGATCATGACATTGTCGAAATCCTGCCCTTCGATGGCAGACAGAATCGGTCGCCCCGCCGTGCCCCCCGGCTCTCCGTCATCGCTGCACCGGAAGCGCTGGCCCGTTTTGAAAGCCCAGCAGTTATGGGTCGCATCCAGGACGGCCACCTCGCGCAAGAAGGCCATGGCGGCGGCTTCATCTTCCACCGGGGCGGCGGAAGCACGGAAAACACTGTTCCGAATCACACTTTCGTAAGTCGCGGGGCCGGGAAGAGTCCATGTCATGGCTTTCCTTCTGCCTCAGGATCGCTGAAATGTCAGGATGGGGTAGGGAAACGCTGCACGTTCTGTTAAGGGTAGGCCCCATGTTTTCGGATCTGACCGGTCGGCTGAATGCCGTCTGCGCGCGTCGTGCGCCCCTTGTTCTGGCGCTGTTCGCACTGCTCTGTGCTGGCTGCGTTGCCCTGAGTGTCACACGGATCAGTGTAACGACTGACACGAGCAAGATGTTTGCCAACACTCTGCCGTGGAAAAAGCGGAGCATGGAGCTGACGCGCCTGTTCCCGCAGGACAGCAACCAGCTCGTCGCCATCATCGACAGCCGCATCCCCGAACAGGGACGCATGGCCGCGAGACAGCTCGCTGCGACGCTGGGTCAGGACCACACGCATTTCAAGACGGTCAGCCTGCCCGGCGACAACGCCTTCTATAACAGCCACGGTTTCCTGTTCCTCGACACGAAGGACCTTGAGCCCCTGCTGGATTCGATCGTCTCCGCGCAGCCCTTCCTTGGCACGCTGGCGGCTGATCCGTCCGCCCGTGGCCTGTTTGGCGCGCTGGGCCTGATCGGCGAGGGCATCAAGGCCGGACAGGGGATTCCGAGCGGCTTCAACGGCGCGCTGGACGGTTTCGCCAACGCCCTGACAGCCGCGGCAAATGGCCATCCGCAGGACATGTCCTGGCAGAACCTGCTGATTGGAAAGCTGGCAGAGCTGGGCTCGCAGTACGAATTCGTCGTCACGCAGCCGAAGCTCGACTACAGCTCTTTCCAGCCGGGCGAGGGCGCCACGACCGCCATGCGGCAGGCGATCAACAATCTCGAATTTGTGAAGACGAAGCAGGCGTCGGGCATCATCACCGGTGAAGTGAAGCTGTCGGACGAAGAGTTCTCCACCGTCGCACACGGCATGGTGCTGGGCCTCGTCATCTCGCTCGTCCTCGTGGCGGTCTGGCTGATCCTCGCTGTCCACTCCCCGCGCGTCATCATCCCCATCCTGCTGACCCTCATCAGCGGCCTGCTCCTGACGACGGGCTTTGCAGCTCTGGCGGTCGGTGAACTGAACCTGATCTCGGTGGCCTTCGCGATCCTGTTCGTCGGCATCGCCGTCGATTTTGCCATCCAGTACAGTGTGCGCCTGCGCGGACAGCGCAATCCGGACGGCTCGCACCCGTCTCTGCATGACGCCATCATCCTGACGGGTCAGGAAAGCGGCGCACAGATCCTTGTCGCAGCCCTCGCGACAGCCGCGGGCTTCCTGGCGTTCTATCCCACGAGCTTCATCGGTGTGGCACAGCTCGGCCTGATCGCAGGCTTCGGCATGCTGATCGCCTTCTTCTGCACCATGACGCTGCTGCCGGCCCTTCTGTCCATTTTCCATGCGAAACTGGGCAATGGCACCCCGGGCTTTGCCTTCATGGCCCCCGCAGACGCATTCCTGCGCCACAAGCGGCACAAGGTCGTCGGCGTCTTCGCACTGCTCGGAATCGTGGGGCTGGCCCTCATGCCGCTCCTGAAGTTCGATGCCGATCCGCTTCACACGAAAGACCCGAACACCGAGGGCATGCGCGCCCTGCATCTGCTGGAAGCCAACCCGCTCACCACGCCCTACAGCGCACAGGTCCTGACCCCGAACCTCGCGGAAGCCGCGAAACAGGCCGCCGAGTTCTCGAAACTGCCGAGCGTGCATGACGTGCTCTGGCTTGGCGCGCTGGTTCCCGATGACCAGAAGACCAAGCTGGCCATGATCGAGGACACGGCCTCCATCCTGCTGCCGACCATCACGGTGCCCAATCCTGCACCCGCGCCGGACGCCGCGGCCATCCGCGCTGCCGCCGTTACGGCCGCGCAGAAGCTCGATGCCGTGAAGGATCAGCTCCCCGCTCCGCTGGAAAAGATCCGTCAGGCCCTGCACACGCTCTCGACGGCCCAGGACAGCACACTGCTTCAGGCGAGCACATCCCTGACGCGCTTCCTACCTGACGAACTGTCGATGCTGCGCACGGCGCTCCAGCCCACGCCGGTCACGATGGAGAGCATCCCGCAGGATGTGCGTCAGGACTATGTCCTGCCAGACGGTCGTGCCCGCCTGACGATCCATCCCAAGGGCCAGATGTCCGAAACGCCGGTTCTGCATCGCTTCGTCAGGGAACTGCGCTCCGTCAATCCGGACGTCGCGGGCCCCGCGATGGAGATCACGGAGAGCGCCAACACGATCGTCCATGCCTTCACGGTCGCGGCCATCTGCGCGCTCATCATGATCGCCATCATCCTGCTGGTCGTCCTGCGCCGCCTGCTGGATGCGGCCCTTGTCATGGCGCCGCTGCTGATGTCCGCCCTGCTGACGGTCATTCTGGTCGTCACGGTGCCGGAGACGCTGAACTACGCCAACATCATTGCCCTGCCCCTGCTGCTGGGCGTGGGCGTGTCGTTCAACATCTATTTCGTCATGAACTGGCGCGAAGGCGTGAAGGGTCCGCTGACCTCGCCGACGGCGCGCGCGGTACTGTTCTCGGCGCTCACGACCGCAACGGCTTTCGGCTCGCTCGCACGTTCGGGCCATCCGGGCACAGCCAGCATGGGGCGTCTGCTGCTGATGTCCCTCGGCTGCACGCTGCTTTGCACAATGGTCTTCGTCCCGGCCCTGCTACCCAAGCGCCCGATCGACGAGGCCTGAGCCAGGGCCCCCTCTACAGGCCTCTGACATGGTTTGCAGCAATGTGACACACATTCTGGCAACCGGGCGTTTCCTCAGGGGTTGAGATCTTCCAGAACGGAGGATCTCCCCCTTGAACAAAGAGCATTCAGGCCTGCCGCGTGGCATTGACCATGTCGGCGTCACCGTCCCGGACATCAACGCCGCCATCCGCTTCCTTGAAGAAGCGTTTGGCGCCGTCGCCCTCTACCGCAACGTCACCCGCACCAGGCCCCAGAAAGGCCCGGAGACGGAAAAGATCCTCGGCCTGCCTCAGGGCACCGCCGTCATCGAGATGTGCATGATGGCGCTCGGACATGGTCCGGGGATCGAACTCTTCGAAATGAAGGGCCCGGACCAGCGCGAGGCCGCACGTCCGTGTGACTGGGGCCTTCAGCATTTCGCAGTCTATGTCGATGATATCCATGCCGCCTGTCACCGTTTCCGGGAAGCGGGCGGCACGCTCCTGACCGAACCGCAGGGTCAGCCCTCCCTCGAAGCCGCGCCGGGCAACATGTTCTGCTACGGCCGCACGCCCTGGGGCATGATCGTGGAACTGGTCTGTACCCCCCATCAGGAACGCTTCAACGATATCGCCCCTATGGACCGTTACCAGCCGCCCCCGCGTGCCACCCCGAATAAAGGATCAGATGCATGACCCGTTTTCTTCCTCTGGCCGCGGCCCTGCTGGCCGCTTCCGTTTTCGGGAGCGCCCATGCAGCCGATCCCACTCCGCCGACAGCCTGGTACTGGCACAACTGGACGGATCATGACGGCGTCAGCCACATGACCCGCTGCCCTTTCCATGATTACGATCTGAAAACCATGTCCAAACCTGCCGGCCCGCAATGGCAGGATCATGTGCATGAAGGCAACGCGCACATCATTTCCACCGTGCAACCTGCCCATTGGGATGGAAGCTGGCACCCCGATCCGAAAGTCCAGTGGATCATTCCGCTGAAGGGATCCTGGTACGTTACGGCCATGGACGGAAAGAAAGTCGTCATGGGGCCTGGCGACGTCTCTCTTGGCGAGGACCAGATGAGCCGCAGGGATGCAAAGGGACATATCGGTCATTTCGCCGGAAATATCGGTGACGGCCCCGTCACACTGATGGTCATCCAGACCGACGAACAGCCGACCGTGGATAAGCCCTGCCGCTTTCATTAAAACTTCAGAACAAACTGCTGTTCAGTTCAGATCCGAACTGGCCCACCCGTTCGCGCAGCCCTGTTATGGGAACCGCAACAGGATATAGAATCGGGTAACAACACTCCGTTCTTGTTAATAGTTCGCAAAAGAGCTGAACAAACCGATTTTTCCTTGGTTTTCAAACAATCACGCCATGAAAGATCCCTAGGAAAGACACCATGACAAACCGTGACTAAGTAACATTGCCAAAAATACAGAATGACAACCCAAGAACTTCACGAGAGTTTAAATTGAAATAAAAATCCAGAAAAATTGGATAATAAATACGATTAAAATAAATTATGAAACAAACATTACAAATAAAAAAATAAACCAAAATAGAAATTTGATTACATATTTTCATATATAGTTTACTTACAAAATAACAACACAACAAAAATATCTCTTATTATATATTTAGATTTTCTTTCTGTATTTTTTTGACACATACTTCAAGAAAAACGGAATGTGACATAAGCGCAACGCCTTTCATGACATGTGACATGCATGTTGCATTCTTGTAGCAAAAAGATTGCACACCGTTTCGGTTTCCGATGAAAATGCTGCCAGAGATACAAAACTTTCTTGCGACCTTATTCGAGAAGGGACCACGGCCGCGATGACCACCTCTGTGCAACATTCACTGAAAAGACGCACACCTGCACCCCGGACGGTTGTCCGGATGTTCCTGATGGCAGGCATTTCTTACAGTGTCCTGCCAAGTGTCAGTGCTCACGCCCAGACCACCACGACCGCACCCGCAAAACATGTTTCCGCTCACAAGAGCGCAGCCAGGAAAAAGGCTCCGGTAAAGGCTGCCACGACAGCCAGAACTGCACCCGTCGCCGCTCCGGCAGCCACTGCCGCAGCCCCGGTTGCAACCGCGACGGCGACTGCTCCGGTCACCCAGACGAACAGCAAGGTGCTGCAGCAGGGAACGGAAGCTTCGGACGCAGCTGAAGTCGTCACGGTCACCGGTACACGTCTGTCCCAGACGCGCCTGACAAATGTCATGGCCGGAACCTCGCTCAGCGCCGACCAGATCAAGAAGCGCGGTTACACCGATATCGGCATCGCGCTGATACGTGAAAACCCGGCTTTCGGTATCGGCGACAACTCTCCGATCGGCACCCAGGGCAGCTTTGGTGCGGGCCAGTCCTATACCTCACTGCTGAACCTCGGCAGCCAGCGCACGCTGACGCTGATTGACGGCATGCGTATGGTGGGCGGCGAGACAGCCTCGCTCTACGGCGCAGGTTCAGGCTCGCAGGTTGATATCAGTGCCATTCCGACATCCCTGCTGAAGGGCGTGGACACCAAGCTGGGCGGCGCAGGCGCGGCCTATGGTGCGGATGCCGTCGCAGGTGTGGTCAACTACCAGCTGGACGATCACTTCACCGGCGTGGACTTCAATGCCCAGGGCAACTGGAGCCAGAGGCTTGATGCGCCCGGCGAGAAAATCACCTTCAAGGTCGGCCATGACTTCGACCACGGTAAAGGTGGCATGGTATTCGACGTCGAATACCGCAACCAGGGCGGCATGCTCGACAATGACCGGATCAACCTGACCGGCCGGAATGCCACGACCTATGTCCGTGAGCCCATTGGTTCAACGTCGCCCTACACCTATGATTTTGCCCGCGGCGCCCGTAACGTCATCGCATCCGTCACCGGTGTTCCGCAGCTGACCGGCGATAGCCCACCAGTCTACGGCGGCCAGGTCCTGAGCGGCATTTCCAATGCTGCTGGCCAGCCCCTGATGTTCAGCAGCAATGGCCAGTCCCTCGTCCCGATGACGTGGAACTACGCCACCAAGAGCCCGACAACGGTCGTGGGCGGTAACGCAACGGCACTTCAGGATTACGGCCAGCTCTATGCCCCGACCCAGAAGCTGAACCTGACCCTGCTCGGCCATTACGACATCACCGACCATATCCACGCGACGTGGCAGGGCTGGTACGCACGCGGCACCGCATCCAGCGAAGTGGCCCAGGGCACCTGGAATACGCCGCTCTTCGCCGATCCGCTGACGATGGACAACTACCATAACTATGGTGAAGTGAACGGTGCCTACGCACTGAGCACCAACAATCCGTATCTGTCCTCGGCCGCACGCACGTCGATCGTGAACGCCCTGTCCGCAGCTGGCCTGCCGACCGATACGTTCTACATGTCGCGTCTGAACCAGGACCTGGATGCGGGCATGTATCAGACGACGATGCAGATGTACCGCTTCCAGGGCGGTCTGAACGGTGACTTCGACGCCGTCGGCCGTCACTTCGACTGGAAAGTCCGGGGTGAATACAGCCGCTATCTGAACGATACGTGGCAGCCTTCCATCGTCACGCAGAACCTCATCAACGCGCTCGACGCCACGACGGACGCCAGCGGCAACATCGTCTGCGCACCCGGCTACACCAGCGCCCCCATCAAGACCCGCAGTTCCACCTGCGCCCCGTTCAATCCGTTCGGCAACGGCCAGTCCACACCGGCGGCACGGGATTACATCATCGCCGACGCGCACCAGAAGAACGCCAACGCACAGCGTGACCTTCAGGCCGAAATCTCCAGCACGGTCATGCGGCTCCCCGCCGGCGACGTGCGCTGGGATATCGGTTACGAGCACCGCCGCGAAGGCTATCGCTTCAACCCGGGTGCCTTCTCCCGCGGCTGGGAACAGGACGACGGTTCGTACCTGCAGTACGGCAACTCGACCTCGCTTCCGCCCACGGGTGGCGCGTATCACACGCATGAAGTCTTCGGCGAACTTGATGTTCCGCTGGTCTCACCCAACATGCACGTTCCTGGTGTCTACAGCCTGTCCGCCACGGCGAACGGCCGTTACATCAACAACAGCATGACCGGCGGCTACTGGACCTACATGTTCGGTGGAGCCTGGTGGCCGACGCAGGATATCGGCCTGAGCGGCAACTATGCCCGTTCGGTCCGTAACCCGTCCGTTACCGAACTGTTCGCGCCGCAGAGCACGGACTACGAAGACGGTATCGATCCCTGCTCGTCCGCTGGCCTCAATGCCGGCCCGAACCCCGCCGTGCGTGCAGCCAACTGCGCCAAGGCCGGAATCAAGCAGCCGTTCGAGTCCAACTTCAACAACTTCACCGTGCAGGGAACTGCGGGTGGTAACAGCAAGCTGAAGAACGAAGTCTCCACCAGCTACACCGGCACCCTGGAACTTCGTCCGCACTTCATCCGTGGTTTCGACTTCCGCGGCTCCTTCGTGGACGTGAAGATCAACAACGCGATCACGTATCTTGGTGCCCAGGACATCATGGACGGCTGCTACGACTCGACGTCCTATGGTCCGGGCAACGCCTATTGCGCGGCCTTCACACGCGGAGCAGACGGCCAGCTCGAGAACTTCACGGCCGGCTATTACAACATCGCCAACTACGAGACGCAGGCTCTGCAGGCCAATATCGAATACAATACTCCGCTGTCACGCTTTGGCCTGCCGTCCTCGGCTGGTGAAATCGGCCTGACCGGAAACTATGTCCACTATCTCAAGAGCCAGCAGAGCTATCTGGGCAACACCTATCTGCTGACCGGCACGACAGGCTCGCCCAACGACAACTTCACGCTTAACGCGAACTATATCCGTGGTCCGTTCACCCTTCAGTGGCAGACCCTCTGGTATGGTCCGTCCCACTACGCGGTCCAGGTCCCTGCGACCCAGTACTTTGCCAACAAACGTCCGTCCTTCGCCATGTTCAACCTGACGGTTGGCTACGAAATCACCCGGAACTTCAGCGCAAATTTCATGGTGAACAACATCACGAACGCGCTGCCGAAGTACCCCGGTGCAGTCAGCCTGACGCGTTACTACGATGCGATCATCGGCCGTTCCTTCCAGATGAACCTCGGCGTTCATTTCTGATCCTCCGGTCAGACGGAACAATGGAAAAGAGGGGCTTCAGCCCCTCTTTTTTTGTCTGTCGTCCCGCACGCAGGCATAAAAAAAACGGGACGGATTTTATCCGTCCCGTTTCCCGTTCCAGCTCCCGGTAAGGGAAAAGGTCAGCCCGTCTCTTTGGGCGTGTGCTTGACCTTGATGTTGTAGCCCTTGAGCATTCCGTACCAGTACAGACGGGGGAAGACTTCCGTCTTGAGGAACCAGGCGAAGCGGCTGGGCTTGCGCTGGTCATAGGGAAAGCTCGGCGCGACCTTGCCGCCATACAGAAACTCGGCCAGCACGACCTTGCCGTAAGACACCGTCAGCGGGCAGGCGCCATAACCGTCATAGCTGCCCATCTGCGGGCGGCCATCGAGCGAAGCCAGCAGGTTTTCCACGACAACCGGAGCCTGTTCGCGGGCAGCAGCGGCCGTTTTGGCATTGCTGGTTCCCAGAACGTCACCGGCTCCGAAGATGTTGTCATAGGTCTTGTGACGCAGAACGGTCGGATCGACGTCCAGCCAGCCGGCGTCATTGGCGAGCGGGCTTTTCTTGACGAAATCCGGAGCGCTCTGCGGCGGCACGACATGCAGCATATCGAACTGGCGCACCACGGTCTGGTCCGTTCCGACGATCTGGAACGTGGCCTCGCGCTTCTCACCGTCCACCTTGATCAGGTTTTCCTTCAGATGAAGGTTCACGCCGTAATAGTCGATCTCGCGCTGAAGCGAAGGGACGAAATACGGCACACCGAACAGCGCGTTTCCGGCCAGCGAGAAATCGACCTTCGTGCGATGCAGCGAACCTTCCCGACGCCAGTGATCACACGCCAGATAGACAATCTTTTGCGGCGCACCGGCGCATTTGATTGGCATGGGCGGCTGCGTGAACAGAGCCTTGCCACCATCCAGATGTCGGATGCATTCCCAAGTATAAGCAGCCGTCTCGCGCGAATAGTTGGACGTCACACCATTGCGGCCCAGCGTTTCGGGCAAGCCTTCGATCTTGTCCCAGTCGAGCTGAAGGCCGGGGCAGACAACCAGACGGCGATACTCGACAACGCGGCCACTTTTCAGCGTCACGGTATTGGCTTCGGGCTGAAAGCTCTCAACGCTGTCGCGCAGCCACGTGACATTGCGCGGAATCAGGCCGCCTTCCTGCCGCAGCGTTTCGGGCAGCGTCATCACGCCCGCGCCCACAAGGGTCCAGCCCGGCTGGTAAGCGTGAGTCGTGGACGGTTCGATGATGGCTATCGACAGATTGGCGCGCTCGCGCCTGAGCTGGGCTGCGATGGTGATGCCGGCGGCACCGCCACCAACGATGACGACTGAGAAGCGATCCTGCTGGGTCGGGTCTGCCATGTTCGGTTACTCCAACGTCATTGTACGACGGAAAGAGTCTAGTCCAGAAGGGCAAGTCTTTCCGTCAGAAGGGAATAGAAGGCGTCTGAATCAACGTCATTGATCCATAACGCATTCGGAACGCGATCGGTTACGTTCCACAGGTCAACAACACTCTGACCCACACACAGCGGCGCGTCGACCTCGATTTCCACATTGCAGTCGCGCCCCGAGAACAGTTCCGGCTTCAGAAGCCAGCCGATGGTGAGCGGATCATGCAGCGCACCGCCCTCCCAGCCGTATTTCAGCTTCTCGAAGCGGTCTTCCGCGCCCAGCATCCGCACCACCATGTTCGTCACCGGCGTGCCGACCGCGGCAATCGGCGCCAGACGTGCTGGGGTCGCAATGGCGCGATGCGTCACATCCAGCGGCAGGAGCGTGATGGGGATGCCGGAATGCATGACGATCCGGGCCGCATGAGGGTCCACGAAAAAATTGAATTCTGCGGTCGGCGTGATGTTGCCGCCTTCGCGCTGGGCCCCGCCCATGGCCACGACTCCCGCGATCCGGGACGCGATATCCGGCGCATGGGTCAACGCCAGAGCCAGGTTCGTCATCGGGCCGAGGCAGACGAGCGTGATCGCGCCCTCGGGTTCACGACGCAGCATGTCCACGAGCCAGGTCGCGGCATCAATCGCCTGCGGCCGCAGAGTCGGCTCGGGAAGATCGGCGCCGGCCATGCCCGTTTCGCCATGAACGTGCTCGGCGCTGATGGGCGCGCGATGCAGGGGACGAGCCGCACCTGCAAAAACAGGAATATCGGTGCGGCCTGCCAGTTCGAGCAGGGCACAGGCATTCTTCGTCGTCAGGGCAACGGGCACATTGCCGGCAACGGTCGTGATGGCCTCGACCATCAGTTCCGGCGAGGCCAGCGCCAGCAGGATGGCAACCGCATCGTCCTGACCCGGATCGGTGTCGATGACGATGCGGCGGGGTGCGATCGGTGCGGAGCCGGCCTGTGTCATCATGCTTCTTCTTCGGAGTCCTTGATCCAGACCTCAACCGGTCCCGTAACCTTGATCGTCATCGGGCGACCACGACGATCCAGCGTCTTGCCAACGGCCAGACGGACCCAGCCTTCGCTGATGCAGTATTCCTCGACAGTGGTACGCTCTTCGCCCTTGAAACGGACACCGATGCCGCGCGAGAGCAGCTCTTCGTTGTAATACGGGCTGTCCGGGCTGGCGGAGAGACGATCGGGAATGGTGTCGGTCATGGCGGGGATATCCTCGTTGTATCAGATCCGATCGGGTCGGACCGGCTCGTCAGAGGTCTTCTCTGTAGCGCCGGATGCGCGGCTCTCCAAGTCCGGCCCGGTTCCGGAACAGGACATGGCCGCTCCCACAGGACGCAGAGCGCTGCTATGAGAGACGCTCCCCGTCGGAGACAGACCTCTCATGCCGTACCGCTCTTTTCGCCGCAAACCGGAGCGCCGCCTTCCCGGACTGACCGCCCTCGCATCGCTTCTGATGCTGCTGACGGCAGGAGCCGCCCTCTCCGGCTGCGCCTCGGATGACGAGGGCGACAACTGGTCCGTCAGCGCTCCGGTTTCGGCCGGGCAGGCCATCCGGCTGGACTCCGTGCCGTCCCATGAGCCGGCCTCGGTCTATCGCCTGACCTATCGCAGTACGGATGCCCGCAATCCGCAGCAGCTCGTCCGCGTCTCCGCACAGGTTCTGGTTCCGCGCGGTCGTGCCCCGGCAGGCGGCTGGCCTGTTCTGGCCTGGGCGCATGGGGAAAGCGGCCTGCACCTGACCTGCGCGCCCTCCGTCATGGGGATCGGCACCGTGCAGGCCCATTTCTATGACGGCTGGCTGCGTCAGGGCTTTGCAATCGTCGCAACCGACTATCCCGGCATGGGCGAGCCCGGCGCGCCGCTCCTGCTGAATGCACGATCGGAAGGCATGAGCGTGCTCGATTCCGTCCGAGCCGCCCGCGAGCGCCTGCCGGACCTGTCGGAGAACGTGGTTCTGAACGGCCATGCACAGGGCGGTCAGGCAGCCCTCGCCGCTGCCGCGATGGCCTCGACCTATGCTCCCCATCTGCGGATTTTGGGCACAATCGCCGCTGCCCCGCCCTATCTCGACGAACAGACAGTGCAGGAGCTTCTGCATCCCGCCAACCCGCGCAGCTTCTCGCCCGCCGTGCCGGAACTACTGACGCTCGGGCAGTCGCTGGTCGAAGCCGATCCGTCCACGGATATCAACGAGGCCTTTACGCCCCGGGGACAGCGCCTTTTGCATGAGGCCGGGTCCATGTGCGCGTCGGATTTCTTCCCAATCGCCAAACGCTCAGGCCTGACGCCCGCAACACTGCTCGAACCCGAAGCCAGCCGTGTGCTGGCGCCGGTTTTTGACTGGGCGAAATATCCCGGCTTCTCCCTGCCCTCGCCCGTGCTCATCGAGTCCGGCGCGCAGGATCTGCACACCTCCACCAGCCAGCAGAAACGCCTCGTCACCCGTCTCTGCACCGCCGGAACCGCCGTGACGCACCGAATTCATGACGCCAGCCATAACGGCACCCTCGCCGCCATGATTACGGAGGCCCACAGCTTTGCAGGGCAGCTTCTGCAAGGCACGAAACCCCGTTCGGACTGCAATTAACCAGACCAAGCACAGGGGCAGGAGATGTTTTCACCCCGGCGGGGGTCGCATCCCGGAAACACTCTGTTAGACTCTGCCGGATGAATATCCTGATTACAGGGGCCGCATCCGGCATCGGACGCGGTCTTGCCCTGAAGCTGGCCCGCCCCGGCGTTTCCCTGCAACTTTGCGATCATGCGGCAGACGGCCTGATGGAAACGGCCCGGCAATGCGACAAACAGGGCGCCAGAGCAGTCCCAGCCGTTCTGGACACACGAAACCGGCAGGGCATGGCGGACTGGATCGCAACCGCTTCCGGCGAGCGGCTCGACATGGCGTTCCTCTGCGCAGGCATCACGGGGGGTTTGCCTCCTGAAGCCGATGACGGTCTGGTGCTGGAACGTGAAGAGCGCGTGTGGGAGATGCTCGACACCAACCTGACTGGAACGCTCAACACGTTCTTTCCGGTCGTGGCGGCCATGCGCAGGCAGCAGCGGAATGGCGAGAACCTTCGGGGGCGGATCTGCGTGATGGCGTCCGTCGCGGGATTCGTCTGCTATCCCGGCACCCCCTCCTATTCCGCGTCCAAGGCCGCGCTGGACCGTTTCATCGTGGCCAATGCCGCCCATCTGCAGCGCTTTGGCATCAGCCTGACCAGCGTGTGCTGCGGATTTGTCGATACGGCCATGGTAAAGCAGAACCGTTTTCCGATGCCGGGTCTGGTGTCCACGGAAGAGACCGTCCGCCGGATCCTGCGCGGCACGCTGCGTCAGACGCGACGGGTAATCTTCCCGTCCTGGCTGGTCATGGGCTCCCGACTGATGGACCTGCTACCACCCCGGCTGGCCGAGCGGTATTATATGACCCAGCCCTCCGCCCAGCCGGCGGGAATGCCCGATTTCTGACTCCCTGCACGGCGGATAACTGACATTTTGTGTCCTATCAGTAATGACCTTCGGCGCGGTTTTATGGATAAACTGGCCGCATGAATTTCTGCCGCCTGTTCATAGACCGCCCGGTCGCGACGACACTGATGTCCATTGCCATCTTCATGGCGGGGTTCATCTGCTATCCGCTCCTGCCTGTCGCCACGATGCCGGACATGACCACAACGTCCATCATGGTCGTGGCCACCCAGCCGGGCGCGGACCCGCAGCAGATGGCGACATCCGTCACCACACCTCTGGAGCGCAGGCTCGGATCGATTGCGGATCTGGAAAGTATTGAATCCGATACCAGTGCCGGACAGGCCCAGATTTTCCTTGAATTCTCGTCGTCGCGGAACATCGACGGCGCTCTGCGTGACACGCAGGCCGCGCTGCGCGCCGCGAGAGCCGACCTGCCAACCGGAACGATGGATGCCGATCCGCAGGCCTTCAAGATGGATGGTGGCGGCTTCCCGGTCTATCTGATGAGTCTGACCGGCGACCAGAAAACCCAGGCCGAGCTCTACGATATCGCCAATATCCGCATCAAACCGCTTCTGGCCGAGGTCAAGGGCGTGGGCCGTGTGGAGGTCGTGGGATCGACGAACCCCGCCGTCCGTGTCGAGCTCAATCCAGGTCCGCTCTACAAATGGGGCATCGGCTTTGAGGACGTCCGCACCGCCCTTGCCTCGGCCAATGCCTTCACGCCCAAAGGCTTCATCGACAGCAACGGGCAGCGGATGATGCTGTCCACCAACGACCAGGCCATCAACGCGTCCCAGTACCGGGACCTGATCGTTGGCTATCGCAACAATTTCTATCCGGTCCGGCTAAGCGACATCGCCACCATCACCAATAGCGTTCAGGACGTCTACCAGACCAGCTACATCAACGGGCATCGTGCCGTTACCCTTGTCGTGACCGCCCAGCCGCATGCCAATACCGTAGCCATCGTGGACGGCATCAACGCCAACCTGACCCATCTGCGCGATGCCCTGCCGGCGGACGTCAATCTCGTCGTGGGTCTCGACACGTCGCGCTCCATCCGGGCATCCCTCGCGGATGCACGCCTGACGCTGATCCTGTCCGTCGTGCTGGTCGTACTCGTGATCCTGCTGTTCTTCCGCAAGCTGATCACAACGCTCATTCCGGCTGTAACGGTCCCCATCGCCCTCTCCGGCACACTGGCCGCCATGGCTGCGTTCAACTTCACGCTCGATGTCCTGTCGCTCATGTCCCTGACCATCGCGGTGGGTTTCGTGGTCGATGACGCCATCGTCGTGCTGGAAAACATTGCCCGCCACATGGAAGAAGGGAAAGACCGCTACGAGGCCAGCCTGATCGGCGCTTCAGAAATCGGCTTCACGGTCCTGTCCATCAGCGCTTCTCTGGTTGCGGTGTTCATCCCGCTGCTGTTCCTGCCCGGCAGCGCTGGCTCGATCATGTTCGAATTCTGCATGACGATGATTTCCGCCATCGTGATCTCGATGTGGCTCTCCCTGACGCTGACGCCGATGATGTGCGCGCATCTGCTGGAAATCGACCACGGTGAGGAATCCCGGAAAGGCATCCTCGGCCACATCGCTTTCGTCACGGAAACCTCGCTGGGCTGGACGCTGAAACAATATGGACGGTCCATGCACTGGTGCCTGCGCCATCCGGTCCTGATGGGTCTGACCCTGCCCCTCAGCTTCGTGGTGCTGGTTGGTTCGGTCGTGCTGATGCCCAAGGAATTCATCCCCTCGCAGGACATGTCGCTACTGGCCGGGCGCATCAAGGGCGATGCCACCATGTCATTCCAGGAAATCGACCGGCGCCTGCGGGAAATCGGCGCCATTACCCAGACGGACCCGGACGTTACATCGACAACCATCTTCAGCGACGACAAGAACAGCGGTGAACTCTACATCCATCTAAAGGAAAAGGAGGAGCGCGCGTCTGCCGAGGTCATTCTGGACCGTATCCGCAAGCGCCTGCCCGATGAGCCTGGGGCCGACATCTCGTTCTGGAGCGTTGGCGGCAGCAGCCAGGGCGGCAGCAGTTCCAAGAATACCGGCAGCTACCGCTACGTCCTGCGTGGAGACAACGTCGCCGACCTGTTCGGATATCTCCCGACCCTGCTGAGCGCCCTGCGCGCCTCGGGCAAGCTGGTCAATGTGTCTTCCACGACCGAGGGACAGTCGGTTGCGGCCTACATCACCGTTCACCGCGACACGGAAGCACGCTATGGCATCACGCCGCAGCTGATCCAGAACGTGCTGTATGATTCCTACGGCCAAGCCATCGTTTCCACGATCCACCTGCCTACGACCGAGCACCGCGTCGTCATGGTGCTGGCTCCGCAATACCGCATGGACCCCGAAATGCTCCGGCAGGTCTGGATTTCCACGTCCGCAGGCACGGCAGCCGGTGGCGTGGCCTCCAACCTGATCCGGGTCCGCAGCGACGCCAGCACGTCCGCGAACAGCTTCACGTCCCTGGCCACGGCCTCCATCCAGAACTCGCTGGCCAACCAGATTTCGGGCAATTCCTCCAGCGGCGCCGCAGTCTCCTCCTCGACCGAGACCATGATCCCGCTGATCAACGTGGCTTCCGTCCTGTGGAAGCCACAGCCCCTCGATATCACCCATCGCGGCAGCTATTATTCCGCCAATATCTCCTTCGATCTGGCGACCGGCGTAAGCTATAATGATGCGGTCGAACTGATCAAGCAGACCATGCAGGACACCCACGCTCCGGACGGCGTTCTGGGCGACTTCACCGGGACGGCCGGCGATACCCGCAAGCTCATGATCAATGGCGGCCTGGCGTTCCTTGCCGCGATTGCCGTGATGTATATCGTGCTGGGCATTCTCTATGAGAGCCTGATCCATCCCATCACGATCCTTTCCACCCTGCCTTCCGCCGGGATCGGCGCGGTTCTGGGGCTGTGGATCGCGGGAGAGTCTTTCAGCATCATCGCCATGATCGGCATCATCCTGCTAACGGGCATCGTCAAGAAGAACGCCATTCTCGTCATCGATTTTGCAATCCACGCTGAACGTATCGAAAAACTGTCCCCGAAAGATGCCATCTTCAAGGCGTCCATTACCCGCTTCCGCCCCATTCTGATGACGTCCCTTGCCGCCGCTCTGGGCGCGGTCCCCCTCATCATCAGTAACGGGTATGGCGCGGAAATGCGCCGGCCGCTGGGCGTTTCGATCCTGGGCGGCATGGTCGTCAGCCAGCTTCTGACACTGTACACCACGCCGATCGTCTATCTGTGGATGGATGCCATCGGCATGAGAAGTAAACGTCTTTGCCACTGGTTGCTCGGCCTTGTGCGTCGGCACAGCGGCACCGAGCCCTCCGCCAGACAGATCTGAACCCGGACGACAAACGACCCATGACCCTATCCCGTCGCATTGCCTTGCTGGCAGCCATGTTCCCCATGACGGCACTGGCCACCCCCGTCCAGCTTTTTGACCATATTTCCATTTCCCCGGATGGAAGCCGGCTGCTTTCTCTGGAGGAGCCGACCGGAGACACCGCACAGCCCGACAGTTCACGGCCCGTGCTGTACACGCTTCCGTCCGGCACCCGCAGCGATCTGGCTCTGTGTCATGGTTGTGAAGCAAGTTCGTTTGCCTGGCGCCGGGACGGGCAGGCGCTGGCCTATGTCCTGAAAGATCCTTCGGTCAAAACCCTGTCGGTCTGGCAGGCGGGCCGGGACGGTCACCATGCGGTGCAGGTCCTGACCTTCACGGGAACGCTTCAGTCCCTGTCCTACGGACCAAAAGGCCAGCTTGGCGTTCTGGCGATCGAAAATGCACATCGCCAGCCCGGCGCGATGGAAGCAGGAGCGCCTCCGTCCGGAGAAATCAATGCGCAGATCGATGAACAGCGGATCGCCACGATTGAGAACGGTCACCTGAACTGGCAGTCGCCAGCGGACCTGTACGTCTACGAATATGACTGGCGGCCGGGCGGACAGGGCTTTGTCGCCACGGCAGCCCCGGGCAACGGGGATGATCACTGGTGGATCGCAAAGCTCCACGCCATTGAAAACGGCCACGACACCGTCCTTTACACGCCACCCCAGCAACAGCAGCTCAACCTGCCACGGGTCTCCCCCGACGGAACAAAGGTCTCCTTCATCGGTGGCCTGATGAGTGATTACGGGGCGATTGGCGGCAATGCTTATAGTCTGGACCTGACGAAGCCCGGCGCCCGGCCGGTCAATCTGACACCGGGTCTGAAAGCGACTGTCACCGACCTGTCCTGGGACTGCGGACTGGGCCTTATCGCCACGGGCCTCAAGGGAGATCGCAGCGTCATCTGGTCCTTGCAGGGTGGACTGAGGCCGCTATGGGAAGAGGCCATGATGCTGTCCAACGGCCGATCCGAACCCAGTCTTTCCTGTGCCGGGCAGCACACGGCCATCATCCGGCAGAGCTTTGAGAAAGCCCCGGAAATCGCCGCCGGTCCTATCGGGCAGTGGAAGCCTGTCAATCGCGATAATGCCGCCCTGCCACCCCATCTCAAGGCACGCAGCCTGACGTGGAAAAGCGATGGCTATTCTGTACAGGGCTGGCTTCTGGAACCTCTGAAGCGCAAGCCGGGCGTGGAACAGAACGGCAAGGTCCCGATGATCGTCTACGTCCACGGTGGCCCGTCCAGCGCTTCAAACCCACGCTATTTCCGCGACAACAGCAAGCTGGCGATGGCGCTTCTGAATGCGGGATATGACGTCTTCATGCCCAACCCACGGGGCAGCTATGGACAGGGCGAGGCCTTCACCGCCGCAAACCGCCGGGATTTCGGACATGGAGATCTGCGTGACATCCTGCGCGGCGTCGATATGGCAGAAAAGGTCGCGCCCATTGATGACCACCGCCTTGGCCTGACCGGCTTTTCCTATGGTGGCTACATGACAATGTGGAGCGTCACCCAGACAGACCGTTTCCGCGCTGCTGCTGCAGGTGCTGGCATTGCGAACTGGCTATCCTATTATGGCGAGAACAACATCGACAGCTGGATGCTGCCGTTTTTCGGGAAGTCCGTTTACGACGATCCGGACATCTATGCCCATTCCTCGCCCATTCTTTATATCAGGCAGGCGCATACGCCGACCTTCATTTACGTTGGTTCAGCGGATGAGGAATGTCCGATGCCACAGAGCCAGGAATTCTTCCACGCGCTCCAGACGCTGCATGTTCCAAGCTCACTCGTCATCTATCCCGGGCAAGGGCATGGCATGAGCAACCCAAAGGCCTGGGACGATGCGGTCCAGCGCACCATTCACTGGTTTGATCGTTATCTGGTGAAATAACAGCCAGAGCCTGGACCTTCCTCTTTCTGAAAGCTCAGAGAGAGGGAAGCGCTGTGGTCTGCTGATGCGTCCGGTTGTCGGTGGAAAGCGGCATGATGCCGGGGATGACTTCCACTTCCGTCCGATCCACAACACGCCCCGTCAGGACCATGCGGCTGCTGGCATTGTAGACATGCACGGTGTCACCTTTGCCGCCTGCTTCCAGAACGGTTCCTGAAACCGTTAGATGAAGGCTCGGGCCGGAAAATGCCGCGACCACCGGCGATCCGCGATGCACGAGTTGCGGATGCGCGAGTTCGGACACGCTGAGGACCTGACCGGCGGCGAGCACTCCCCGTGCCTCAAGACCGACAGCATCTTCGGGAGACTGAAGGGCATCATCCGGAATCAGGCCGATGCGAACAAAGGTCATGGTGACGTCTTCTGGCAGGATGGGCTGTCCCAGATGCATGGCGTGACGCAGGGTCACGGCCCGGACTTCCATGGTCGCCGTTCCGCTCACATTGAAAGCCGTCCCCTGTCCGCCGCTTGCAGAAGGAACTTCAAGGCGCGCGGTGAAATGCTCGCTGCCATGAGGGGGACGATCGATATGCAGGATCGTCGGTGCCGCCTGATCGGCAACGGGAACGGCAACAGGCTTGAACCCTGTCAGGGCCACCTCAACCCGGGCCTCGGACGGAAGCTCCAGACCTTGCCGGATGACGGGAAGCACGTCATCAACCGTGATCATGCGCGCCGCATGTGTCACGGTGGTGGACACCAGCGGAGAGGCATCGGGCCAGTCCACGCCGAACTGCGCGGCAATGGCTGTCAGCTGCGGACCACCGACCACATAACTGGCTCCCAGTGCCGGGGCATCTCCAATCTCGGTATCCTGTCCCTTGCCCAGATCGGCGAACAGGTCGGACAGGCGCACGCGCGGATGATCGACATTGACGTTTGTCCGCAGGGTTGCGGCAGAAGCGGACGACAGTGCTGTGCATCCTGCCAGCAGCAGGATGCCACCTTTCAGCAGGATACGGCTCATGCTTAGCCACCACCCAGATTGGTCACGGTTTTCATCATGTCATCCGACGCGGTGATGACCTTGCTGTTCATCTCATAGGCTCGCTGGGCCGTGATAAGATCGGTGATTTCCGTCACGACGTTGACGTTCGAGTTCTCGACGTAGCCCTGCATGATGCTGCCGTAGCCGACGGCTTCAGGATTACCCATCATGGCGTCGCCCGATGCGGTCGTCTGGGTGAACAGGTTCTGTCCCATCGCGGCCAGACCGTTCTCATTGGTGAAAATGCCAAGCTGAAGCTGTCCGACGAGTGTCGTGTTGTTCTGCCCGGCGATCTGCACACTGACCTGTCCGGACTGATCGACGGAGATGCTCTGGGCATTATTGGGGATCGTGATCGTGGGGCTGATGAGATAGCCATCCGCCGTCACGAGCGAACCGTTATTGTCCATCGAAAACGTGCCGTCACGGGTATAGGCAAGCTGCCCTGACGGAAGCTGGACCTGGAAATAACCCCGTCCCTGCACGGCCAGATCCAGGGAATTGCTGGTCTGTTCAAGACTCCCCTGATCGTTGATGCGGTAAATCGCGGCCGTCTTCACACCAAGGCCAACCTGAGCACCCGCCGGAATGGTTGTACCCGTATCAGACGAGCTGGCGCCGACACGGCGGATGTTCTGGTAGATCAGATCCTGGAACTCGGCACGGGAGCGTTTATAGCCCGTGGTGCTCATGTTCGCGATATTGTTGGAAATGGTTTCAACGTTGGTCTGCTGGGCCTGCATGCCCGTTCCGGCGATGTCGAGTGCGCGCATGGAGAGTTATCCTTGTCCCGTAAGGGTCCGTAAATCAGGCCGAGACCTGGACGATCTTGTCGATGGCGTTTTTCTGGCGCGTTGCTTCGGCGTCCACGAACTGCGCCATGAAGTCGAAGTTCCGCTGGATTTCCATCATCTGCGTGACTTCGGTCATCATCTGGACGTTGCTGCCTTCCACCATGCCCTGCACGATGTTGGGCCGCTCGACAGCGGTGGTCGGCTGGTCGGAACGCAGCAGCCTGCTGCCTTCGGCCTGGAGCCTGTTGTTATCCTGCGCCGTCACGATCCCGATCTGGCCCTGTTCGCCGGTTTCGGTCGAGATCACACCGTCTGCGGAAATGGTGATGCGATGGTCGGTCTGGGGCAGTTCGATCGGCTGGCCGTCACGGTCCAGCAGGGCATTTCCATTTTCGTCGACAATGGCGCCGTCCTGCTGTTCCTCGAAACGGCCGGCCCGTGTCAGACGGACGCCATTGGCAGTGCGCACCTGAAAATAGCCCTCGCCACCCAGTGCGAGATCAAGGGGATTGCCGGTCGACTGCATGTCGCCCTGCTGGAAGTCCCGGTACGTCGCACGGTCCTGCGTATAGGATTCCGTATCCGCACCTTCGGCCTGCTTTGAGCCGTGCTGGTGGGACAGGAAGTCACTGAAAAGGACATTTTCGCGCTTGTAGCCCACGGTCGAGGCATTCGACATGTTGGCCGCGACCACGGACATGGCGCGCTGCTGGGCATCCATGCGCGAAAGCGCGATATAGGTACTGTTCTCCATGGGCTTTACAGGCTCCGGTCAATCCCGATTTCGGAGCACAGCCTAGCCGCAGAAAGCTTTCCCAATCGTTAAACGAACAGGGTTATCCCGACTCGTCGTGACGATATGGTGAAAGAGTTTCCAGTTCCGCGGCCTCTGCCTGCATGGCGGCCCGTTCTTCTTCCACAAAGGCGGCCACGGCCTGTCGTAGACCGGGATCGAGGATGGCGTGCGCGGAATGGGTGAAGGTCGGAAGATAGCCGCGCTGGATCTTGTGCTCGCCCTGCGCCCCGGCTTCGACGCGGGACAAGCCATGTTCGATAGCGAAGTCGATCGCGCGGTAATAACACAGCTCGAAATGCAGAAAGGGCCAGTCCCCCTCGCAGCCCCAGTTGCGACCAAACAGCGCGTCCGTCCCCATGAGGTTCAGGGCACCGGCAACCGCTTTTCCGTCATGATGGGCCATCATCAGGACCACACGGTCTCCGAGCCGTTCGGACAGCATGGGAAAGAAGCGTTCCGTCAGATAGGCGCTGCCCCATTTCCGGTCGATCGTGGACTGGTAGAAGCGGTAGAATGCTTTCCAGTCTTCCGGGGTGATCTGGTCTCCACGCAGCGTGCTGAAGGTCAGACCGCAGGACTGCGCGGCACTGCGTTCCTTGCGGATGGATTTGCGCTTGCGGGAGGCTAAAGCGCCCAGAAAATCATCGAACGTGGCGTAGCCGTTGTTCTTCCAATGATACTGGATGCCTGTGCGCGACAGGTAACCTGCTTCGGTAAAGGCGTCCATCGAAGCGGCATCGCAGAAATTGGCGTGCAGGGAGGACAGACCAAGTTGCGCCGTGGCCTGAATGAGCGCGGAGGCCAGAGCCTGCGCCACGCCTTTCGGATCGGGCAGATCGGGACGCAACAGCAGCCGTGGGCCGGGAACCGGCGAGAACGGAACGGCGCAGACGAATTTTGGATAATAGCGACCGCCCGCGGCTTCGTAAGCGCGGGCCCAGCTCTGGTCGAAGACATACTCGCCCCAGGAATGGGACTTTCCATAAAGTGGAGCGAGGGCTGCGATGGTCCCGTCCGGCGCCCGCAGCACGGCATGACGCACGAGCCAGCCGGTGCGGTCCGCGACAGAACCGCTGTCTTCAAGAGCGGACAGGAAGCCGAAAGAGACGAACGGATTATCCGCACCCGCACAGGCATCCCAGGCCTCGGCCCCGATCTCGTGGATCGAGGCGTGGAGGCTCAGGCTCCAGTCAGGGGACGGGACGGTCTCCGGTTCTCCCATTCGGTCTCTCCCATCCCCAGGGTGATCAGACGATTTCGAACAGCGCCTCGACTTCAACCGGGGCGTTCACGGGCAGGCTCGGCACACCGATGGTGGAGCGGGCGTGACGGCCGGCATCACCAAAAACCTCGACGGCCAAATCGGACGCGCCGTTCATGACAGTGGCCTGATCGGTGAACTCGGGCGTGCAGGCAATGAAGCCGCCCAGACGGACAACGCGGGTAATGCGGGAAAGATCACCGTCCAGCGCCGCCTTGGCCTGAGCCAGAACATTGATGAGGCAGGCGCGAGCACAGGCCACACCGGCATGAACCGAAACCTCGTCGCCGAGCTTGCCGGTGATCAGCAGCTTGCCATCCACCAGCGGAAGCTGGCCGGAGACGATGAGCTGGTTTCCGGTACGGACGGTCGTGACGTAGTTCGCAACCGGAGCGGCTGCGACCGGCAGCGTGATCTCAAGGTCGGCGA
Organism: Gluconobacter sp. R75690; assembly: GCF_015244525.1. Lineage (NCBI taxonomy): Bacteria > Pseudomonadati > Pseudomonadota > Alphaproteobacteria > Acetobacterales > Acetobacteraceae > Gluconobacter > Gluconobacter sp. R75690. Next base: position 223,081 of record NZ_JABCQB010000002.1, on the reverse strand, counting down.
GGCGGGATTCGGGGGTTGCGGTCATGGCAGGTCTCCGGTTGGGGCGCCCGAAGCGGGCATCTGATGGGACCGCATGTTGAAACGGGAACGCTGTGATGCCAAGGGGCAAGACCGCATCGGCAGATCAGGTCGGCAGGCTTTCGTCCCCCGCCAGACTCCGGCGGCTGCGTTCGAGTTCCTCGGCATAGCGGCGCAGGGCGTGCTGTTCGGTCAGGGTTCCGATCACTTGCCGGGACTGTGGGTCCTCGACCACGACCAGCGCGTCGGCCTCGGCTTTTTCGAACAGTTCGATCGCCTCGCGGATGTTCATCTGTGGCGTGAGCATAGCGTTGCGGAACAGCGCCAGCGTTGCGATCGGCATCTGCGAAGCCGGAACGGCGTGCAGCTCTGCCAGATGAACGATGCCATCATAATACCCCTCGCCATCGAGCAGGACGATCCGCTGGGCCGAGCCAAGCGGGAACAGGGCCTGCGCGCGGTTTACAGGCGTTTCCGCCGGGAGTGTGCGGACCTGCCCGCGCATCATCCGGCGGACATTGAGCGAGCGCATCCAGCCGATATCGACGGCGGATCGGATCGATTCACCCCGCAGATGGAAGCGCCATGTCGCAAAGCTGTAACCGAACAGGCGACGCACGGTCAGGAGCGACAGCACCGCAGCCACAAGTGTCGCGCCGCTCATGGACACGCTGCCGGTCAGTTCCAGCATCAGGCAGATCATGGTCATGGGGCTGCCGATCACGGCCACGGCCATGGCGCTCATGCCGACCAGCGCACAGGCCGTGACGGAATCCGGCGCAACGCCTAGCGGTTCCAGAAGCGTGCCGTAGATCGTGCCCGCCAGAGACCCAAGATAGAGCGATGCGAAGAACAGACCCCCGCGAAACCCGGACCCGATACACAGGCAGGACGCCAGAGCCTTCAGGAGTAGCAGGACAACGGCCATCTGCGCGGTGACGTTTCCGGCGAAAACAGCGCGCATGGCTTCGTGCCCGGCGGACAGGACGGACGGATGCAGCGTCGCCAGCCCACCCACGATCAGCCCGCCAACCGCAGGCCGCAGCCAGACAGGTCCGGGCATCTTACGGAACAGCGCCTCGGTCTGGGTGACGCAGAACATCAGGCCGATCGCCGTCAGGGCTGTCAGCACACTGATGATGACCGCCCCGGCCGTCCCTTCCCAGGACAGAGTGCCCGGAGACGGAATGACGATCCCCGGCGGCACACTCCCGAGCGAGCGTGTCACGCCTACACCCGCAAGCGCGGCAACCGCCACAGGAGATAGGCTCCCCAGAGAATAGGAACCGATCACCAGCTCGAACGCATAGAACGCGCCGGCCACGGGGGCATCGAATGCCGCCCCGATCGCAGCGCCTGCTCCAGCCCCCACCAGCACGCGCAGATCCTCTCGCCGCACCCGGAAGGAGCGCCCGATGCGGGAACCGAAAGCCGCGGCAATCTGGGTAAATCCGGCTTCAAGCCCGATGGAGCCGCCCACCCCGTTGGACAGAATCGTCTGACAGACAATGACCAGACTGTCCCGCACCGACATGCGGCCGCCATGTAGCGCGTTGGCTTCAATGGGATCCACGGGACTGCGGGGCATGATTTTAGCGACCATGACGCCGAACAGCCCGATCGCCAGGCCGCCGCCGGTCAGCACGGCTACCGTTCGAAGCGGTGGCAGGGCGGTCAGGCCGGACAGATGGCCGCCGGAGACTCCCGAGACCCCGAACAGCATCCTGTGCATGAAGAACGTGAGATGGGTCATGACGACCACGCACAGACCCGACAGAACCCCGACACATCCCGCCAGAACGCTCAGCCAGATCTCATTTCCACGCACCAGGGTTCGCAGATTCGACGGCGCATGGGGAAACAGACGCGCCTGAAAGCGGTTCATCCGCTGACGCAGGACGCGGGACCTGTCCTGAAAACGGCCGGAAGAGCCGTCAGGAGATGCGGGCGAAGGGGCGGGACTGGTGGACAAGCGAGCTCCCGAGCGGCAGGTGTGATCCTGTTTGACGGCAAGCGCGTCGCCGATCAACAGCTGTCATGGAAGGATCATTGATGAAACTGCATGTCATCGAACGGGGCGAAGGCCCGGAAACGGTCGTCTTCCTGCACGGGCTGTTCGGGCGGGCTCGGAACCTCGGCTTCCTCCAGCGCGGCGCGGCTGCCGATTTCCGGACCCTTGCGCTGGATCTGCGCAATCATGGCCTCAGCCCGCATGGCCCCGTCAGCTATGCGCTCATGGCGCAGGACGTTCTGGAAACGCTGGATGATCTGGGGATCGAGCGTTTTGCCGTCGTGGGTCACTCCATGGGCGGGAAGGTCGGGATGATGCTCGCCCTGGCTGCTCCCGAGCGCGTCACAAAGCTGCTCGTCGCGGATATCGCGCCCGCCCGGACCGGCCATGGACATGGCGACATGATCGCCCGACTGGCCGCCATCACATTTCCCGCATCGCTCGAACGACGGGAAGGACTGGATCTCCTGGAACCCGTGGCAGGCAGCCGACCCGTTGCCGAACTCCTGCTGCAGAACATCCGGCTCGGCGATTCGCCGGGGTGGAGCATCGGTTTTGACGATCTCGCCCGTGACATTCACGAAATCGAAAACTGGCCCGATCTGCAGATTGCGCCCTACGAAGGGTCTGTTCTTTTCCTGCGTGGCGGGGCGTCTCCCTATGTCCGCCCCGAGCATCACGATCAGATCCGGACTCTTTTCCCACACGCGCTGATCCACTCCCTGCCCGACGCCGGACACTGGCTGCATGCTGAACAGCCGCGCCCATTCCTCAGGGAAATGATGGAATTCCTGCGCACGCCGACCTGAGACAGGACGTTACGACATCAAACCGGATAACAGGATGGCAGTTTTGCGGGAATTATTTTGTTTCGATTAAGCAACATAAACAAAATCTAATATATTAATTTTTTGCTATTTTAATAAAACTCAATTAAAATTAAAGTAAAAAACTTACTTTTCTGAAAAATTAACGACTACAACATCAAAGCCGGAACGGCGCATGCAATAACTTCATCAGGATTACGCGGATGTACGCTCTACTGTTCTCCGAGCCTTTGGTAAATCGTGCCGAAATGCGTGTCTTTACACGAGAAAAAATCTATTCTTCCGCGCTGGCCCGGGGCGCAGCCCATGGCGATAAAGAGACTATTCGGGCCATGATGATCGGATGGTGGCCTTTTATTCAGGCTTTTGAGCGCGCTATTGACGTGCGCGTCGGTCATCTTCCCATCAAGCCGCTGGTCCAGCGTTTCGGTCAGACCCGGATCAAGACGTTCTTTTCAGAAGCCCGCGAAGCCGTCCGGGAAATGAAGGAAGAGGAAGGCTCGCATGCCATCCTGTGGGCTGATGGCGCAAAGGAATTCGGCCTCGACCTGTTCGGCACCCATTACGACACGCTTCCCACCGTCCAGAAGCTGATCGCCAATGCCGACAGTGAAGATCCCGTGATCTTCTTCTCCTGGCTGGCCGCCGTGGAATACATCGCCGAAGAACTGGCCGCCTATCTCTGCCATGCGCCGAAATTCACCAGCCTGTTCGCCAAGAAGCACTGGACCTGGGGTCTGGCCCATGACGAGCATGAGCATGACGGCCCGTCCCATCTGGAAATCGACGAGGATCTGGCCCGCGCCTACTATCCGTCCAACGATCCGGACATCACGCGCGCAGCCCTGACCGCCAATATGCGCGAATGCATTGAAATGTTTGAAAAAGCGAGCTTCGAGATTTACGCCACGACGCCCGAAATGGCTCATTAACGAAATCTTAAGCCCTTATCGGCTATCTCCGTGCCCGGTGTGCCATAACCGAAGTGCGGAGATGTTGCCATCGACAGATTCGTCCGCCGCAAAGAAAAACTTCATAAATCCCTGTCATCGTGGCACCCTCCTCCTCTATTGGGAAGGTTCATGATGCTCCTGCCTGTCTCATTGGATCTTGCTGTCTCGTCCCGGTCAGGCGCAGCACAATGACCACCCTGCTGACTCTGATGAAACAGGTGCGGCTTGCCCGACTTTTCTCTTTCCGGACAGAAATTCCGGAGGGAGCGGAAGAAGATATCCGGCTGTCACGCTGCCGCGTCCTGCGGGGGCTGAACTTCTTTCATTTCGTTCCCCAGATCAGCTGCGGCCCCATCGCGGGCCTCTGCCTGATGCGGAACTACCCGACCTACGGCATGATCCTCTGCGGGTCCGTCCTGTTCCTGCTGCTGGTCTACAATATCTGCTTCTATGCGATCCCCACCGAGAAGCTGGTCGATACCAGGCAGTCCTGGATTCTCAAGGGGCTCAATTTCGCATTCGCGCTCTGCTGGATCACGCTTCCGCCCGTCGTATTTCCCTATGGCGACGCCAATGACAGGGTTCTGGTCGCCGGCATCATGGTTGGCCTGACGGCAACGACCATCACGCTGATGCCCCTGGCCGGAATGGGGGAAATGATTGCGCTCATGCTGGTCCTGTCCTGCTGCACCGCCCTGTTCCAGTCATGGGAAATCGATCACAGCTCGTTCTATTTCTATATCGCCCTCGAACTGGCGATTTACCTGTTTTTTGTCCTGTCCCTGACCATGGCGGTCCGGACCCTGTTCGCGGCGTTTCTGGTCAGCCGGTATTCGCTGGAGCAGCGGAACAGCATCGTCCAGCTCCTGCTGCGGAATGCGGATGATGATACCGGCGACTGGCTGTGGGAGACCTGCGCGTCCGGGACCCTGCACAATGTCTCGGCCAGCCTGGCCTCCGCGTTCGGCAACAGCCGGGAATGGCTGGAAAACCGGAACTTCTTTGACATCCTGTCCGATCTGGCGGGCCCGTCGGCTTTCGACGGCGACGAACGGACAGGCCTGGGCCGTCTGCGACAATGCCTCGACAACCGCATCTTTTTCCGGGACATCGTGGTGTCGGGGGCTCTCCATGGCCAGCAGCGCTTCTGGTCGCTGAGTGGCCGCCCCATTTTCCAGGACCGGAATTTCATCGGATATCGCGGCGTCGGAACGGACGTGACCCAGACGTACTGGGCCCAGGAAAGCGCCTCTTTCCGGGCAAGGCATGATCTGCTGACCGGTCTGCCCAATCGCGGCGCCTTCCTCGATGACATGGAAACCTATCTCATCGAGGCCGAACGCACGGGGGAAGCCTTCGCGCTACTCAATCTCGATCTGGATGGCTTCAAGCAGATCAACGACCGGTATGGCCACTCCGCGGGCGACGAGATGCTCCGGAAAGTCACGGTCGTGCTGAGCCGGACGCTCAGCGAGCGCCACAGGCTCTACCGGTTTGGCGGCGACGAGTTCATGTTGCTGGAACGTCAGACAACACCAGCCCAAGCAGCCACTACGGCCACGGGACTGATCCACGCGCTGACGAATGTTCCCATCCGCATCGGGGAAGGCGTGCGCTGCGCAGTCGGGCTCAGTGTGGGAATCGTTCTGTCCATCGGCGGTTCGGAACGGGTGGGAAGCCTGCTGGAGGCCAGCGACCTTGCGCTCTACGAAGCCAAGAGTCTGGGCGGCCACACGCACCGTTTCTACAATCCCGAACTGCGCACCGTGGCCAAGCGAAACCGCGACCTGATCCGTGCGCTCCCCGAGGCACTGGATGAGGGGACGCTGGGCATTGTCTACCAGCCTTTCTTCAACACGCAGAGCCAGAAACTCTGTGGATTCGAGGCGCTGATTCGCTGGTCCCATCCCGAATATGGCCGTGTCCCGCCCGAACGGATCATCCAGCTCGCGGAAGAAGCCGGGCTGATTCATCGCCTTGGCGTCTACGTCATGGAGAAAGCCTGCGTCTTTGCCCGAGAGTGGGATGAGGGGCTGGTGCTGTCGATCAATGTTTCGGTCGGCCAGCTCGAGGCCCCGGCTTTCCTGAAGGATACGTTTCGGGTTCTTGAAAAGACCGGATTCCCGCCCCGCTGCCTTCAGATCGAGATGACCGAAAACATCTTCATGGAGCCGGATGCCGCGACATTCACCCTGCTGAGCCGCCTTCAGAACGCCGGGATTTCCATCGCGCTCGATGATTTCGGCAAGGGGTTCTCGTCGCTCGGATATCTGCGGTTCTTCCCGTTCTCGAAAATCAAGCTGGATGGTCTTTTCGTCAGGGACATGCTGCGCGAATCCCGTGCGGCTTCCATCGTGCGCGCCGTGGTCGATCTGTCCATCGATCTGGGCGTGGCGGTCACGGCGGAAGGGGTGGAAAGCCAGGAACAGCTGTCCTATCTGAGGCGCCTCGGCTGCACGGAAGTCCAGGGATATCTGCTGTCACGCCCGCTTTCCCCGGAAGATACCAAGCAGTTCATGGCCACGACCCCCGCCATGATGGAATCCTCGTAACCCCGAAGGCGGGACTCACGAGGTCAGCGGATTAGGCGCCGTTTTCTTCCCTTCCTCGGCCACACGCCAGCAATACCAGGCCAGCGTCGAGCGATGGGGAGCGAAACGTTCCGTCTCCTCTTTCAGCGCTTTCGGTTTGGGAGGCAGGTCCATTTTCCGGATCCGTCTCCATCCCTCCCGCACGCCGAAATCATCAACCGGCATCACATCGGGCCGGTTGAGCGTAAACATCAGGAGCATCTCGACCGTCCATCGCCCGATGCCCCGGAGGGTGACGAGACGCGCGATCAGCTCTTCATCCGTCATGATGGATGCCTCGGCACGACTGGGGACGAGACCATCCAGCCGGGCCTGCGCGAGGCCTTTCATGGCCAGGAGCTTGTTGCCCGAAAGGCCGCAGGCCCGCAGGCTTTCTTCGGAAAGGGACAGAATCCGCCCGGGCGCAGGCGGCGGTCCGTCAACGCGCTCCTGCGCACCCAGAAGGCAGAGGCGGCCGAATATTTTCCGGGCCGCCGCGCCATGCAGCTGCTGCCCGGCGATGGCCCGCAGAAGCGCATCATAGGGTTCCTGTCCGTCATCCCCGCGCAGCGTGCATGGCCCGATACGGGCGATGACGGCTGCAAGATCGGGATCCGCGCCCAGAAACAGCGTGGCAGAATCAGCCATCAGGAGCATGCCTTTCCGGAAGTTAAGGTTTGCGTGACTCTTTGTGTCTTTCTTGGGTCTCGCATTACTGCCATGATACGCCAATACAGACGCCCACCCCCAGCCCCGGATAACCAGCCTGCCGGATGACAACCCCGACCGCCCTGGTGCAAAAGGTCTGGCGATGATGCGACGCCACCTTCTCTTCGCCGACCGGCTGTTTTCTGCCAGGTCCTTTCCAGACAGGCTGTGCCGCGTATGAGCGGAACGGTTACCGTCACGTCTGGAAAGCCGCAGAAGCGCGAACCCCAGCTCTTCGCCCCCTCGGCGCGGACCGCTCCTGCACGCCCGCAGCATGCCCCCGCTGGAACCCGGGAGCGGCTGAGGGATTACGTTCCGCCATCGGTTCCGGTCCGCCCGGTCCTGACGCCGATGATGCGGCCGCAGACCATCGTCGAGAACGGGCCGACGGTTCCGTTCATTTTCTCGGCGGGACTGCACGCGGCCGTCCTGGCGTTCCTCCTGATGCAGCATCACGGCATGCATGGCTCGCCGGCCGGGCAGGAAGAGCCGCAGGTCGAAATGGTCTTCGATACGCCACCGTCAAAAAGCAGCATGCGCGGTCCTCGCGCGCGGGACGAGGGCGGTGCTCCGCCTCCCCCTTCCGCCCAGAGCCCGGAAGAGACACAGGAAAACCAGCAGCAGCCGGAGAAGGAACAGTCCGCTCCCACGCCGGCCGTCCCGACCCCCGAGACGCCATCCGCGCCTGACGTCCCGCAGGAGCCCTCGGCCGAACTGCCCAAAACAGCGCCAACCCCGGCGCCCGTCACGCCGGGCGCGGCCCCGAGCCAGCGCAGCCAGCAGACATCGCCGCATGCCCACCGGTCCCAGCGTTCCGTCCGCTCCGACCGGAACAACCCGTTCGCACATCCGATGGATCTGTCGTTCGGCGAGCAGCCCTCGCCCTATCGCCGCCGTCGTGGACGTGCGTCCGGTTCCGGCGGCCCGATCGACATGTCCCTGGGGCCGCTCAGCATGAACGGTGCCATCAACGCACCTTATCAGACCCGCACGAGCGTCAAGGGCGTCAGCGAGGATTATGGCGGGGAAATCGACCGCTGGATCCGGGCTCACATGTACTATCCGGAAGAAGCCGCCCGCGCCGGCGAGGATGGTCCGTCTTCGGTGCATGTCGTGCTGGACCGTTCGGGCCATGTGAAGTCCGTCCGGCTGATGAGCCAGTCCGGCTCGTATTCGCTGGATGCCGCGACGACCGGCATGTTCCAGGGCGCACATCTGCCGCCGGTTCCGCCGGACATGAAGGGCGACCATTTCGACATCGACGTGACGATCAACTACATCCTGATCCGCCGCTAAGGAGGGCACGCGGTTTCGACAACGGAGCCGCAATCCCATACAGTCCACCGGGTCACTGCCCTGTTACCGGAGCCCCGATGCGCCGCCTCTGTCCTGCTCTGCTGCCTCTCTGCTTTCCCCTTGTCCTGGGGGGATGCTTCAGCCTTTCGCGGCCTTTCGCCGATCCAGGACAGCAGGCCAGATATCTGACGGCGGCCAATCTACCCCCGGCCCGGCTGGCCGTTCCAACGCCCACGGAGTCCCTGCTGTCTGACGATGCCGCCGCGCTCTGGGCCCATGACATGGCGCAGGCGATGGTTGGCCAGTCCGTCCCGGCCATCGCACAGCCTCGCAAAAAGGGTGACTGGTGGCTGAAAATGAGCGCGGCCACACGAAACGGCGCCGTCGTGCCCCATTACGTCATCATGACACCGGAAGGAAAAATCCGGGCGGAAACGGATGGCCCTGCCGTGGACATGGCGGGATGGAGCGCCGGCGACAGGCTGGCACTTCAGGGCGCCGCCGTTCAGGAGGCCCCCCAACTGGCGAACCTGCTGACGGGCATCCAGGCCAACATGATGCAGCAGGACCCACACAGCCTCATGAACCGGCCGGCGAAGATCTGCTTCAAGGGTGTCACCGGTGCGCCCGGAGACGGCAACATCGCCCTGGCCCGTGCCTTCTATGCGTCACTTCCCGATAAGACCAACACGGTGACAACCACTGAAAAAGGCGCGGATTTCATCGTTCGCGGAACGGTTGATCTCAAGACAGGCGCAGCAGGTAACACCGGACATCCAGTCGATCACATCGAGATCGCCTGGCATGTCCTGACACCGGATGGAAAGGAAGCCGGGGCCGCAACACAGCTTCACGACATCGCCCCCCATTCACTGGACGGGGCCTGGGGTGATACCGCAGACATGGCCGCCGACGAAGCGGCACAGGGCGTACGCACCATCGTCACCAACTATTCAGGCCGTAACCACGCCCCCCTGCCGGAAACAAAACCCGCACCGAAAAAAGCGGCCTGAGACTTCCGCCCTCGGACAGCCATGCGTTCTTTTGCGGGACTGGTACGCACAAACAATGAGACTGGATGGATGACAGGGCGCCCCTGCACTGTTAGAAGGCCAGCAACTTCCCTGTCGGACACCGGACGAGGCCGTTTTTCATGAAGATCGTAGCCTGCAACAGTAACCTGCCGCTGGCCCGTGCGGTCGCACATGAACTGCGGATGCCGCTGTGCAAGACCGTGGTGAAACGCTTCGCCGATGGCGAGGTGTTCGTCGAGATTCAGGAAAATGTCCGCGGGGAAGATGTCTTCGTCGTGCAGAGCACCTGCATGCCGACCAACGACCATCTCATGGAACTGCTGGTCATGCTGGATGCACTGCGCCGCGGGTCGGCCAAGCGTGTCACGGCTGTCATGCCGTATTTCGGATATGCCCGGCAGGATCGCAAATCCGGCCCCCGCACACCGATCAGCGCCAAGCTGGTGGCAAACCTGCTGACGGAAGCCGGCGCCAACCGCATTCTGACAATGGATCTGCACGCCATGCAGATCCAGGGCTTCTTCGACATCCCGACCGACAATCTCTACGCCGCGCCACTCTTCGTGCGTGACCTGAAGACCCGCCTGCCGGACCGCGAACTCATCATCGTCTCGCCAGACGTCGGCGGTGTGGTCCGTGCCCGTCAGCTCGCGCAGCGCCTGAACGTGGACCTGGCGATCATTGACAAGCGTCGCGAACGTGCAGGCGTGTCGGAAGTCATGAATGTCATCGGCGACGTCGCCGGCCGCTACTGCGTGCTGGTGGACGACATCATCGACAGTGGCGGATCACTGTGCAACGCCGCCAACGCCCTCATGAGCCGTGGCGCGGAAGGCGTTGAAGCCTATGTCACTCACGGCGTTCTGACTGGCAATGCCTGCCAGCGCGTGAAAGACAGTCCGCTGAACATGCTGACGCTGACTGACAGTATTCCGGCAACCGAGGCCCTTCTCGAGACCCCGAACATCCGTCAGATCACCACAGCCAACCTGCTGGCCCGGGCCATGAGCGCCGTTGCCGATGAAAGCTCGGTCTCTTCTCTCTTCGACTGATTTTTTCACCGGCCCGTTTCACGGTCCAGCTTTCGTGAACGGACTTCCCCATGTCACAGATTACCCCCAAACCCTACTGGTATCTCCGTCACGGTGAGACCGACTGGAACCGTCAGGGACTGGCGCAGGGAAGGACCGACATTCCGCTCAACGAAACCGGCCGGCAACAAGCCTTACAGGCTGGCAGAATACTCGCCAGCCTTTTCGAAAATGGACAAAAGCCTTTCGCACGCATCGTGTCCTCTCCTCTGACACGCGCTTTCGTGACTGCAGAAACTGTTCAGAAAACAATTCAGGACTGCACTGGGATCACCATACCTCTGCATGTGGATGATAATTTAAAGGAAGTCTGCTTCGGGATTCAGGAAGGCACCCCCATGGGGGACTGGTACAGACCTTGGATTGAAGACGGTCTTATTCCCGAAGATGCCGAAAGCTTTAGAGCATTGACAAACAGAGCCCGTCTGGCCGTCAATCATGCGTTGGAAAACCCCGATATTCCCCTGATTGTTGCACATGGTGCCCTGTTCAGGGGATTGCGACATGCAATGAATCTTCCGGTCGATATACGCCTTCCCAATGCAGTTCCAGTCGCGTTGAAATTCACGCGAACGGGTTGGCAGACCGAGATGCTGGACCCATCAATCCCCGCGACAAACTACACTCACACACATTCCAGAGACCCTCTTGAATATAAAAGTGAACAATGATCTTATGAAAGATATTATAGAGGAGAATAATGGAATGGAATTTTTTCATTTAAAAACCTTTCATGGGACCACTCTATTTTTCTGCTCAAAAGAGCGTACCTTAAAACATTCACACGAGAAGCAGGCGTCATATATCGACGTCGTTATTGCCCAATCCCCGGAAAATCCAGCTTTCTTCATTATTGCGCCCGTCAATATCGGGGAGGACGTGGAAAAAATCCGTCCTGAAGAAAACATCCTTTTCAAGGACAGATTTTTCGTTTTTGAAACCGGCTTCCACAGCAATAACAAGCTGTCCCTACTTTCTCTTGAAGAAAAAAAGTTTTTTTCAGCGGACCCTTTTGGAAACCTTGCCTTTAATCGAGATGAAAGCCGGGATTGGGAGGTCTTTTCCTTGTTCCCGTATCAGACTGCATTAGACGAAAAATCCATAAAAATATTTGACGACATAAATCGGTTTATTTCAAATAAAAATAACATTGAAAAAACGATTCATGAAATAAGCCTGTCGAACAAAAATATCAGGGTTGAGCTTTTTAACCTGTTTTCTCGATCTCTAAACTCAACACGACGCAAAATTTTTTCCAAAGTTCTCACAAATGCCTTCTTAAATCTCCCTGATGAAAATTATTTCAATATCCTTGAAATAATCAACCATATCCCTCACGCAGAATGGGTCCACAGGGCACTTTTGGAACTGGCACAATGGAATGTGCGTAGAAACAGCTGTTTTATCAGAAAATCTGCACAAGAATTTGACTTCTTGGGATATGGACATATCAGAGATCGTGGAAACGGGATTTACTGGGGATCTGTAATCCTTGGTATTGCCCGGGAATCGATTAAAAGCAGAAAAGATATTGCGCTTCTGGCAACAGCCCGGGATGAAGGGATTTACTTCCTGGAATGGATAGCACACCACCGCGTCATCGGAATAAAAGATTTCTTTATTTATACCAATGACAATACGGATGGTTCTGATGCCCTACTGAAAGTTCTTGCGGAAAATGGAGAAATTACCTGGATCAACAATACCGGGAACCATGTTCCGGGTATCAACATGCAATACAAAGCCTACAATCATGCTTTGACAACGCTTCCTGAAATTCTTGATTTCCGCTGGTGCGCGGTTGTCGATATCGACGAAGTCATTCTTCCATCAGAAGGAAGTAAAAATAGCATATTTCCCATTATTTCCGCCCGAGACGAGCAGGGCGTAGACTGCTTTTCTCTGAACTGGAGAGTGTATTATCCTAACAATAATTTAACATGGTCAAATGAATTGTCCGCAGAACGCTTCATAGAAGGCGACAAGCATCCCCTTGTTAAGTCCATTTTTAAAACGAATCTGTTTAACTATTCCTACGCACACCATCCGGAATGCTCATACTCTGGAAGAATATACGCGACCGTAGATGGAAATATTTATTCCCAGAATCAGACGACAAACGAAGATCTGAACTTTACGCAAACCCCGACAGAATGGGCTCATATCTGTCACTACCACCTGCGCTCCTTAGAAGAATATGTCTGGAAATTTTCTCGCGGAGAAAATGACGGCAAAGGGGTCATTAAAAACAAACATTTCAGATACAATAACCCTGCCATTTTCGCTTTATTCGCGCAGACTTTCAAAGTTGAAGGGACTTCTGCTGTTTCCCGACTTGCTGAAGATATCCGTGCAGAGATGCATCGTCTGTTAGGAATTCCTGGCGTCTCAGAGGCAATGCAGGACATTATTTCCAAATATCATAAAGCATCTGCAATTTTCGTTGAAGAAAGTCTTCAAACCATGTCGATTGATGACCGCATTGACTCGAACACCAAACAGACATGGGAAAATTTATGTTCGTCCTGGAGACAGGAAAGAGCGCAAAAGGGAACTCATATTTAAGAAGAAATAGAACCCGTTGCGCCTACATGTTTTTGAAAACCATGTAGCACTGATATCTACGGTCTTATCTGCATATTTTAGCGCAATAGACATCAAAATCCTTCCGGGTCTGGTGCTTCGGATGGTTGCAGAATAAACGAACAGGATATCCACTCCATGATCCCTTATCTTGCTCGCATTTTCTCGATTGGAGGTTATACGGCCCGAACCTTGGAAATGCGGACAATTAAGAGCATCCAGTTTTCTTGATTTCGATCAGATTCGGTTCTTTGGAGAAAAGGCTTCATAGGGAACCAGTGGTCCGAGCCGGCAAATAAGACCAGTCTTTCAAGCTTCCCTCTTGTGAAGGTCCGCATGGCCGGTTAGGGCTTGAAGTAATTTGATTTACAAGCGGAATATCCTCATGTCCTCTCTGCGTCTTCTGGCCGCTCTGACGGCTTTCAGCGGTCTGGTCTCTCCTGCGCTTGCCCAGACCCAGCCCATGCCGCTGCCCATGCCGGCTCCCATTCCGGAACCGCAGGACCGTCCTTTCCCGGGCAACCTGATGGTTTCGGTTGATGCGACCGATACTGTCCATCACGTCATGTCGATCCATGAAACAGTTCCGGTGCCGAAAGAGGCGCAGCAGAAGGGTGAGATGATCCTTCTGTATCCGATGTGGATCCCAGGCGACCATTCCCCGACGGGCGTGCTCGAACAGTTCGCCAGCCTGCACGTACAGAGCGGTGGCCGCACGCTGGACTGGAAGCGCGATACGGTCGACGTCGCCGCCTTCCACATCCCGGTCTCCAGCAGCACGCCGACTCTGGATCTGCATTTCCAGCTTCTGACACCGATTGCGCCAGGCCAGGGCCGGATGGTCATGACGCCATCCATCGTCAACGTGCAGTGGGATCAGGTCTCGCTCTACCCGGCCGGATACTTCACCCGCGGCATTACGGTGCAGCCTTCCATACGCGTGCCCCATGGCTGGCAGATCGGCTCGGCCCTCCGCGCCGCCACCTATGGTGACGAAACGCATTTCAACGCCACGACCTTTAATACGCTCGTGGACTCGCCGATCTATGCCGGGCGCTATTTCCGCAAATTCGACCTGACCGGCCCGGACCATGTTCCGGTCTCGCTGGACGTCGTGGCGGATGATCCGGATTCACTGGACGCCACGCCACAGCAGGTTGCCGCCCATCAGAACCTCGTGCGTCAGGCCACGTCCCTGTTCGGATCGCACCACTATGACCATTACGACTTCCTGCTCGCCCTGACGGAAGAACTTGGCGGCATTGGCCTCGAGCATCATCAGTCCAGCGAGAACAGCGCGGCTCCGGGCTATTTCACGGAATGGGACAAGACGTTCCCCACACGTGACCTGCTGGCCCACGAATACACCCATTCGTGGAACGGCAAGTATCGCCGTCCGGCTGATCTGTGGGCGCCGAACTTCAACACGCCACAGCGTGGCTCGATGCTCTGGGTCTATGAAGGGCAGACGCAGTACTGGGGCAATGTCCTCGCCGCGCGCTCGGGCCTGGTGACGAAGGATCAGGGCTTCGAAGCCCTGGCCTATATGGCGGCGTCCTATGACAACCAGACGGGCCGTCAGTGGCGCCCGCTGGAAGACACGACGAACGATCCGGTCATCGCCCAGCGCGCGCCGCTATCATGGCGCGACTGGCAGCGTTCGGAGGACTATTACGTCGAAGGCCAGCTCGTCTGGCTGGATGCCGATGCGCTGATCCGCAAGCTGTCAGACGGTCACAAGTCGCTGGATGATTTTGCCAAGGCCTTCTTCGGCACGAACAGCGGCAGCTTCGTTGTGAGCCCCTATCAGTTCGACGATGTGGTTGCGACACTCAACAGCGTGCAGCCCTATGACTGGGCCAAATTCCTGCATGACCGTCTGGACACGATCCAGCTTCACGCTCCCCTCAACGGCCTGACCAATGGCGGATACAAGCTGGTCTACACGTCCAAGCCGACCTCCTTCATCAAGGCCAGCGAAGCCGCGCGCCACACCACGGACCTGTCCTTCTCCCTCGGCCTGACAGTGAATGGCGCGGGACACGTGGGACGTGAGCACTGGATGAGCCCGGCCTTCAAGGCAGGTGTGGTTCCGGGCATGACGATCCTGGCCGTCAACGACATGAGCTTCACGCCGCAGCGTCTGCTCCATGCCGTCACGGACGCGCAGAAGGATCCGAAGCAGGATATCCGCCTGATCGTGAAGTCCGGCGACCATGTCAGCACGGTCTCCATCCCCTATCACGACGGTCTGCGTTACCCGCATCTGGAGCGCATCGAAGGCACGCCTGATCGCCTGAGCGCAATTTACGCACCGCGTCCGTAAGGGCGTGTTTTCCGGGGCTCTGCTCCGGAACCCCGCAAAGGGACTCAGTCCCTTTGATCCCGATTCCAATGAAGCGGTTTCCAAAGGCCTCGGCCTTTGGCGAGTTTCAGGGCAGAGCCCTGAGCTTCACCAGGGAACCAGCGACTTGCCGAGCGCCTTCTGAGCCGCCGGCGTCATGCCCATGTCATTGCGGTTCCACCAGCCACCACCCAGAGCCTGAAACAGCCCCACGCTGTCGGAGAAACGCGCGCCTTCGGCCTGCACATAGGCCAGACGGGCCTGCGCATTGGTCTGCTGGGCCTGAAGCATGACCAGTTCGCTGACATCCCCAAGCCGAAGCTGCCCCTGGGCGATCTTCAGGCTCTGCGACGTTGCCTTCAGCGTATTCTCATTAGCCGTCAGGGCATCGGCGTCGAACGTGACGGCATGCAGACTGTCCGCCACGTCCTGGATCGCAGACAGGACCGTGGCCTTGTAGGTTTCATTGGCCTGAAGCAGGTTGTCGCGCGCCTGACGCTCGGCATGGAGCAGCGAACCACCCTGGAAGATCGGCTGCATGACGGTCGCGGCGATCGTCCAGTTGCCATAACCAGGCTTGAAGAAATCACTCATGACCCCGACCGCCTGCGCCGGCGTGGCACTGAGCTGCACGTTCGGCAGACGGTTAGCGATGGCCACGCCGATCTGCGCACTGGCAGACTGGATCTGGGCCTGCGCGGCGCGGATGTCAGGCCGCTGGTTCAGCAGGTCCGAGGGCAGCGAGACCGGCAGCGTCTTCGGCAAGGTGAACTGCTCAAGCCGGAACTCCGGCAGCGGAGAATTGGGCGTCACGCCAACCAGCACGGCCATCTGATCCCGCGTCTGGGCCAGTTGCAGGTTCAGACCCGGCAGCGTCGCCTCAAGCTGGGCCACGGATGCCAGCTGCTGGGCCATGTCCTGCCGCGACGCATTGCCGAGACCCTGCTCGGCCGTCACGGTCTTCAGCACGGCACGCTGGCTGCGGATGAGCTCGTTCGTGGCGTCGATCTCGGCACGGATCGTGGCTTCCTCGATCGTCGCATTCACGAGATCGGAAATCATCGTCAGCGCGGTGGCCTCAAGCTGGAACTTCTGCAGATCCGCCTGCGCACCCGCCGCCTCGATCGCCCTGCGCGTGCCTCCCCACAGATCCGGCACATAGCCGATATTCAGCTGCGCGGTACGGACGTTGTACAGCCAGACATTGGCGTTCGGGATCGGCGAGTAGACGCGCGATGTCTTGTTGCGTGTCGGGTTGAACGAGGCGGAGAGCGTCGGATACAGCCCTGCGCCCTCGATCCGGCGCTGTTCCCAGGCGGATTTCAGCCCCTGCTGCATGGCACGCAGGGACTGGTTGTTTGCCAGCGCCTGATCGACCAGCGCATTCAGGTTCGGATTGCCGAACACCGCCCACCACTGGCCCGGAATATCCAGACCCGCCCGGAACTGCTGCTGCACGGTCGCACCAACCACGCCATGCCCGGCCGTG
This sequence comes from Gluconobacter sp. R75690, assembly GCF_015244525.1. Classification (NCBI taxonomy): domain Bacteria; kingdom Pseudomonadati; phylum Pseudomonadota; class Alphaproteobacteria; order Acetobacterales; family Acetobacteraceae; genus Gluconobacter; species Gluconobacter sp. R75690. The sequence continues at coordinate 206,157 of NZ_JABCQB010000002.1, read as the reverse complement.
GCTGTCAGGGGAGCGCCCTGATAGGCCATGTTTTTCGGCAGGTCCGGGCGATGGAAATCCGGGCCGACCGCACAGGCTGAAAGCGCAGTCAGACACAGAAGAAGCGAAACACGGCGGGACATTCTGGAGCGCAGCATCATGATCCGGCTCCGTCTGCGGCAGGTTTCGGACGCTTCTTCGCATCCCGGCGTTCAACCCACATTTCAAGCTCGCTGAAATAGACCGGCAGGGCGAACAGCGTCAGCAGCGTGGCAATACCCAGACCACCGACCACGACCGTTGCCAGACCGCGCTGCACGTCCGTGCCCACACCTGTGGCGAGTGCTGCGGGGAACATGCCTGCTGTTGCAACGGTGGCCGTCATCAGGACCGGGCGGAAGCGTTCGGCCGCACCGGCGATGGTCGCATCGCGCACGCCCAGACCTTCCACACGATGACGGTTGATGCTGGCAATCATGATGATGCCGTTCTGCACTGCCACACCGAACAGCGCGATGAAGCCCACGGCGGTCGCAATATTCAGCGTCTCACCCCGGACATGCAGCGCGATCAGGCCACCCAGCGTTGCCAGCGGCACGACACTGAGGATCAGCAGGGCCTGACGGATCTTGCGGAACTCGGCGAACAGCAGAACCAGCATGACGGCGAACATCACGCCCAGCGCAATCATCAGGCGCTTCTGGGCCCGCTCTTCCTGCTGGAAGGAGCCGGCCCATTCGAGCGTGTATTTTTCCTTGTCGTAATGCAACTGCTGGTCAATGCGGCCCTGCGCGTCCGCCAGATACTGCGAGAGCGGCCGCTTGCCGTTGTCCACGCGGATGGTGATCTGGCGATGGCTCATTTCATGGGCGATGTTGCTCTCGCCCATATGCAGCCCGACATGCGCAACCTGTGACAGCGGGATATAAGCCCCTTCCGCATCCAGAAGCGGAATCTGGGACAGGGCCTGCATGTCCTGCAGATCCTTGCGGCGGATATGCAGCGTCGCGTTGTAGAAGCGGTCATCCACATAGACGGTCGTGATGGGCGCATCGCCGATGGCGTTCGACACGACGTCGGAAATATCCGAGATGTTGATGCCGTAACGCGCCGCGGCCAGACGGTCGGCCACCACGTCGATCTGCGGGATGCGCGGCTCCTGGAAGATCGATGCTTCGGCCGTTCCCGGAACCTGATGGAGAATATCCACGATCTGCTGGCCGATACGGCGCAGTTCCTGGAAATCATTGCCATAGACGCGCAGGACGAGCGGGCTGTGCGCACCGCCGACCAGATCGCTCATATTATCCTGGATCGGCTGGCTGATGCCGAAATCGATCCCCGGAATCCTGGACAGACGGGTGCGCAGACGCTCGACGAACTGCGACTTCGTCTCGCCGGAGGGCCACTGGTCATAAGGCTTCAGCCCGACCGGCATTTCGATATGCGACGGCGTCCAGGGATCGGTGCCGTCATCCGAACGGCCAAGCTGCGTGATGGCGTAGGATGTCTCGGGGAACTCACGGACGGCATGACGCAGTTCGTTGGCGATGGATTCGCCCTTTTCCAGCGAAATCCCCGTCGGCATTTGCACCTGAAGCCAGAGTGACCCCTCGTCCAGATCGGGCAGGAACTCACGTCCGATCGTCGCGCCCAGGATCACGACCGCGACCATGGCCGCAACACCGGCGCCATAGGCGATCAGCGGACGATCAATGAAATGGCCGAGCCAGTGCGTGTAGCGCGCATGCAGCCATTCCAGCGGCCGGTTGTGCCAGATGTGCCTCGGCTTGTGCAGGGCCAGATAGGTCAGGGACGGAATGAGCGTCAGGGCGCAGAGCAGCGCACCGAGCAGTGCGAAGCTGACGGTATAGGCCATCGGGCGGAAGAGCTTGCCCTCGCTGCCTTCGAAGGCGAAGAGCGGGCTGTAGGCCACGATGATGACGAGCGTGGACGAGAAGATCGCCCGCCCCGCGCGCTGGGCGACAGGCAGGACTTCGGACGGAACGAGCGCCTCGGTTGGCCGCTCCTCGCGGATGCGGAGGATCGTCTCGGTGATGACGATGGCACCATCCACGATCACGCCGAAATCGATGGCGCCGAGCGAGAACAGATTTGCCGACATGCCGAAGCTGTGCATCAGCACGAACACGACCGACAGCGCGAGCGGGATCGTCACGGCCGTGACGATGGCGCTGCGGGGACTGCCGAGAAACAGGGTCAGGATCACGCCGACGAGGAGAATGCCCTCGATCATCGTTTCCGTGACCTTGTGGGTCGTGGACAGGACCAGATGGTCACGGTCCATATACGGCACGATGCGAACATGGCTCGGCGCGAGCTGCTGCTGGAGCTTGGCCACCGTACTGTGAAGGCCGTCGAGCACGAGCGAGGGGTTTTCCCCGCTCAGCATCGTCACCACACCTTCGATGGTATCCGGATTCTTGTCCTTGCCCAGAATGCCCTGACGGACCTGATGCCCGAACTGGACCTGCCCCAGATCCTTGACGAAGACCGGCACGCCGCCGTGGCTGGCGACGACGATATTGCCCATGTCGTCCAGCGTATGGATCATGCCGATCCCGCGGATGATGTAGGACTGCTCGCCCCGGCTGACGCGGCCGCCGCCGGCATTGACGTTGCTGTTGCGAATGGCCGTCAGCACGTCCTCAAGGCCGACGTGGTAGCGGATCAGCGAGGCCGGATCGAGAACGAGCTGGTACTCGCGCGTCAGGCCGCCGAAATTGTCCACACTGACGACGCCGGGCACATGCTGGATCGCCGGGATGATGGTCCAGCGCTGGAGATCGGACAGTTCCAGCAGGTTCTTGTCGTCGGATTCCAGCGTGTAGCGGTAGATCTCACCGCTCGGGCCGGAAATCGGACCAAGTGCCGGCATGGCGCCGTTGCTCAGCGGGTTGTTGGCAAGCTGCGTCTCGACGAGCTGGCGCGCCGCGTAGACATTCGTGCCCTCACGGAAGATCAGCGTGATGAGCGAGAGGCCGAAGGTGCTGGTGGAGCGGCTGTCCGTCACGCCCGGAACACTGGCCAGCGTCCGCTCGAGCGGGATCGTGACCTGCTGCTCCATTTCCTCGGCGGCCAGACCCTCCTGCTGCGTCGTGATCGACACGCTGACCGCGCCCAGATCCGGATAGGCCTCGACCGGCAGGATCTTCCAGGAAAGACCACCGAGAAGCGCCAGGATCAGGGCGGAAAAGAAAACGATGTTCCGGTGATTGAAGCACCAGGAGATGAAACGTTCGATCATCAGCTCAGGGCCACCGGATCAGTCATCATTCAGAAGAATGGCACCGCTCGTCACGATGCGTTCACCGGCGGAAAGCCCCTTGAGCACACGCACACTGTCGCCCTCGTCATAGCTGATGACGATGTCGCGCCGCTGGAATGTCCGCGGTGCAACCTCGACGAAAACGGACACCTGATCATTGTTCATCAGGAGTGCGGTCTTGGGGATGATGACGTCACTGCCCTGAGGGACATTCAGCGTCGCATCCACGAACATGCCCGGGCGCAGGGCGCCATCGGTGTTCGGGCAGGCGATATAGGCGTTGACCCGGCGCGTATCGGGATGAAGCGCAGGATCGAAGCTGACGACACGGCCGGAGCAGGTCCGCCCCGGGAATTCATCGAAGCTGACCGAGAGCACATTGCCGTCACTGATCTGTGCCAGACTGTCCTGCGGAATGGCGGCGGCGATCCAGACTTCCGACAGGTCCAGAACCGTCATCTGGATCGCGGTCGGGTCGGTGATGTTCTCGCCCGGCGCCATGGTTGTCATGGACACAACACCGTCCATCGGAGAGACGAGCGGGGCCTGTCCTTGCGCCGAATAGCCCGGACGCGCACCCAGAACCTGAAGCCTGCGCTGCGTCCGCTCGGCTTCCGCCTGGGCCTGCGCCAGATCGTTGCGGGCGGATTCCAGATCCTTGACGGCATTGCCGCCGATCGCCTGAACGCCCTGGGCGCGGGCATAGGCCCGGCGTGCGAAATCGAGAGCCGCGCGGGCACGGGTATCGTCAGCCCAGGCCTGATCCAGATCGCCGGCGGCAATCGTGGCGAGGACCTGTCCGCGATGGACCTTCTGGCCCAGATGGACCGAGACGCCAGTAATCCGCCCGGTGACGGGCGCGTAGACATTCACCTGCCGGTCGGGTTCCGTCATGACCTGTGCGGGCAGCATGAGACCATGCCCGCGGGAAACGCTGGCAACCTCCTGGATGATCAGGCGTTTCTCAAGCGGACTGCCTTCGCGCACGACAAGATGGCCCTGCGACTGCGTCACCATGGGGGACTCGGCCGTTGCAACGGGCGAATGCGGGGTTCGGAACCGCAGGACGACAACGAGAAGAATGGCCAGGCATAGCAGGCCTATGGCCAGCGCGCCGACGCGTGAAACGCGCATGCTGATAGAAAACCCCGTAACTCTGTCAGGACAGACGTCCCGTTTCGTCCGAAACGTCTGGAAAATACTGTATCTGCCACCAGTCGGACGTTTTCATGGCAGACGGTCTTACCATGCCCATGGCAGGGCGCCAGATGTCACATAAGGAAACGAAGGGACTTTTGCACTTCCCGAATGATCGAATTGCAAAAGTTTTATGAGATTGCCACAAAAATGCAAAAAAAGCGGCCCTTCCGGAGAAGAGCCGCTTTCCTGACGTCCGGGTCCTGATCGGAAGATCAGAAACGGTATTCGATACCTGCGCCGACGACGGTCGGATCGAGGGAGTCGTGCGCCGTGATCTTCGTCGTCTCGGCACTGTCCTGGGCCCAGGCGTGGACACGCATGAACATCTGTTTCACGTCGAAGTTGAAGAACCAGTTGCCAACGACCTGATAGTCGAAGCCGACATTGACGGACGGGCCACCGGTCACACCGATGTTCACCTTCTGCGTCAGGCCATTGTTGGCCGGAGAGATATTGTGGAACCATGCCAGCGTCGCGCCAACACCCACATACGGGTTGAAGCGCTTGTGCGGGCGGAAGTGCCAGGCGAACGTAACCGTCGGCGGCAGGACCCAAGCGCTGCCGACATCGACCTTACCCAGACCCGGAACGCCTTCAGCGGCGATTTCGTGACGGGTGCTGGCGGCGATCAGGTCAACCGACAGATTGTCCGTGAAGAAGTATTCAAACGTCAGTTCCGGCATGACCTGACGCGTCGTCTTCACGCGGCCACCAAGATGGGCGCCGTTCAGGGACAGGCTGCTGTCACGGTCTTCCGGCAGGACGCCGAGGGCGGACAGACGGACGATGAAGTCGCCCTTGCCGAGCCCGATGCGCGTATTGGCGCAGGTCTGGAACAGACCGCAGTGCCCTGAAGCCGGCGCATGGATGTTCACCGAAGGCACCGGAGCTGCCGTCATGGGCGCGCTGACCATGACCTGAGGCGCGGCAGGAGCGGCGGCCGGGGCCGTCTGGGCAAACGCCGGAGTGGCAACGGCACCGACTGCGGCAGCCAGCGCGAAAGCGTTAAATTTCATCTGGATGTTCCATCAACATTTGTTGAGCCTCACAAAGCACTCCTCCCCACCCATCACCTTGACCTGAATCAAGTCTGGTAAATTATGTGGTAGTGTGGCTGAAAGTCTTCAGGCTGAGGTCAGCGCAACGCAAACGGGGTTCATCATGTCAGCGTCACATAGTCCAGAGGATGTCCATGATCGATGCGCCCATTGCGTGGGGCGGCGTCTGAGTATCTGTAGCAGCATTGACGACTGTGACCTGGCCATCCTGGCCAGTGAATCTTCCCGCATGACAGTCGCGGATGGCCGCTCCTTTATCGAGGAAGGCGCGCCAGCCAATGATTTCTTTGTCGTGACCGGCGGCCGGGTCAAGCTCTTCACCCTTCTTCCGGATGGCCGGCGCCAGATCACCGGCTTTGCGGAAGGCGGGGACTTCCTGGGACTTGCCGCCTCCACCAGCTATGCCTTCGGCGCCGAAGCTCTTGGCGGTGCCACACTCTGCCGCTTCCCCCATGCCGGCATGCAGCGCCTGACCGAACGTTTCCCCAGCCTCGAACACCGGCTGCGCGAGGAAGCCTCCCGCGAGCTTGCTCTGATGCAGGCCCGCATGACGCTTCTGGGACGCAAGACGGCCCGTGAACGCGTGGCCACATTCCTGATCGAACGCTGCTCCCATCTGGACAGGCCGGATCCAGCCCACCCGATCGAACTTGATCTGCCGATGCCCCGCACCGATATCGCGGATTATCTCGGACTCACTATTGAGACAGTCAGCCGGATCCTCAGCGCATTCAAAAAAGAGAAACTCATCAATATCAGAAGCATTACCCATATCACGTTACTGGCGCCCGAACGGATATCGATGATTGCCGAGGGCATGGAATAGGCATTTTCAGAAGAGGCCACATTCCCGCCATCAGGGCGTGCTCTGTTTTACTGATCCGTTTACAGGAGATTTTATGAACTTCACCCTCTTTTCCCGTTCGATGCTTGCCGCAGGATTGATTGCCGGGGCGGTTTCCCTTGGGCCGCAGGCCCATGCAGCGGACAGCACGACCTCGAGCACCTGCCAGCAGAGTGGTCAGACCGGTGTCCTCGGTCGTCTGGCACAGCGGGAAGACTGCCTGAACAACCGGGTTCAGAACTACCAGAAGCAGTCCCAGGACGCGCAGGCCGCCCGTGAAAAGCGTATCCAGGACCTGAAGGACAAGTACACGAACGCCCCCGCCAACCAGAAGGCACGCCTGCAGAAGCAGATCACCAGCGAGCAGTCCAAGCTGACCAGCATGCGCGACCAGCAGACCCAGCGCCTGCAGCAGCTCAAGAATGCACCGCAGGAACAGCGCGATCGCGTCAACGCCCTGGGCACCAAGACGCGCGGCGACGTGAACAACTTCCTCAACGGCGGTCTCTGATCCGCTCGCTCCGGCCCCTCTGACGGGGCCGGACTTTCAGGGTCTCAAAGGGCCCTGAACGCCTGAAGGGCGCGGTCCCGCCCGTCCTTCAGATCGACGACGGGGCGAGGATAGGTACTGCCCAGCACGACACCCCCTCTTCGCAGATCCTCGTCTGCTGCTGCCCAGGGCTCGAACAGCGCCTTGCCGGAAAGGCGACGCAGTTCGGGAACCCACTGGCGGATATAGTCGCCCTCCGGATCGAACTTCTCGGCCTGTCGCGTGGGATTGAAAATCCGGAAGAACGGTGTGGCTTCGATGCCCGTTCCCGCGACCCACTGCCAGTTCATGGCATTGTTGGCGAAATCCGCATCCACCAGCGTATCGCGGAACCAGGCTTCCCCTTCTTTCCAGTCGATCAGAAGGTGCTTCGTCAGGAAAGACCCCACGATCATGCGGGCCCTGTTGTGCATCCAGCCGGTCTGCCAGAGCTGACGCATCCCGGCATCCACGATCGGCACCCCCGTCTGCCCGCGCTGCCAGGCTTTCAGATCAGACGCGCTTTTCCGCCATTGCATTCCAGAAAATTTGGGGCTGAGATTTTCAAACGGCAGTTTCGGCAGGTGATACAGCGTGTAGCGGGCGAACTCCCGCCAGCCGAGTTCCGACAGGAAGATCCGTGGACCCTCCGTATGTGCGCCATGCTTCTGAAGCGCGGCCCAGACCTGCCGGGGCGATACCGCGCCGGAGGCGAGATAGGGCGACAGGCGGGACGTTCCTTCCTCCGCCACCCGGTCCCGGCCTCTGGGATAACCTGCGACGGAATCTTTTAGAAAATCCTCAAGATGCTCCTGCCCTTCGGCCTCGCCCGGCTCCCAGGTTTTGCGAAAACCCGCCGCCCAGTCCGGCGCCTGCGGACAGAGGCTGTCCTCGTTCAGCCGGGCATCGGACAGGACAGAGGCGGGGACGGCGTGGAACGACAGGCTGGACGGCGCTTCGAGCGGTTCGGGAACGGCATGCGTCTGAAGCGCTTTCCAGAACGACCCGCAGACCTTGTAAAATCCGCCCTGTTTCGTCTGCACGGTGTCCGGATCGACCAGAACCGTGCCCCAATGCGCGTGGACCTCACATCCCTGCTCTTCCAGCGTGCGCCGGATGCGGTCATCCTGTACCCGCTCCCGTTCATGCAACCGGTGATGCCAGTGGACAGAGGCCGCATCCGTCTGTTTCGCGAGCTGCGGAAGCAGCTTTTCAGCCGAGCCGGAAAGCGTCAGCAGCGTCCCGCCCTGCTTTTCCAGGTTCCGTCGCAGATCGGCCAGCGCCCCATGAAGCCACCAGCGTGCGGCGGCTCCGAGAGGGTGGAGAGCCGGCGTGACATCATCAAGAATGTAGAGACAGATCACCGGTCGGCCGGAAGCAGCGGCTTCATGCAGGGCAGGATGGTCTGCCATGCGCAGATCGTCTCGAAACCAGACGATGGCAGGGCGGTTCTGGAAGCTGGACATGGATCCTCACAGCAGGGGAAAACATTTCATAAAGCGCGTGACGGCGCAGGTCGTTCAGAATGAGCCCCGTCAGAACGATATCAAGTCATTTTCCTGGTCCAAGTGGCTCATTACCTGAGAAAAAATTTCTCTTCCTGTTGTGAACCATTGTCATCGGATGTCGTTTACAAGGCAAAACGCTCTTTAGAGGATTTTTACCTATGTCCACCAAATCCATCGCACGCATTGCCCTGTCCCTGGCTCTTCTGTCCGGTGCCGGTGTTTCGCTTTCGGCCTGCAATACCGTTCATGGCGCCGGTCAGGACGTGAGCTCGGTCGGGCATGACGTTTCCCGCGGGGCCAATGCAACGCAGAACGCCATTCAGCGTAACACCCCGGCTTCCCGGAACTGAGCCTCTTTTCCGGGCTATCGGGTCTATCGGACAGGCCGCCAGATCTTCGGATCTGGCGGCTTTTTCGTATCTGCCCGGCAGACCGGATCTGTCCTCACTGGAATGCGAACGCATTTTTGCTTGTCATTCACTACAGGACAGTCCCATAGTTTCTTTTGAACAAAGACGTTCTCAGGGCGGGGTGAAACTCCCCACCGGCGGTATTGGCGGATTTCTCCGCCTCAGCCCGCGAGCGCCTTCCGGATTTCGGTCCGGAAGGGACAAGCAGATCCGGTGAGACTCCGGAGCCGACGGTTAGAGTCCGGATGGAAGAGAACGCAGCACTTGTCCGGTGACGGATGGGTTAGGGTGCTCTTTGCCCTGCCTGTATTCCGTATCGGCTGAGGGCGGCGTGCGCCTTGCGGGCGTCCCGACTGTAACGGGACCAGAAGACGCAACTTGGCTGACCAGACTACCCTTTCCGACACAGTTTCGCTGACCGCGATCCGCCATGGCTTTCGTTCGGCCATCGCGCAGGCTGTCGAGACTTTCGGCGCTACGGCACCCAACCCGTCTGTGGGCTGTGCGCTGCTGGATGCGGAGGGCCGTATCCTCACGGTCGGCGTCCACCCGCGCGTCGGGCAGCCCCATGCTGAAGCCATGGCTCTGGCGCAGGCCCGGGCGGCAGGTGTGCTGGATCAGGCGCGCGTGGCCCTCGTGACGCTGGAGCCCTGCAACCATACTGGGCGCACGCCGCCATGCAGCGAAGCCCTGCGCAACAGCCCGGTTCATGAAGTCTGGATCGGTGCGGCCGATCCGAACCCGCAGGCTGCCGGCGGAGCCGCGCGACTGCGCGAAATGCCGGGCGGAAAGCGTGTGGTTATGCTGGCCGATCGGCCGGACATGGCGGATCTGGCACGGGACTGCCGGGCCCTTCTGGCCCCTTTCGCAAGCCGCGTGGTGCGCCACCGCCCGTGGATCAGCGTCAAACAGGCGCTGGACGAACACGGCTCCATGGTGCCGCCCCCGGGACAGAAAACTTTCACATCTCCGGACTCGCTCGCCCTTGCGCACCGCCTGCGCCGCGCGACGGATGCGATCATCACCGGCGTCGGCACCGTTCTGGCGGACCGCCCTCGCTTCACGGTCCGGCATGTCGCGGATCATGAGGAGCGTTCGCCACGCCTGCTCGTCGTCTGCGACCGCCACGGCCGCCTTCCGGCAGACTGGGTTGCCGAAATGACGGAAGCCGGGTTCGAGGTTCTCCCCAGTTCCGATCTGCTCTCCGTCCCCGCCATGCTGGCGGAGCGGGGCGTGAACTGGGCGATGATCGAGGCCGGTCCGGCCCTGCTGGCATCCGTGGCCGATGCCGGGCTGTGGGACGACTGGCTCACCATTCACAAGACCCCGGGCCACAACATTGCGGGCGCTGACCGCATCGACCTGAAATCGCGGGACGAGAGCCCGCTGCGACTGCTGAGGGAAAACGCATGTTCTCTGGAATCATAGAGCGTCTGGGAACCGTCCGCTCCGCTTCCGTCCGTGACAAAGCGATGGACCTGACCGTGGAAACCGGATTCCCCGATCTGGAACTCGGCGAGAGCGTGGCCGTGAACGGCGTGTGTCTGACGGTCGAGACCTTCGATGCGGCAGGCGTGGCGACGTTCCATCTCAGCGGCGAAACCCTGTCCCGCACCCCGCTGGACCAGCTCAAGGCCGGATCACGCGTCAATCTGGAACGCGCCGTTGCCGCCAGCACGCGCCTTTCGGGCCATATCGTGCAGGGCCATGTGGATGGCGTGGCGACCCTCGCCAGCGTCGAAAAGGCGGGCGACTCCTATGCCCTGCGCGTGTTCGTCCCGCAGGCGCTGCGTCAGTATGTCGTGGAAAAGGGCTCCATCACCTTCGACGGCATCAGCCTGACGGTGAACGAGCTGCATGACGACATCACCCGCGGCAATCAGGCCGGTTTCGAAGTCGGCCTGACGATCATCCCGCACACCTGGGAACACACCAACCTCTCCACGCTGTCGGTCGGGGACCGGATGGATGTGGAAGTCGACGTGCTCTCCAAATATGTCGAGAACCTGCTGCGGTTCTCGCCCAGTCTTGCAAAGGCCGCATCATGAAGCCGTCCCTGAAAGCGGCCATCGAGGCCATCCGCGCTGGCGGCATGGTCGTCATGGTCGATGATGAAAACCGTGAGAACGAAGGCGATCTGGTCATGGCGGCGCAGTTCGCCACGCCAGAAGCCATCAACTTCATGGTCCGCGAGGCGCGCGGGCTGGTCTGCCTGCCGCTGGAAGCCGAACAGGTGGACCGCCTTGGCCTGCCGCCCATGGTCACGCGCAACCGCGACCCGCGCGGCACGGCCTTCACGGTCTCGATCGAAGCAGCAACGGGGGTGACGACCGGCATTTCCGCCGCCGACCGTGCACGCACGATCGTCGTTGCGGCCAATCCGGCGGCCACGCCGGACGACGTCGTCTCGCCCGGCCACATCTTCCCGCTCCGCGCCCATCCGGAAGGCGTGCTGGGCCGCAACGGCCATACCGAAGGCTCCATTGACATCACGCGTCTGGCCGGGCTGGAACCGGCAGCCGTGATCTGCGAAATCATGGCCGATGACGGCAGCATGATGCGCCTGCCTGAACTGCGGAAATATGCGGCGAAGCACAACATGCCCGTGGTCAGCATCGCAGACCTTCAGGACTGGTGCCGCGAGCATGGCCGTGGCCCTGTCGCAGGTCATGACCTGATCTGCACGCCTGTCCCGGCCGCTGGCGAAATGGTTGCTGAATCCGCCCTGCCGAGCATCTTTGGCGGCCATGACCTGCGGATCCATGCCTTCCGTGCCGTCGATGGCGTGGAGCATGTCGCGCTGGTGAAGGGCGATCCATCCAGGGGCGTACCGCTGATCCGGCTGCATTCGGAATGTGTGACGGGCGATGCGCTTGGCTCCCTACGCTGCGACTGCGGCGCGCAGCTCCGCGAGGCGCTGGAGCGGATTTCGGCGTCGGAATCCGGCGTGCTGGTCTATCTGCGGGGCCATGAAGGACGCGGGATCGGACTCGCCAACAAGATCCGCGCCTACGAGCTTCAGGATCACGGCATGGATACGGTGGAGGCCAACGAGGCTCTCGGCCTGCCCGCCGATGCCCGCGAATGGGATGCGGCGGCCGACCTTCTGCGCCATCTGGGCGTGAGCTCGCTCCGCCTTCTGACGAACAATCCGGACAAGGAATCCAACCTCGTCCGCTTCGGCTTTGACGTAAAATCCAGCGAGCGTCTGGAAATCGAAGCCAATCCTTTCAACCGCGCCTATCTTGCGACCAAACGCACGCGGATGGGCCATTTCCTTCAGGAACAGCCGGCATGAGCAAGCACATCCCCGTAGCCCCCGATCTGCGTCTCTCGCCCGCGCCGAAAATGGCCATCGTGGTCAGCCGCTTCAACACGAACATCACGGGCGGCCTGAAAAACGGTTCGCTCGAATGGCTGGAAGAACGCGGCATCACGGATGTGGACGTCTATGACGCGCCCGGCGCTTTCGAACTGCCGCTGCTGGCCCAGCGTCTGGCGAAGTCCGGCAAGTATGAAGGCGTGATCTGCCTCGGCTGCGTCATCAAGGGTGACACCGCGCATTTCGAGTTCATCTCGCTCGGCGCCACCATCGGCATCATGCAGGCCCAGCTTGCGACCGAAGTGCCGATCGCCTTCGGAATCCTCACGACCTACACCGAACAGCAGGCCGTGGATCGCTCCCGCAAGGATGCCGAGAACAAGGGCCGCGAAGCGGCGGCGGCCTGCGTCGAGAGCGTAGCCTTTCTGCGGACCGTGCCCGCACTCTCCTGATCATGTCACGATCCCTGATGGTTTACGGAATATTCTCCGTGACCATCAGGAGTGGTCCTCATCTGCTCTGGATGCGCTCTCAGACGCTACTGGAATACTCGGAAAATATAACAGACTTGCAATTGAGCGCAGTTTTTGCTATACATTTACCAATGTAGAAGGGTTTTATTTTCCTTCACAAAACAATCATAAAATACCCTAAATGTTCCTTCCCGATGCTTCCGGGCTAAGGTCGATTACATCGTCTTCCTGAAAAATTGAGGAATTTAATGTTGAAGAAATTATTTTTCTTTTGCGTACTGCTGTCCAGTCCAGCTCTGGCATCGGATGTGATTCCGCAAGCCTATCGGGCAGCTGATAACCAATACCATCCCGTCATGATTACGTCTGGCCTTGATGCAACGGGAAAGCCTGTTGTCGGCGCCTATCAGGATCTGAAAGGACAATGGCATGATGCAACTGTCTCTGTTCAGGCCTGTGGGGTGGACGCAAATAATCATCCCATTCTTTGCCCTGTCAGTGTCACCGAAAATACTCTGCAGGACTATGTTCAGAAATCTCTCATCAATACTGCCAACGGTATTGCATCGCTTGACAGCAACAATGATCTCACGAATCCACTGACATCCGGGGCCGACTGGTTGGGCGCATGGCAGAAAAACGCCACCAGCGTGGATGTATTTGCGCAGGGTTATGAAAGCGCGCTGTTCGGCGGCCAGACTGCGACGGGAGAAGGCAACAACACCTTCAATCCGCGATCGCTTCTCGTGCAGAGCGACCCCTACGGCCCTTACTCTGCGGGCTGCGCCACTGGCGTCGCCATGACTGGATCTGTCTACAATTCGCAGTTTCCAATTTCTCAGCAGGATCCTCATAATGGCGCCTCTGCCGTCGTAGGGGTCGGAGGCTATGATACGGTTGCAAACTGCGTTCTGGTCGCCGACACCCCTGCGCGGCTCATTCTGACAGCAACGGGCTATACCGCGACTTCCGTACAGCTCGCGACCCCGCTGACAGCGGCCCAGGCCGCCCAGATCCACCCGAACATGTACATCACTACCAACAGCCCCAATCCGGCACTGTCTCTCACGAATACCAGCGGCGCTCTTCCGAAGCGGAACCTCTATGCAGGCTTCGTAAGCACCTCCCCCTCGGCAGGTGATACATCCATCAGCGTTTATGCCTGGGACGTGCCAGGCTACGGGACAAAGGCAAGTGACCAGATCCCGCAGACAGATACCCTTGATACCGTATGGAGCGCCTATACCTCTCCGACAGTGTTTCTCGGCGGCGGTGCGGCTTCCAGCGCATTTGGGAATAACTGGTTTTTCAACCTTGATGCCAGCAACCTCACACCCTCAACATCCAATAAGTCACTGATCCATCAGATCACCCCCCTTGAGGTTGACCTGAATATCGTCAATGGCACCGCTCCGAACAACTCTGTCGACTGGCAGGGAATCAGCATGAATGCAGGAAACCAGCCAGCAGCGCTGACAACCGACAGCCGGCAGATCTTCCTGGGCGGCAACATAACCCAGCATCTTCTTTTCGACGGGGGTGAGGGAAACTGGCTCATCAACGGTGACAATATCTATGTCCCTTCTCTCAAAAACCAGTCACTGACCGCTCAGAACACAGCACAGCTCTATCAGGAGTGGGACCAGTGGATCGGCGGCGCCAACCGGATGCGCTTTCTTCTCTGGAATTCTTTCGACAACCCGACCGCGCCTCAGGGCTGGGAACAGGCTGTTTCGCATTTTGGTCCGACAATAGACGGAGACCCCGTCACTGAAGGCGATCCGGGCGGCTCCAAGCAGGCCGACATTGAATGGAACCGTGCAGAAAATTATGGTGGGCTTGATCTATGCGGGTACGGACATAATTGTGGCTTTACCCTGACAGGCGACGGAAATATTTCCGTTAGTGGCACGAGCACATTCAGCTCCAGCTTCTCCATCACCGGGGGCAATACACTCTATATCCAACCTTCAACACTCGACAACAACCTGTTTTCAGGATGGTGCGCTCCTGACAGCTACAGTATGTCGCTATGTTCCAACATTGGTGCGTGGGTGTCCATTCAGTCAAAAGGAGATCTCCGTTCTACAGCAGGCGGAACAACTTCATCGTCGGCCTGGCACCCTGATGGTTACGGGAACTGGTATGCTTCCAACTCAAGTAATGATGGCGGAATTTCCGGCGGCGGGTCTATAGCATCATCCTCATATACATTAGAAACACTCCCCACAAAAAATGAATTAGATGGTGCACGACTATGGTGTTCGGATTGCAAACTGAATGGCATCAGCGGAGTCGTTGTGTACTGGCATGCATCCATATCCAAATGGACTGACAGCCAAAATAATACTATTTCTCAATAAAACAGAAACAACCCTCACGTTCCCACTCTAGCGTTTCTGGCTGGAATTCCAGAAAAAAAAGAATATGTCTCTACAGCTATCCTTTAGCGTAGGGACATTGAAAGTCATGGTATTTTTCCTTCTCTCGTCATGGAACACAGTTTTAGACTTTGACGAAAATAATAATAATCTTGTTTGCCGCGAAATAAACAACCAATCACCCTCTGTAACAGTTGAAATTAAAGGCACCAAAGCTGAAATTAAAATTAACAATGTAGAACCCATATCTGTTTCAGAAGATATGAGCTTAAAACCTGGGATGGGTTCAACAATATTTGATATTAAATATCCCCCAAGATCCGGTCCCTATATCAGCTTAATGTTTCATGGCCTTTACATGAGCGCTACATCCACGGGCAACGTAGCCGTTGATAAAACTCGAAATTTTAATTGGGAAACATTCAGAATTATCTCCCAAGAAGATTTAAATAATCTATCCCATTTTTTAAATAATTCTTGGCATATTCGTTCTCGAAAAGAAATCGTCTCACACCATGAAATTTCTGATGAAGGTGACTTCACAATACGAATTGGGGATTTTTTCTCTACAAATACCGAAAATTTGATCGAAGCATTAAGAAAATCAAATCTAAAAGAGATAATTCTTTTTCATGACGTATGGAAAACAGAGTTTTTAGATTTATTTAGACCCGCAGTATACTATTGCAGCTTTGGGCGTCCTGAAGGTTTCGAATGCCTTAAAATGTCTATATCTTCTCTAAGAGAGTACGGGAAATACTCTGGAGAAATCAAGATTTTTACAGAAAAAGATCATGAATACATTAAAGATTTTCTCCCAAATGGAACATTTGATAAGATTGGTATAGAAAAATATACTGCACTTGACAATGTAGACTACATGTCTGCACGATTTGATACAGAATCACTATCATCACTCAGTGAATATCAGCCAATATTATATATGGATACAGACATAATCGTAAAAAAACCGATAGAAATCGTATTAAATTCAATTCTATCTGATACCATTCATCAACTTCAAGTATTCAAAGAAGTAGATGATATTACTCATGATATCTATTGGGGAAATGAACTTTTTGATGATGATTCGGCATCAAAAAAACCCAATTTCGGATTTTCGACTGGCATTATAGGATTCAAAAATTACCAAGAAGTTTCGGAATTTTTCAAAACAATTAGAGAAATAATCTTTAGACAAAGCACAATTTGGGGAACAAGACAAATAATTCGCTGCTTTGACCAGCCAGTAGCAAATTATGTTCTGGGAAAATTTGCTTCATTAGGGAGTGAATTACTTTCGTCAGCAGTCATAAATTTTGATATGAAATACAATAGCAGCCCCGACGATAAATACCAATCATATGTAGACAACATAAACGAGGTTGTTGTTCATTTTGCCGGTGGAGTCGGCGCTTATGACTGGAAACTTGAAGCGATGAAACGTTTTCTAAACCGCCTCGAAGAAGGATCATCATCCGACGAGGCGTAGGTTTAAAAAAAACCGACCGTACTTTACCGCCCCCGATAGACAAACTCTGTTTTTTGACTCCCTGCCTGTTCCACAAGGTTGTGAAACGGTGACAGGCTACAGACTGGATCGGTGTTTGCCGCATTTCCCGTCAGCGCAAGCGCCTGACAGCGGCATCCGCCCCAGTCCCTTTCCTTGCGTTCGCAGGAGCGGCAGGGCTCGGGCATCCAGTCCGTCCCGCGGAACATGTTGAACAGGGGCGAGATGTTCCAGATCTCGGACAGGGTCACGTCTTTCACGTTCGGGAACGCGACATCCGGAATGATCTCGGCCGCATGGCACGGCAGCACCCGTCCCGAGGGCGTGACATTCACGAAACGCTGCCCCCATCCCCCCATGCAGGGCTTCGGCCGGTCTGCATGATAGTCCGGCGTCACATAATCGATGGAAAGGCCGCCCTTCGCGCGTTCAGCTTCCACGGCACGGGTGGATTCCTCTAGCTGGTCCCTGCTGGGGAGAAGCGCATCGCGATTTTTCAGCCCCCAGCCATAATACTGGGTATGCGCGATCTCCACCCGCCCGGCTCCGAGTTCCCGTGCCAGCGCGAACATCTCGGGGATACGGGCAACATTTTCCCTGTGCACCACAAAATTGAGCGTCATCGGAATGCCGGATGCGCGGATCAGCCGCGCCGCCGCGATCTTGCGGGCCTGCGCCCCCTTGAGACCGCCAATACGCTCGGCTCCCGCTTCCGTCACGTCCTGGAAGGAGAGCTGGATGTGGTCCAGTCCCGCCTTGTCCAGAGCTTCCAGTTTCGGTTCGTCCAGTAGGACGCCGGACGTGATCAGGTTGGAATACAGGTTAAGTCTCCGCGCGACGGAGACCAGTTCGACCAGATCGGGCCGGGCCATGGGCTCGCCGCCGGAGAAATGAACCTGCAGGACTCCAAGCTCGGCCGCCTGCTCCAGTACGGCAGTCCAGGTGGCCGTATCGAGTTCTGCCGCCTTGCGTTCGAGTTCAAGCGGATTGGAGCAGTAGGGGCAGGCAAGCGGGCATCGATGCGTCAGTTCAGCCAGAAGGCTCATCGGCGGCGAAGGGAGTGTCATGTGTGCAGGACGTTCTTTTCTGTCAGTTCAGAAAGAAGCGTGAGGACATCCTTCGCAATGACCTCACGCGGGGCGGAAAACTCTTGGGCAAGCTGCTGGATGATATCGCCGACGCTGCGTTTCCCATCCAGCAGCCGCAGAATATGCGGCGCGGCGCCCTCAATCACAAATGCTTTTTCAGGGGCCTGCACGATCCACACATCCCGCACGCGATCGTGCTGGAGCCGGTGGCCGCGGGCGAAAGAGAGCACCGTCTCTTCCACGATACCCCGGGGGACTTCCATCATGGAACGAAAGCGCCCGGCGGAATGTGACCCTCCACATAGGCGTAATCGAGCGCATCCAGCATCGTCCACAGCACGGAACACTTGAACTCCAGCGCTCCCAGGACCTCTTTCTGCTGCTCCGGCGTGCGGGCATTTTCGCGCACATAGGCCAGAGCGAAATCGGAATCCCGTGGGGCCTGCGTGAGGCGGGGCGTGAAATAAGCCAGCGTCTTTTCCGACACGAAGTCGTAGTGACGCAGCATCCCCGACACACGCTCGCTGATAATCGTAGGCGAAAACAGTTCCGTCAGCGACGACGCAATGGCCGCCAGAATCGACTGGTCCCGCACGAAATTTACATAGGCATCGACCGAGAAGCGCGTAGCCGGAAGCAGGCCATCGAGGCTTTCCACATAGTCCCGGTCGAGCCCCAGACCATCCGTCAGCATCAGCCAGCGAGCGACGCCGCCCGTTCCGGGCTCCGTACCGTCATGATCCTCAATCCGGCGGCGCCATTCCCGACGCAGTTCGGCCGTGGGCAGGCGGGCAAGCAGGGTCGCATCCTTGGCCGGGATGCGCGCCTGATAATAATAGCGGTTCAGTGCCCAGGCCTGAACCTGTGCCTTGTCGAGCTTGCCGTCATGCAGCTTGCGATGGAACGGGTGCCGGTTGTGGTACCGCTCGGCACCGATCTGACGAAGCTGTGCTTCAAGCTGGTCAGGCGTAAGGAGCGTCATGGTGTGTCCAGTCTGAAAGTCATGCCATCTTCCGCAACCGTCCATCCGGCGCGTTCAACGTCTTTGCGTTCGGGGCTGTCTTCGAACAGAATTGGATTGGAGTTGTTGATATGAATCAACACCTTGCGAGGTTTTTCGCATGTGGTGAAACATTCTACCGGCCCACCGGCATCATTCACGGACACATGCCCCATGCGCTGCCCGCTCTTCGGGCTCAGCCCGGCGCGGATCATTTCATCATCCCGCCACAGCGTCCCGTCAAAGAACACGAGATCGGCCGCGGCCACCCGTTCCACGATTTCCGACGTAATCTGCGCACAGCCGGGAATGAAGAGCAGCGTCTTTTTTCCGTCCGTGATTGACAAGCCGAGCGTCTCGTCCGGGCGTGAGCCAGCGGCTTCCGCATAAAGCGGCGCCTTGCCCGGAACGGCGAAAGCCGTGAGCAGAAGGCCGGACGGAATCCCGTCCTTGTTCATCAGGGACGTGGCTTCGTCGAGAATAAGCGGGATACGCGGGACGATTTCCGGGTCGAGTGCGCCAAAGATCGGATTGTCCGCGAGTTGCTGAAGGGTCGAGTCGCTGCCCATCAGGGTAAAGGGCTCACGCTCACGCAGCGTCAGAAGCCCCGTTATGGCGTCGATCTCGCCGCAGGTCAGGACGACGCCCTGAATGGGAGTTCCGCGCAGGCTGCCCTGATGATGCAGGGCTGGCGTGTCGATGATCTGCTGCCGCAGATCGGGCGAGGCGTTGAGAATGAACCAGCGCTTTCCGTCGGCACTGACGGCAAGAGAAGCCTGGGTCCGGGCTTTCGCGCCCTGTCGCGTGCGGGCAGCCACACAGCCGGGTGCTGCGGAGTTCCACTGTGGGAAACCGCCCCCTGCCGCCGCGCCGAGCACGATGACATCAATCATTTTTTCACAAACCGTCTGACTGGGGCGCCCCAGGGCACCCATGAATGAAAACGGCCGCTCCATGGGGGAGCGGCCGTGCCATTATTCCTCAAGGACAGGTCCCCGGGGAAGCGGCTTATTTCTTCTCGCCGCAGACATACGAATTGATTTCTGCGCCCAGCGGGATTTCGGTAACTTTGGGGGTGTTCCAGGCCATAATGTTTCTCCTTAGTCTGCGATAACCGGCGAATGCGACAGACCACGCATCCACAGGCGCTCCTCATGATTTAGTGACCGGATGGCACTGGAGTTCAAGGGGGTTTTTGGGCAGAACACGCAACTGTGTCCTTTCGCGGATCGTTCTGGTCCGTAAGCTCCGTCTCCGTTGCAGGCAAAGAAAACATGTCCGGCCGTCCCATCGCGTCCTCCGCCGACCCTGCCTGTAACGACAGCCCCTCTCCCTCCGAAAAAACGGGCGAAAGACTGTTGCCCGACGGCGATTTTCCGGACCCGACCCTCGACCGCAATCTCCTGCGCGAACACCTGAACATCCGCGACATGTGCGTCCTGATCCTGACGATTCTGGCCGTATTCTATTCGCTGTATTTCACCGCGCCCATCCTGCTGCCCTTCGTCTTCGCGCTCGTCCTGAACCTGCTCATGATCGCGCCCATGCGATTCCTGACGCAGCGCCTGCACCTGCCCCGGCATCTGGCAGGCCTCATGCTGATCGTCATGATGTTCGGAATCGTGGGCGGAATCGCCACGACCATTTCCGTCCCGGCCGCCGGCTGGATCACGCGCGCCCCTCAGACGCTTCCCGCCCTGCAAAGCAAGCTGGCCCTGCTCAGCGGGCCAATCGACGTGGTCCAGCGCGACTATATGCGCCTTTCCGCCATGTTCAGCGGCCATTCGGGCAGCACACACACCACCCATGGCGTGAGCGGGACGATCGGGGGAGAAACGGCTCTCTCGCGCCTCGGATCCTCCGTCCTGGCCGGAACACGCGAACTGGCCGGCGGCTTTTTCTCGATGCTGCTGATGCTGTTCTTTCTCATGACGGAAGGCGACACGCTCCTGCGCCGCTGCGTCGAGATCATGCCAACCTACGCCAAGAAACGCCGCCTCGTCGAAATGGCGACCCAGATCGAGCAGAACGTCTCGCTCTATCTCGTGACGATCACGATGATGAATCTGGGTGTCGGGCTGGTGAACATGATCCAGTGCTGGGCCACCGGCATGCCCAACCCGCTTCTGTGGGGCGTGCTCGCTTTCCTGCTGAACTACATTCCCATCATCGGCCCACTGACGGGTGTGGTGGTCTATTTCGTGGTCGGGCTGTTCAGTTTCCCGTCCCTGCTTTACGCACTCCTGCCGCCCTCGATCTACCTGCTGATCCATGTTCTGGAAGGCGAGACCATTACACCCATGCTGCTGGCCCGGCGTTTCACGCTCAATCCCGTCTTCGTCATGGGATCGCTGCTGTTCTGGGACTGGATGTGGGGCATTTCGGGCGCGTTCCTGTCCGTCCCGATGCTCGCGGTCTTCAAGATCGTCTGTGACCATATCGAAGTGCTCGCCCCGCTCGGCCATGTGCTGGGCGGCCCGACGCGGCGGACGATCAGCCGCGCCATCGTCGCGCAGCTTCAGTCCGAGCCGTGAGGATCGGGGCTTTGCCCCGCGCCCCACAAAGGGGCTCGCCCCTTTGATCCCGTTTGTAAATTTATGGGTTCAAAGGGACCGCGTCCCTTTGCGGGTTTCAGGGCAGCGCCCTGAATATCTGGCCAAAACCGCCCCTTTCACGCTAGACGCTTCGGCAGAACACTTCCCATCCGGCTCATAATGCAAGGAGACCCCATGACCCAACTGCCCCGCCGCGGCGTCTGTCTGGTGATCTCGGCCCCGTCTGGTGCGGGCAAGTCCACCATTGCCAACGCCCTGCGCGCTTCGGAGCCCACGCTGCGCCATTCCGTCTCGGTCACAACGCGCAGTCCGCGTCCGGGCGAAGTCGAGGGCGTGCATTACCATTTCCGGGATATTGCAGAATTCCGCCGCATGGCCGCGGATGGCGAGCTTCTGGAATGGGCAGAAGTTTTCGGGCGGGGGTATGGCACGCCGCGCGCTCCAGTCGAGGAAGCGCTGGATGCCGGGCATGACATGGTGTTCGACATCGACTGGCAGGGACACCGCCTGCTGCGCGCCGCCCTGCCGGACGATGTGGTGAGCCTGTTCGTTCTGCCGCCGTCACTGGAAGAGCTGGAACGCCGACTGAACAAGCGGGCGTCGGATGATCCGGAAGAAATCGCCAAGCGCATGAAGGCCGCGCTGGACGAGATTTCCCACTGGTCCGAGTTCGATCACACGATCATCAACTCGGACCTCGACACCGCCATTTCGCAGGCCCGCTCCGTGCTTACAGCCGCGCGGCTTGCGACACGGCGTCAGCGTAACCTGCGCGGCATGGTCGCCAGCTTCAGTCGCTGACCTCACCTGCGGCCACCGGAGGAGCCGCTTCCGGCTGGACCGTCTGCATTGCGGCGGCGAAGGCCGTGGCGGTGGTCATCGAATCCGCCATGGTGGTCGGCATCAGGATGGTGGTGCCGCGGTTCTTGTTCATCTCGAAGATACGGTTGATCTGCAGGATCTGAAGCGCGATCGGTGAGGCCTCATAGGTCTTCGCCGCCAGCGCCAGTTCATGTGCCACTTCCCGCTCCGCCGAAGCCAGCGTGACGCGGGCGGCGCGTTCACGTTCAGCCTGGGCCTGACGGCTCATGGCGTCCTGAAGACTGTCGGGAAGCTGCACGTCACGGATTTCGACGGCCTGCACCGTCACACCCCATTCGCGCGTCTTGATCTCGATAAGATCCCGCAATTCCCCGTCGATACGGCGGCGGTCTTCCAGCAGCGTGGCGAGGTCCGAACTGCTCACCACCTCACGCAGGGTGGTCAGTGCGACCATCGACACCGAACCTTCATAATTGTCGAGTTCCGTGATCGCCCGCAGCGGGTCATGCACCATCCAGAACACGACCGCATCCACATCCACGGGCGTCGTATCGCGCGTCAGGGTCTGTCGCGTATGAACAGGTACCGTGCGGATACGCTGATCCACCACGGCGTCGATCTGATCGAGGAACGGCACGATCATGAACAGGCCCGGGCCGCGCAGACCCTGAATCTTCCCAGCCCGCAGGACCAGAACGCGCTGCCAGGAATTGCACATCCGCAGCGACATCATCACCAGCAGCCCGAGAACCAGGCCACCGATCACCCAGCCCGGCGCTTTCGTCAGGGCCGTCAGACCGGCGCCGGCCAGCAGGATCGCACCCGCGATGGACGCCGCGACCGTATTGACGGGCAGACGCGACCGGTTCCCTGCGGACCGCAGTGGCGAAAGGGACGGGAAAACAGGAAATTCCGGCATGGACATCAGCCTTTCGAAACGCCGTCTCTCGGCATCAGGAGTTGGACAGGGAAAGAAGATCGCGCATGGCCTGAAGAACCGCTTCCGGCTCCAGACCCAGCGCCTGGCACCGGGCGATCGTGGAAGCGGCCAGATCCCGGATATCCGCCGCCCGGCGCTCTTCATCCGGGGGCGGTGGCCTGTCGCTGACGAAACTGCCACGTGCCCGGAAGGTCTGGATGGCCCCCAGACGTTCCAGCTCGGCATAGGCCCGCTGCACGGTGTTGAGATCCACCCGCAGATGAACCGCCAGGGCACGCATGGTGGGCAGACGATCCCCCGGACCGAGAAGTCCCGAGCCGATGGCCGCCAGCACGCGTTCTCGGAGCTGGACCCGGAGCGGCAGGCCACTCGTGTCGGACAAAGACGTGGGAAACAGTAATGTTTCTATGTTGGCAGACATACATACAAGATTGAGCGATGGCGCTTCCGGACGTCAAGAAAATTCGCATCCGCCCCACACCGAGGCTGGAAATTCCTTTGGGGAACTTGGGAAGACTCCGGCTTCGTGATATGGCCTGCTGTTCTCTCAGTGGCTGCGGACGGCAAGGGAAAGACACTTCATGACAGCGCCCCAGAACGGGACCGGAAACGGCCTCCAGACCGGAGCGGACCTCGCTGTCCGCAGTGACTCACCCTTGATCCTGGCGCTCCCGAAAGGGCGTATCCTCAAGGCGCTGGCCCCCGTCCTGAGCCGCACCGGCATCGAACCCGATCCGGATTGCCTGACCGAAAGCAGCCGCCGCCTGCGCTTTGGCACGTCCGATCCGAATCTGGATGTGGTCCGGGTCCGCTCCTTCGATGTCGCGACCTTCGTGGCCTATGGCGGCGCGGATATTGGCGTCTGCGGTGCGGATGTGCTGATGGAGTTCGACTATCCGGACATCTATGCGCCGCTCGATCTGGGCATTGGCGGCTGCCGCATTTCCGTCGCACGCCCCAAGACCATGGTCGAGGACCCCGCAACCGGTCAGTCCCGCCTGCGCGTCGCCACGAAATACCCGACCATCGCCCGCCGCCATTTCGCCTCCCGCGCCATCAACGCCGAGATCGTGCATCTGAATGGTGCGATGGAACTGGCACCGACGCTCGATCTGGCAAGCGTGATCGTCGATCTGGTCGATACCGGTTCCACGCTGCGCGCCAATGGCCTGATGGAAACCGAGACCATCGCCCACGTCACGAGCCGCCTGATCGTCAACCGCGTTGCGCTCAAGACCCGTCCCGAAGAAATCAGCGCCCTGATCGAACGCTTCCGCGCCGCTCTGAACACGGAAGAAGCCGCCTGATGAAACGCCTCAATACGTCCGCGACCGGTTTCTCCGAAGAGTTTGCAACACTGCTTGCCGCGCGTGGAAGCGATGAACGCAGCGTGGCCGAGCCGGTCCGCGCCATCCTCGCCGATGTGCGCAGCCGGGGCGATGAAGCCCTGTGCGATTACACCGCCCGCTTTGATCGCCTGACGTTGCCGCCTGAAAAGCTGCGGATCAGCGCAGAAGAAATCGCCTCCGAAGCCGCGCGCGTCCCTGCGGACCTGATGGACGCCCTGCGCACTGCCGCCCGCCGGATCGAGACGTTCCACGCCGCGCAGATGCCGAAGGATCTGGATTTCACGGACGAAGACGGCATCCGCCTTGGCATGCGCTGGACCCCGCTGGATGCGGTCGGGCTGTATGTTCCGGGCGGCAAGGCAGCCTATCCGTCTTCCGTGCTGATGAACGCCCTGCCCGCCCGCGTTGCGGGTGTGAAGCGGCTCGCCATGTGCGTGCCATCTCCGGACGGTGTGCTGAACCCGCTGGTTCTCGCAGCCGCGCAACTCTGCGGCGTTGAGGAAATCTACCGCATCGGTGGCGCGCAGGCCGTAGGCGCCATGGCGTTTGGTACGGACCTTATCGCGCCCGTGGACCGCATCGTCGGGCCGGGCAACGCCTTCGTTGCGGAAGCCAAGCGGCAGGTCTTCGGCCATGTCGGCATCGACAGCATCGCCGGGCCGTCCGAAGTCGTGGTCGTCGCCGATGGCCAGAACGATCCGCGCCTTGTTGCGCTCGATCTGCTCGCCCAAGCCGAACATGACGAGCAGGCCCAGGCCATCCTTATCACGACGGATGCCGCCTTTGCCGACCGCGCTGCCGAAGCCGTCCGCACGGAGCTGGAAACCCTCCCCCGCACAGCCATCGCCTCCAAAAGCTGGGACGATCATGGCGCGATCATCGTGGTCCGCTCGCATGAGGAAGCCGCCGAGATCGTCAACGCACTGGCGCCCGAGCATCTGGAAGTCATGCTCGATGCCCCGCGCGAGTTCTCGGCCATGATCCGCCACGCAGGCGCAATCTTCATGGGCCGCTACTGCCCCGAAGCCGTGGGCGATTATGTCGGCGGCCCGAACCACGTCCTGCCGACCAGCCGCACGGCGCGGTTCGCCTCCGGCCTGTCAGTCTTCGACTTCATCAAACGCACCACCACCATCGAAGCCGACGAAGCCGGCCTGCGCCGGATCGGCCCGGCCGGTGTGGCGCTGGCGAGGGCCGAAGGGCTGGACGCCCATGCGCTCAGCCTGTCGGTCAGGCTGGAAAAGAACTGATCCAGCCTCCAGCCGGGAGGCTCTGACACCTCCCGGAACATCTCGTGTTACCGGAGCAAACCCGTATCCGCGTCCAGAACCAGAGGCGTGGTGTTCGGTGTCTGCGTGAAGTCGAACATCGTATTGATCTGGCCCGCGGCCGCATCAAACGAGCCCCCACCAAGCCGCTTTCCGCCCAGCCAGTTGTCTTCGATGAAGCGCACCACGGATGCCTGACTCGTCAGGTCATGACTGACGAAGTTCCGGCGGGCATACGGAGAGATCACGATGAGCGGGATGCGCGTCCCCGGCCCGCAACGGCCATTGACCGGCTTGCCCGCCACACCCTTCGGAGCTGATCCTGCGGTTCCGCAGATCCCGGCGCCGTTGAGCTGATCGGCGGTGCTGTCGAACGAGCCCCAGAGCGGTTTGTGGAACGCATGATCGTACCAGCCATCGGAGTCATCATAGTCGATGATGATCGCCGTGCTGGCCCATTCCGGCTGGCTCTGGATAAAGTTGACGAGAGTTACAATTCCGTTCTGCTCATCCAGCGGGTCCGAGTTGCCAGGATGACCGTCCTGATAGCCCGGCATCTTGATATAGGAGACCGCAGGGAAATTCCCTGCCTTCACGGCCGTATAGAAATCCTTGATATCATACTGATGGTTGGCCGGTTCCCGCGTTGAAGTGCCGGGGATCGTGCTGAAACCGATCGAAGCCAAAGAGTTCGGCCGGGCATGCGTCGGATTGGACGTACTCGCGAAATACTGGAACCAGGCATGATGCGGAACATAATCCGTGCGAGTTCCTACCGTTTCGGAATAGGTACTGCGACTGCACCCCGTGGTGTTGTTCGCGTTCGTGAGCGTCAGGTCAAAGCCGCCCAGGAAACCGCCCCAGGAAATCCCCTTCTCGTTCAACAGATCGCCGATGTTTCTGGCATTGATCAGCACCTGTGACGGGGTCGAGCACCTGTCGTAAGCCGGATCCTCATCGTTGATCAGGGTGTATCCTCCCTGCCCGTCATGGATGTAGGCACTCCCGAGCATGTTACCCGCAACAGGCTGAAGACCGTTGGTCTGGCCAGCCACAACCTCAAGCGCACCCGGCGTGGAGGGCCCGTATGTATCGCTCCAGTTATTGTCGCTCATCGCGTAATGCTGGGCGTAATTCCAAAGCGCCGTGACCGTGTTGCCATCAAAATACCCCAGGACCTGCCCCTTTGTTCCGAAAGCACCCGAACTTCCAGATGTTGCTGATCCGGTATATTTTGGAAACAGATCCATCTTCCCGCCATCGTAAGCCTGCTGTTCCGGCGTGTAGCTGTGGTTCTGATCCGCCGTATTCGCCTGCGTCCGGTCGATGCGGAACGGAAGCGCTGCTCCCGCCCCATTCGCCGAACTGGAGTTCGGATTGTTCGTAAGGAGATTTGCGCTTGTGAGATTGTTGACAGCAGGCGTATCAGCCAACGCAGTAAAAGCCGGTTCACCGCTCACATTCGCCGCCTTGGGATAGGTCGCGAAATAATGGTCGAAGGAACGGTTTTCCTGAAAAATCACCACGACATGCTTGATGGGCGTCGCAGTCTGATAGGTCTCGGCCACAGAGGAAGACGCCGCCAGCCCCACGGATGGAAAAAGAATAGAGCCGGACAGAAGGACTGCCAGGCCGGATTTTGCTCGTTGTACGCACTTGATGAACACCTTACGGAACCTTTCCTCACTACGATCAACCGGTTTGACAAACATCCTGAACCCCACGTCCATCGTTCGTCCGAATGCTTCTGGTTTGTGGAGCATGTCACCCATCCTGTCGTTTCCCTGTCTGTCCCGTGACGGTGTCAGCCGCAGGAGCTACAGTCGGAGCATCCGTATCTGTCAGCGTCCCAAGAAACGCGATGATCGCCCGGCGCTCGCTTTCGGTTAACGCCGGCGACTCTCCGGCCTTGCGATCAAACGGCGCATCTATCATGTCAATATTGGAACGATATTGTTCCGGAATGTCGTTGTAGACGTTGATTTTTCCGTCCGGCCTGCGCGGATAGAATTTTTCAGGCTGAAGATCCCGGACAGCATAGAAATCCAGAACAGCTTCGAGCGTGTGAAAAACACCGTTATGGAAAAAAACATGACGCGTCGCTACATTGCGCAGGGTCGGCGTCACGAACATCCCGCAATACGCCGCAAAAGCCTTCCGGCCATCGGGCTGAGCATCGCACATTCCGAGATCGTCATAGCTGGCGACGGCATTGCGGCTGATCGCCATATTGCGTGGGGCACCAAGCGCTTCATACTGATGATCGGTGAAAAGCGGGGGCAGGCCATCGCGCGTAATGTGATCGAGATGACAGGCCGCACAGTTGCCTTTCTGCGGATCGTTGAACAGGAGATATCCTTCGCGTTCGAGTGGGGTGAACCGGGCTTTTCCTGCCAGCCAGGCATCAAACCTGCTGGAATATTCATGGAAATGACGGTCTTCCAGCTCATAGCGCCCGATTGCGAACAGCGCTTCTTCACGCAGGAAGGCAGGATCCTTTTCCCCGCGCGTACCCGCCAGCGCAAGAAGAGCCGCACGGTAGGGTGCCGTGTTCAGCCGCGCAGTGACACGCTCCGGCGTGGAGGCCATTTCATCGGGATCAAAAAGCGGGCCACCCGCCTGCTGCTGAAACGTATCGGCCCGACCATCCCAGAAGAATCCGCCCTGTGGAACGATATGGGCGGCGGATGATGCCGTATCCGCCGCACTTTTGCTGCCGCGCTGGTTTCCCGTATTCGGCACAGCGATGACGCGCGGAGCCACATCGTCATTTCCCAGATCCGGACCGATACTGAACGGCGGCATACGTTCCAGATAGGTCAGCGTGGGAATTGCCCGCCGTCCCTGCCGGTGCAGATCCGCCCCACCTTCGAAAACGGACGCATTGCCCGTCGGTCCGTAATGGTTCTCCGGATCATGACAGGACGCGCAGGACAGCTTCCCGGAACCGGACAGTGCCCTGTCGTAAAACAGCATGCGCCCGATCTGCGCCATCTGCGACAAAGGAGCCTGTCTGGGGCGATGAAAAGTCTGGGGACAGGGGTTCCGGCCATCCGGCGCTGGATCACAGACATCCTGAGACACCGGGGGCGATACAGGTGAGGATTGCGCCTCACAACCTGCGCCGAGCACCGTCATGCCAAGGACTGCACTGACACACCGGATTGTCCGCATCACGCTTCTCACAGGAGAGACGTCCGTTCTCCACCCCACACATGCACCGTTTCCTGAACCCGTCATAACCAAAGGTCGTACCATACTGAAATGCGGGGGCTTCCTTGTTGCCAGTCCTGAGCCAGTCCTCCCGATCAGTTCCGGCCAAGACGTAATCGCTGTGTCCGAGACAAGGGCTGATAACGGATTCAACAAGAAGGGGGATATGACAGTTTTATGAACCTCAACCTGTGGTTTTTCGCTTCCTTTTCCCATGAAGGCAGGACTGATGCAGTCCGCACGACGTTCGCATATGCCTTACGGATTTGAAATCGGGCACGGGAAGCAGAAAGTTTTCACCCACGATCCCGAACTGCATTAGGGTCCGAACCGAGAAGGAGAAATCAGTCATGGCCCAGTTGTCGATCGGAGATCATGTTTCGGACCTGAAGGGCACGCATGATGGCAGGCTGGTCGATATCGACGGCTCCACCGGTTATGTAGAGCAGGCCAATGGCGTGGAGGTTGAATTCCCGCTGACCCAGCTCAAGCCTTACGAGCCACCGAAAATAGCGGAAGAGCGCACCCTCTCCGGCCCCCTGCGGGACCGGCTTCTGAACCCCGCACAGAGAGCGCTTCTGGCTTCGGTCCCCGCTTCCCTTTTTGCCGCAATTGCCAAAAGCTATGATGCGGGCAGTGAGGGCCCCGGATCGCGCCCACCTTTTGCGGCACTTCCGGAGTCCAAACGCCTTGAGGCCATCCGGATCTATCTGCCCACGTTGCCGCAGCGGCTTCTGGCGTCACACATGTCTCTGGTCGTGGCCATGCGCGATATTTCCAAACTGCCCTGACAGACGGGGGCAGCAAGCTCTTTCGTTGCGTTGACGGCGACAGGCATCATTCGTACAAGCCCGTTTTCTGAATCCGCGAAGCCCCATCAGGCGCAGCTTTACTCAGCGCCGGAGGCGCCGCTTCATCATGTCCCCGACTTCTGCCCAGGCTTTTGCCGATCTCGCTCTGGCGCCCACCCTCCTCCGCGCGCTGGACGAAGCGGGTTACGTCAAACCCACGCCCATTCAGGCCCAGTCCATCCCGCTTCTGCTGGAAGGCCGCGATCTGCTCGGGCTGGCCCAGACCGGCACCGGCAAGACGGCCTCTTTTGCGCTGCCCCTGCTGCACCGGCTCGCTGCAACGCCCCGTCCTGCCCCTAAAAACGGCGCGCGCGTTCTGGTTCTGGCACCCACACGTGAACTGGTCTCCCAGATTGCAGACGGGTTCGAGAGCTTCAGCTGTCATCAGCCGGTACGCGTGACGACGATTTTCGGCGGTGTCAGTCAGGTGCATCAGGTCAAGGCGCTTGAAGAGGGTGTGGACATCATCGTCGCCGCACCGGGACGCCTGCTGGACCTGATCGAGCAGGGCCTGTGCGATCTGTCGCAGCTTGAAGCGCTGGTGCTGGATGAAGCCGACCAGATGCTGGACATGGGCTTTGCCAAGCCGATCGAGCGCATTGTCGCAACGCTCCCCGAAGAGCGCCACACGGTGCTGTTTTCCGCAACGATGCCCAAGTCCATCGCAGCCCTCGTCGAGAGCCTCCTGCGCAATCCGGCCAAGGTCGAGATCGCACCGCCTTCGAGCACCGTGGACCGGATCGAACAGTCGGTCATGTTCCTCAATGCCTCCGACAAGAAAGCGGCCCTTCTGGCGCAGCTCCGGACGCCGGGCATTGGTCAGGCTGTCGTCTTCACATTGCAGAAGAACATCGCCAACGAGGTCTGCACCTTTCTGACGGAATCCGGCATCACGGCCGAGGCCCTGCACGGCAACCGCTCGCAGGGTCAGCGCGAGCGTGCCCTGAACGCTTTCCGCGAAGGCGATGTTCAGGTTCTGGTGGCAACCGATATCGCCGCGCGCGGCATCGACGTCGATACGGTCACGCATGTGATCAACCACGATCTGCCGAGCCTGCCGGAAAGCTACGTACACCGGATCGGCCGCACGGGCCGTGCGGGTCGCAGCGGTTTTGCCATCACGCTGTGCGATGCCGAGCAGCGTGCCTGGCTGCACGCCGTGGAGCGTGAGATCGGTCGGACGCTGGACGTTCATGACAGCCATGAATGGCACTGCGAAAAGGCCCGGAACTCGACCATGCGCCCGCCCGTCCTCGGCGGCGGTCCGGTCAAGCAGGTCAAGCCGCAGAAGCTGCGCGAGCGCCGCGTGTGGACCGAAGAGGAAAAAATGGCTGCCCGGGCTGCTGCCAAGACGTCCTGAACAGATCCCGTCGTGCTGCCTGAGAGGGCGGCACGACGCGAGAGTACCAAAAAACCGCAAGAATCCCCCGACAGGGACCGGTCATGCTTGACCTTTGGGCTGACAGTCCGCACATAGCGGGCTGGATTTTCTGGCTCCGCACCGGAGCCACTGCCGCGCGCAGATCATTACCCTGTCCCTGAAGCAAGGATTCACATGTCAAAAGAAGACCTGATCGAGTTTACCGGCACCGTCATGGAACTGCTCCCCAACGCCATGTTCCGCGTCACGCTCGACAACGAGCACACCATCCTGGCCCATACCAGCGGCAAGATGCGCAAGAACCGCATCCGCGTTCTGGCCGGTGACCGCGTGAACGTCGAAATGACGCCGTACGACCTGTCCAAGGGCCGGATCACGTTCCGCTTCAAGTAAGACCGTCCGCCGCATGACCTCCTCCCCGTCTTCCGCAGAAGGGTCATCCGGCCTTCCGGACCGTCCGAAGCTCGTTCTGGCCTCCGCCTCCCCGCGCCGCCTGAGCCTGCTGGAACAGATCGGCATCGTGCCCGACGCCGTCGTCAGCGCCGATATCGACGAAGAGCCGCGCCCCGGCGAACTGCCGCGTCCGCTTGCGCAGCGCCTCGCCCGCCAGAAGGCGGAGCATGTGGCCGCGCAGCGTACGGATGCAGCCCTCGTCCTCGGCGCGGACACGGTGGTTTCGGTCGGTCGCCGCGTCCTGCCAAAAGCCGAAGACGAAAAGACGGCCCGCGCCTGCCTGAAGCTGCTCTCCGGCCGTCGCCACAAGGTGCTGACGGCCGTGGTCCTGCGCCCGAGCGCGGGCTGGCCACAGGGCACGCCCTGCGAGCGACTGGTGGAAACCTCCGTCATTTTCCATCGCCTGACGGATGCGCAGATCGACGCCCTGATCGCGCAGGGGGACTGGCAGGGCAAGGCGGGCGGCTATGCCATCCAGGGCGCCGCCGCCGCCCATATCCGCCAGATCGGCGGCAGCTATTCCGCCGTCGTGGGGCTGCCACTGTTTGAAACGGCCCAGCTCCTGCGCGGACAGCCGGTTGGCAAGCCCTCAGGTGGCTGGATCGCATGACCGAAATCCGCGCAGCCTGTTCCCCGGGCGAAGTGCGGATTGCTGTCACGGACCATGACACATTGCTGGATGCCGCGATCTGGCGTCCCGGCTGCCCGGATGGTCTGGAAGACTGGCACGTCGTCCGCGTCCAGAAAGCCGCCCCAGTTCTCGGCGGCGCTTTCGTCCTGCTCGAAGACGGTCAGAGCGGCTTTCTCTCCACCCGCGAGAACCTGATCGAAGGGGCTCTGACCGCAGCCCGCGTCAGCCGCGCCGCCCAGAACGACAAGGGCCTGAGGCTGCGCCGGGCGGACATGCCCACTGAGGCCCCCTCCGGCCCCAAACTGCTCGAACGCGGACCAACCCCGCTCGACGAGTTGGCGGACCGTTATCCGGATGCTCCGATTTTCGTGGACGATCCGGGCATTGCGGCAAAACTGCCTGTCCGGCTGCGTCCGCGCCTTCAGCGCTGCCAGCAGGCGTTCGACGCTGCGCTGGAAGCAGATTTCGACAGTCTCGGCAGCCCCGAAGCCGATCTGGGCCTCCTGACCACCAGCATTTTCCCGACTCCCGCCCTTGTCGCCATCGACCTCGACAGCACTGGCGCCCCGGACTTCAAGGGCAATGTCGCAGCCTTCCCTGAACTGGCCCGACAGATCCGCCTGCGGAACCTCTCGGGCACGATTCTGGTAGATCCGGCGGGTGTGAAGACGCGCAAACGCCCGGCTCTGGTCCCTTTCCTGCGTGAGGCTCTGGCTGGCGATCCCCTGAAACCGGACGTCCTCGGCGCCACACCGTCCGGCCTGCTGGAACTGACGCGTCCGCGCCGTCGCCCCCCCTTGCATGAACTCCTGTCCTCCCCACATGGGCAGGCGCTGTCCATCCTCCGGACGATCCTGCGCGAAAACCGCCCCGGCCAGACGCTGACCGCCTCGATCGGACTCGTCAGGGCACTGGAAAACGATCCCGATGCCCTGGCGGATTTCATATCCCGTCGCGCCCGGCCGCTTGATCTTGTCCTTGATCCCAATGCCCCACCCGCAAGCTGGAGCCTGTCATGAACAACGCCACCTGCCCGATCTGCCATCGCCCCACCGATCCGCAGTTCCGGCCTTTCTGCTCCCGCCACTGTGCGGATGTCGATCTGGGCCGCTGGTTCAGCGGGACCTACCGCGTTCCGTCCTTTCGTCAGGATAATGACGAAGAGCACGACGAATATCGCGACAGGGAGGGTTGATCCCGCCTCAATCATCAGTTAAACCCCATCTCCGCAACAGGGTCCGCCCTGAAGCTCGGTGCCCAAGTAGCTCAGTTGGTAGAGCATGCGACTGAAAATCGCAGTGTCGGTGGTTCGATTCCGCCCTTGGGCACCATTTTTCTCCTGAAAAATCATCTTCTGATCAGCGCTTCACGCGAATGGCTGCCTCTGTCATGGTGCGATTCCCTCTGGCGTTCTGACAGCCGGATCTTCCATGATGACGCCGGGCAGGCCATCGCCGTCTGAAACAGGCCTCATCTCTCGTGCCCGGAGATATCGGGAACCGAACAATGGACGATCCCCTTTCCCGGCATCACGACCCGGACATTCCACCCCTGATGGAACCGGAGCAGGGCCCCCAGTCTGAACTCCAGCCCTGTCCCGAGCCGGATACCAACGGGCGACGTCGCCAGCCACCAGTCTGGTTTCTCCTGCCCGTACTCTGCATCTGCCTGTTTCAGGTTGCTGTTCTGGTGCCGCAGATCGCCCATCTGAATATCGGCCCGGGCAGGTTTTTCGGAATATCGGACCATCAGGACAACACCCACGCCGCCCGGCTCAACCGCGCCGTGTCCGGAACGCCCCGTTATCCTCAGGACATGATCGACCGGCATATCGAAGATCACGTCACGGTGGCCTGTACGATCGATGCCCAGGGCCGTTCCCACGACTGTATGGCCCGGGAAGGGCATTATGCGGAACTGAATCAGGCCGCACTCGACTATGTGGTTCAGGCGTCCTATTTCCCCGCGATGAGAAACGGCCATCCCGTCAGTTCACACTACAGGATGCACTTCAACTTCCTCATCCCTCCGGACCGGTGACCGATAACCGGAACATGAATTCTCCCTTCGCATGCATCCGAACCCGCGTCGGAGCGTTGTCTCCTCAAGTGTCAGTGCCACACGGGTTTGCACCCGCAGGGCCTGACTATGAAAACAGACAGAAGGTTTCATGATGTCTTTCAATATCAGCCGCCGTGGCGTCGCCCTTGCAGCCGTCCTTTTCGGTGCCGGTCTTGTCGCAGCTCCTGCCGTACGCGCTGAAGATACGCTCGGGGCCCCTGTCGGACACGTCACCCTCACCGCCCATTCGGCGGATGTCGGCATTGGTTACACTTGGGGTGATGGCACCCTGACCTACGGCCATCATACCTATCACTTCAAGGTCAGCGGCGGGAACATCGCTGCCGTCGGCTACTCCGCCCTGAAAGCCGAAGGCACCGTCTACAACCTGAAGCATCTGCATGATTTCGACGGCAGCTACGGCGCGCTTGCTGGGGAAGCGACGCTGGACAAGGGTCTGGGTGGCGCTGTCCTGTCCAACAGCAACGGCGTGCGCATCAAGATCGAGACGGCGACCGAAGGTGCGCGTCTGGCTGCGGGTGCGCAGGGTCTGACCTTTACGCTGAGCCGGTAATCTGGTGTCCTCCTCCCGCAGCCTTCCGGGAAGGCTGCGGTGACAGGCCGGACACTTCCCCCGCGTGCCCGGCTCTTCCTGCATTTTTTCGCGGGGGAGCGGAGCGTGACAGATCATGGATACCAACATTCTTGTTCTCTCCTTCACCGAGCAGAGCAAGGCTTTTCAGGCGTTTTCCGAACTGCGGGAACGGGCTGCGGACCAGAAGCTGGTCGTCATCAACGAGGCTGTCGTTGAGCGTACCACGGACGGCAACATCACCATTCACGACAACTGGGCCAATGGCGCTTCCGGCGAGCAGGTTCTGAACGGAACGCTTCTGGGCTCGCTCGTCGGGCTTCTTCTGGGGCCGCTGGGCGTGCTTCTCGGGGCGTCCATGGGTGCGCTCGTGGGATCGAGTCTGTCGGTTGAGGATGCGGCGATCCGCAGCAGCCTTCTGGCACAGATCGCCTCCGTCATTCCCGTGGGGACGACGGCCGTGATCGCGACGGTTCAGGAATATGTACCGCAGGTCGTGGACGATCTGGCGGCGTCGCTGGGTGCATCGCTGGTGCTGCGTCGGCCGATCGAGGCCGTGGAGCGCGAGGTCCTGGCCCAGCAGAAGGCGCAGGCAGCCGCAGCCGCAGAAGCCGGCCGTGTTCTGGTGCAGCAGCATTCGACCGAATGGCACGAGCGCATGACCGACTGGCAGAAGCAGGTTTCGACCAGCCTTCACAATCTGAAGAACAGGATCACGGGCGGCTGAGACCGTTACGGTCTTGATCTGAGCCTCTGATGCGGGCCATCGTGACCTAACATTTCCTTACAGGATGTCGTCATGATGGCCCGTTTTCGTATGCTTTTCCCGCTGGCCGGTCTGGGGGTGTTTTCAGCAGCACCCGCGGCTCCTGCGCCGCCCGTTCTGGCGCCCTTTATTCATGACGGCAGTTTCGAGCCCGGCGATTACGGGTTGGTCCGGGGTGCTTTTCCGGGTGCGACCACGCAGCAGGTCGCGGACTGGAAGGCCATTAAGGCTTATGGCAAGGCCTGCATGCAGGATGCGGCGCTTGTACAGGATGCGGAGTTGAAGAAACTTGGTGTCGCGGCTTCTGTTCCCGAGGAATCCGGATATCAGGATCATGTGTGCATGCAGGTCAATATGGCGGACAGCGTGCCTGACGGAATGAAAAGCTGGGAAGATTTTCAGAGGGCCATGTCCCGTAGCCTGCCTTATTTTCAGACTTATGAAATAGCAGTCCATGATGCCACGAAGGCACTTGAGAGCGATCCGGCAAAAGACACATTGGAAGAACAGATTACGGCACATGTTGTACCAGACCAGATGTGGCGTTTTTCAGCTGAATCCCGAGAGAAAATCATAGGGCTCGATGCACCGACCCGGAGCGCTCTGAAGAGTCGTCTTATCTCCGCTATTATCAACTTGGACTGAGACAACAGCCATTGGGCACGGCATGTTCTGGAAACGCAGGGATGGGCGAGCGTGCTGAAAGCGGGGCATAAACCTGCGAAGATGCTGTGGACGCTGGTGCAGCACGCAGATGTGGATCCGGTTTTTCAGGTCATGGCGCTTCGTCAGCTTGAACCGCTTGCACGATCGGGTCTGTTTCCAAAACAGGGATATGCGCTGCTGACGGATCGGGTCATGCTCGCCACGACCGGAAAGCAGCATTATGGCTCCCAGCTTTCATGTCAGAGCCACCATTACGCCCCTTTCCCGCTGGATGCGGGCGGCGACAATCCGAAAACGCTTGATGCAAGACGGGCGGACATGAATCTCCCTCCCGAAGCCCCCTACCTCACACACTTCCCACCCCATTGTTAAAAGGGGTGAAGGGGGCGAGCCCCTTTGCGCATTCGGACGGGTGCAGGGCAGATCCCTGCGTCAAAGAGCAGTCGGACGATCCATGGTTTTGCGCAGTGGATACAGCGCCAGCTCCTCAATGGTCGCGCCGGTATTGGTCGCCTGAAGGCCCAGCGTTGTCAGCGGATTGGCGGGGAAGACCAAGGCCGTGGCGACGGAGAGGCCGTCATTGGCGAAGAGTTCCAGCGCGCAGGCATCGAGCACCAGCCGCAGGGAGAAGCGGCGGCTGTTGGCGATCAGGGGCGTGGAAAAGCGCTCCGTGAAGAACGGCTGGGAGAAGCCGTGCAGATCGCCGCGGTCGAGCCAGAGCTGGCTTGAGAAGGCATCGAAGCCGATGGAGAGGGACTCTCCCTGCCCGTTCGAGAACACGATGACGAAGCGGCCCGCGCGTCCCTGTTCGCCGTCCGGCTGCGGATTGCTGCGCTCATCGACGGTGACGGTCAGGAGCAGTTCGATGGCAGTGCCGGTGGGCAGCGCAACCTGCACCCCGCTCTGGGCGGCGATACGGTCCACTTTGAACAAGATCTTCTCACCCCGGAAGGCTTCGAGCCCGTAGGGGCGCTGGACCAGACGCAGCCAGTTCATTTCATCCCGGCGCAGGGACATGCGGCGCGGCAGCGTCATGAGGCCGCGCCAGCTCCGGTTGGGGACTTCCTCGCAGTACTGCCAGTTGCCGAACCAGGCGAAATAGACCGCCTTGTTGTCCGGCATGCTGTCATAGACCTGCATGGCGTAGCTGTCCTTGGCGAAGTCCGTCAGGCCGATCACCGTGTTGTCGGGCGTAAAGCGTTCGCCGTCGAAATCGCCCACGAAATACTGTGTGACGCTGCCGCCCAGCGGGCCACCCGGATTAACGGAAACGAACAGGACCCACCGGCTGCCTTTCTCATCGCCCTCGATGTCGAGTTCGATCAGGTTGGGACACTCGTAGTCCACGCCGAACAGACCGGCGGGGCCGAAGCTGCTGAGATGCATCCAGTGCAGCAGGTCGATGGAGCCGTAGAACAGCACCTTGTGGGCGCGCGCGCTGACCACGACCATGATCCATTTGCCGCTGGCCTCGTGCCAGAAGACCTTGGGATCGCGGAAGGAATTGACGCCGATATTCAGGATCGGGTTGTGGTCGTAGTCGATGTAATGCTGGCCGCCATCGGGGCTCCAGGCGATGTACTGCGTCTGGCTCTGCGGTGTGGCGCGCGTGTAGATCGCGACCAGTCCGCCGGGCATGGGCGGGAGCGCAGGCGGGGCAGCATGGGTTTCGGCACCGTTCGGAGGCGCATAGACCGAGCCGAACGGGGCGGACTCATTCGGGCCAAGCGCAGGCATTTTGTCGGGCGCGTAAGGCGTGTCGGACGTGGTTTTTCGCAGTTCCGGGGCGAGCGCCTGCACGGCGGCCTGCGTGGCCGTCGGGGTGGCCGGAGTAACGGCCGAGACCTCCGGTTTGCGGGGCGGGAAAAGGCCCGAGACGTTGTTGTGGTCCAGCACGACGCAGCCGGTATAGGCCTCGCCCGCTGCCGTCTGGTCGATGGCGATGGGCTGGTCCTGCCAGGTGTAGAGATCCGTGCTGGTGGCGTGGCCCCAGTGGACGCGTCCGGCGTAGGGGGCGGTCGGGTCGTACTGGTAATAGAGATGGTAGGTCTGGCCATCGAAGATCAGGCCGTTGGGGTCATTCATGAAGCCGGTGGGCGGCGAGAAATGAATGGAGGGGCGATAGAAATAGTCGCTCTGGGTGCGGATGACAGGCTTGTTATTTGCGCCGGGCTGATCGGCGGGTTCGATATGCGCATTGCTCGGCTGATGGCCGTGAGACGTGAGTGTGTCTTTCGGCGGTTTATCGGCGGCGCTGGCATTCCCCGTCAGACGCAGGCTGCTGCCGACGGTGCCGGCAACGGTTCCGGCGGCAAGAAGGGATGTCAGGGCGCGGCGGCGGCCCGGGACTGGCAGGTCATTATGGTCTGTCATGGCGGACAGGATACATGAGACGCCCGTTTTCAAAAGAGCGGGCGTGAGCCCGGGGCAGGACGTTGCATGTCCGGCCCGGATACGGACATAGTGCGGCATGAAGCGTCTCGACCCCTTTCTCCTGTCCCTCATCGCCGCGATCGCGCTGGCCTCTTTCCTGCCCTGCCGGGGGCAGATGGAGCACATTCTCCAGCATGTCGTGACGATCCTCATCACGTTCATGTTCTTCTTCCAGGGCGCGAAACTCGAACGTCACGCCATCGTGGACAGCGTGAAGGA
This sequence comes from Gluconobacter sp. R75690, assembly GCF_015244525.1. Lineage (NCBI taxonomy): Bacteria > Pseudomonadati > Pseudomonadota > Alphaproteobacteria > Acetobacterales > Acetobacteraceae > Gluconobacter > Gluconobacter sp. R75690. The sequence continues at coordinate 167,366 of NZ_JABCQB010000002.1, read as the reverse complement.
CTGGAAGCTTCAGGGAAGCGTGCTGCTCTGCACGTTCGCGCTGTTTCCCTTGCTGGGGATCGGGCTGCATCTGCTGTTCCGGGCGGTCTTTCCGGATGCGCTGTTCGGTGAAGAGTTGTGGTCGGGCATCCTGTTCCTGTGCTGCCTGCCATCCACCGTGCAGTCTTCCATCGCGCTGACCTCCATCGCGAAGGGCAATGTTCCGGCGGCGATCTGTGCGGCGACGGTTTCCAATATTGCGGGCATTGCGCTCACGCCGCTGCTGACGGGCGTGGTGCTCGGGCATGTGGGGGCCGGACATTCACCGCTGGAATCCGTGCTGGATGTGGGCAAGGAACTGCTGCTTCCGTTTGCGCTCGGGCAGATCCTTCAGAAATGGGTCGGGCCGATCGTGCGGAAACACAAGATCCTGATTTCGTTCACCGATCGCGGGTCCATCATCGTGGTCGTCTATACGGCGTTCAGCTCGGCTGTTGTGGAAGGGATCTGGCACCGGGTTTCGGGCGTGCATCTTCTGGAAGTGGCGCTGCTCGACAGTTTCATGCTGGCGCTGGTTCTGGTGCTGTCGCATCTGATGGGCGACGGATTGGGACAGACGACGGAAAACAAGATCGCGCTCCAGTTCTGCGGCTCAAAGAAGTCGCTGGCGTCAGGCGTGCCAATGGCGAGCGTGATTTTCCCGGCGGCATCGGTTGGCATCATCGTCCTGCCGCTGATGATCTATCACCAGATCCAGCTCTTCACCTGCACATTGCTGGCCCGGCGTTATGGGCGGCGGGCGCTCGACACCAGCGACCAGGGCACGGCGACCTCTCCGCAGCGTCGCACCGCCACACCGTAAACTTCGGCGAACAGGGCGTCTGTCAGGACTTCTGCAGGCGTGCCGATACTGACGAGGCGGCCTTGCGACAGGACAGCAATGCGTGTGCAGAAGCGGGCCGCGAGGGCCAGATCGTGCAGGACGACGGCGACGGCCTGACCCTGTGCGGCGCATTGGCCGAACAGGTCCATGACCGTAAGGGCCTGCGCGGGGTCGAGGGCCGCGACCGGTTCGTCCGCCAGCAGGATCGGGGCCTGAACCGCCAGCGCGCGGGCGAGCAGGATGCGGGCGCGTTCGCCGCCTGAGAGGCGGGCCGACGAGCGGTCGGAGAAAGCACTCATCCCGACCGCATCCAGAGCCTGCTGTACGGCTGTTTCATTCTGTTCCGCCGAGGCCGTGCGACGATGGGGCAGACGCCCGAGCATTGCGACATCCCGCACGCTCATGCCGATGGCAGCGGGGGCTTCCTGCGGGAGGTAAGCCAGATGGCGGCCGCGCTTTTCGGGGGGCATGGTGAACAGGTCCTGTCCGTCCAGCAGGACGCGGCCGGTTTCGGGGCGGAGCAGTCCGGCCATGATGCGCAGGAGCGTGCTCTTGCCCGCGCCGTTGGGTCCGATCAGGCCGAGGACTTCGCCGGGGCGGACATCGAGCGCGATATCGTTGAGAAGTCTGTGGCCCTGAAGGGTCAGGCTGATCGTGTCTGTCTGGAGGATCATGGCGCGCTCCTCATACCGGCCGTCCCCGCAGGCGCCAGACCTGCCAGAAGAAGACCGGCGTTCCGATCAGGGACGTCACCACACCGAGTTGCAGTTCGGCGCCGCTAACGGGCAGGCGCACGAACAGGTCGGCGGCCAGCAGGAGCGCCGCGCCACCGAGTGCGGATGGCAGCAGGAGACGTGACGGGCGGGCTCCGGCGAGGGGGCGCAGCAGATGCGGCATAACGAGGCCGACGAACCCGATGCCGCCTGCCACGGCGACACCACTGCCGACCGCGAGCGCCGTTCCGAGCACGACGCGCCACTGTACCGCGCGTAGGGGGAAGCCCATCGTCTGGGCGACGTCTTCGCCGAGGGTCAGGGCGTCGAGCGAGCGTCCGGTGCTGAACAGCAGCGCCGATCCGATCAGGAGGCCCGGTGTGGCGATCAGCACGTCATGCAGACTGGCGCGGGACAGGGAGCCCATGAGCCAGTGCATGATTTCGTAGGACGCATAGGGGCTTGGCACGAGGTTGAGCGTCAGGGCCAGAAGTGCGGCACTCATGGAGCCCAGCGCCGCACCGGCAAGCACCAGAACGAGCGTGCCCCCACGCGTCAGGGCCAGAAGCAGCAGCGTGGCGAGCCCGGCGCCGGACAAAGCCGCCAGCGGAAGCGCGGGCGCCCAGACTGCCGAGACGCCGGTATAAAAAACCAGTACGGCGCCTAGCGCACCGCAGCCCGAAATGCCGAGCACGCCCGGATCGGCGAGCGGGTTGCGGACCAGTCCCTGAAGCGCCGCACCGGAAAGGCCGAGCGTTCCGCCGATCAGCAAAGCGAGGATCATGCGCGGCAGGCGGATCTGACCGATGATGGTCGCGGCGATCGTCTCACGGCCATGCAGCATGTCGGACAGGCCTTGCACGACGCCGATCCCCGCTGGGCCTGCGGCCAGTGACAGGATGGCGAGAGCCAGAACCACGGCGCTCAATATGGCGACGGTTAGTGTGTAGCGGCTCATGGCGAAGACTCCGTGCCGGTCAGACGGTCATGCGCGGCGATCAGGGCGGTCAGTGCATCGAGAGTGTCGGGCGTGCCGCACATGGTCAGGCGGCCGGGAAGCGCCAGGAGATGCGCGCCCGTGAAGCGATCCCGCAGGGCGGGATGATGCACGGCATCTTCCGCCAGAGACGCGCCTTCGGAAATCATGCCCGTCACCAACAGGTCGGGCGGATGGGCGATCAGTGTTTCGAGCGCGATGGTGCCGTCCGGGCGTTCGGATGCGGACAGGCGAAAGCCGGCGCGCTTCAGCAGATCGGAAATCAGGCCCCCCTCTTCTCCGGCAAGGTTGGCACCGATGACCGTGGCGGTCAGGATCTGGTCCGGATGGGCGGAATGAAGGCTTTCCAGACGAGCCGCGAAGGCGCGGATCATGTCGTCGCCGCGTGCGTCCTCGCCGATGGCGTGGGCGACCGTGCGGATCTGCGTGGGAATGTCCGCCAGGGACGCGATGGACGGAAGCTGGACGAACGGGACGTGCAGGGCATTGGTCACGAGCGGGACCGTCGGGCGGTGCCATGTTCCGTCCAGAACGACGTCCGGATGGGTGACGACGAGGTTCTCGCCGTCAGGGCGCTGGACGGGATATGTCGCTGCAATCTCGCAGCGGACGGATTCTGCGCAGTCCGTGGCCAATGGGCTGAGACCGAGAATGTGGGACGGGTCTGCCAGTTCAAGCAGCAGTTCGTCCGTGCACAGGTTCAGGGAAACGATACGGGTCCGCACCGGACCGGCACAGGCCGATCCAGCGATCGCACCCGTAATCAGGCCCGACAGCAGCAGGACTGCCATCGGGGCTGAAAGGACGTGAAGGAACGCCTTAAAGGCCAAACGTCACACCGCCGTAGAAGGACCGGCCCGGCTGGAGATAGCCGACCGGGTTTTCATAATACCGGTTCCCCAGATTGTCCCCGCGCGCAAACAGGGTGACGAAGTCAGCCAGCTTGTATTCCGCAGCGATGTTCACCGTCACGTAGTCATGAGCGATCGTGTTCAGCGACGTGTAACGGTCGAGATCGTGCCAGCCGCTGACATAGAGCAGGCTTGGCGTGATGCTCAGGCGCTTGGTCGGCGTCCAGATGACGCTGGCCGTGGCCTTGTGGCGGGGCCGGCGCACGAGGGCAGCACCGGTGCTGCGGTTCGTAGCATCAGTCCAGGTATAGGTGCCGCGCAGATCCACGCTCTTGATGATGCGATAATCGATGAAGGCTTCCACACCATGCGTCTGGGCACGGGCGACGTTCACATAGGTATAGTTGTAGCCCGACAGCGCGGTATTGATGAGGTTACGGATATGGTTGCCGTAATAGTCGGCGCCAAAGGTCAGCTTGCCGTCCAGAAGGCGCTCTTCAAACCCGGCATCGAAACCCAGGAGACGCTCGGCCCGCAGGTTCGGGTTGGCCAGGAAGTAATAGGCCGGGTAGCTGACGAAGAGCTGGTTCAGGGACGGACCATGGAAACCCGAGCCGCCGCTGGCCTTCAGCGTCAGGCCGGTGCCGGGGATTTTTACGGCTGGGGCGACGCGCCAGGTCACGTAATTGCCGTAACGGGAATTGTTGTCGTAGCGGATATTGGCTGAGCCGAAGAGGATGTCGTGCCAGTGGCCTTCGAGCTGTCCCCAGGCGGCGTTCGTCGTGGTCTGGGCGGAAACCGGGGTCATGATCCGCTCGCGGATATAGTCGTATCCGACGAGGAAGGAGCCGTTATGGCCGAGATGGGTCAGGCCCTGCCAGTCCACTTTCAGACGGTCACCGCGATTGGACGAGATATCCGGATCGCCAGCCGTAATGTCATGGCGGTCATAAGTGATGTAACCAACGCCCAGCGTCTGCTCGAACACGCCCTTGAAGGATTTCAGATGAGCAGTACCGCGCAGGATGGCCTGTTTGAGGTCGCTCTCGTTCTGCTGGGCTGACGGCAGCGTAGGGTAGGAGCTGTAATCGTCGGCGACGTATTCGTAATCCGCCTGCGTCAGATGGGCCGTAAAGCCGAGATCGAAATTGTCCGTCACGTCATAGCCGAGGCGTACATTGGCCGTGCGGTTATCGTTGCGGTTGGACGCGACATCATGGCCTTGGACCTGCGCGCGGATGGCTTTCGGCACGGCCTGATAGTCGCCGACATGGTTATGCGAGACTTCAACCATATAGTGGAAACGATGGAGCGAACCCGAAAACCCGGCCGTCTCGTTCTTGGTGGAATAGCTGCCACCTTCAAGACGGACAAAACCGTGCAGCGGTCCCTGCCCCTGCTTGGTCGTCATGTCGATGACGCCGCCCATCGCATCTGCACCATAAAGACCACTCTGCGGTCCGCGCAGGATTTCCACCCGGGCCAGACCATCGGTGAGGAACTGCGCCGTATCAAATGCCCCGGCCGGCGTGGACGGATCATTGATGTCCATCCCGTCCAGCCGCACCTTCACTTCATTGGAATTGACCCCGCGCATGAAGATCGACCCCGTCCCGCCGGGGCCGCCCGTGCGCACCATGTTCAGGCCCGGCTCACGCGCCAGAAGGTCCGCAAGGTCGCGCCGCTGCAGCAGTTCAATGTCACGCTGGGTCACAACCGTAACCTGCGAGCCGACCTTGCTGATGTCCTGCGGGATGCGGTTGGCCGTTACGGTGACGGTCTCGGGGACCGTGGCGGTCACGGCGTCCGGCGTGGTCTGCGGGGCATTGGTGGCTGTCGTCCGGGGAGCGGCCGGGGGTGCCTTGGGCTTCTGCGGCGGTGCCGGTTCCTGGGCCGGGACGGACGCCAGCGCGGGAACGGCGACAAGCATGCTCGTCGCGAAAAGAAGGCAGGAAATACGGGGCATGGCGATAGTAATGTCTCGTCGTTCTGCGTCGCCCTCAAGAAGGAGGCAGACCCGCAGTGACAGGGCCTGACCCGGCGTTCCGATGCACCCCGCCCGGACCGTCCTTCGGACAACTCATGCTGACGGCAGGTCTCCTGGCTCGCGCTCCGGTCTCAGGCCCCTTCCCGGCACCTGGCCAGTGGGTTCTTTCCTGAAGCCGTACTGTTCGCCCGTTACGGAGCGACAGTCAGCACTTACAGTTGCGGGGGCAGCCGCAGTTTTGCACTGCGTTCCCTTTTCACCCGGCAGACCGGGCACCGTCAGGTGTCATGAAGCGCCCCGGGCGGCACAAGTCAAACACAAACATCCATTTCTGGCTGATTTGATACCGCACAACTCTGCAACATGGCTTTCATTCTGTTACAATACGGCCTTTGCCTCGAATATCCCCGGACGTCAGTGTTCCTGCCATCGGATACAGGATCAGGACACGATCATGACGACCCCTTCTGCTGCCCAGACGGTTCACCAGGACCGCGACCTTCCGACAGGATGCGATGGCATGAAAGCAGAGGGGCCCGGTCTTCCCCAGCGCCTGTTATGCAGCACCTTCCGGGTCCGGCAGTATAACGACGTCCATGCCCGGGCCGCCGATCTGAAACTGCGACTGCCGCTGGGCCGCAAACGCCTTCAGCGGATCGAACGCATCCGCGAAGCCGGGGCGCTGTTTATCCATGTTCCCAAGAACGGCGGCACGTCGATCTGCGACCTGCTGTATGGCGGGATCATGATGCATGAGACCTGGCGCTATTATCAGCATGTCGCGCCCGATCTGTGCCGGACCCTTCCCAGCTTCGCGATCTGGCGCGATCCCGTGAAGCGTTTCGTTTCCGCATGGGCCTTTGCCCGTCGCGGCGGAACGTCACGGGTGAAAATCCATCCTTCCGTCAACGCGCTCTACCGCTCGTTCCACACGCTGGATCATGCCATCGACCATGTGGAATCCTGTTCGTCGGTTTACGAGATGGACCATGTCTTCCGTCCACAGACTCTGTATGTCTGCGACCGCAATGGCCGGCTTGCCGTCGATCAGCTGTTTTCGATGGACCGGATCTCGTCCCTGCCCGATCTGGTGCCTGTCCTGAAGGGCAAAACCATTCCCCATCTGAACGGCAACAGCCACGATGTCGTCCCCACGGCCGCGCAGGCAAAAAGGATTCGACAGCTCTACAGCGCAGACGAGGCACTGCGTCCGGCAGAATGACTTTTTGAAACGATCGCCCCAGAAAAACGGGTCATGTCTTCCAAATGTCACAATACGCAGGGAGTTACCTGCCATTTCGCGCCGTTACATCAGCGAAATGTGACTAAATTGCCATATCCCTTTCATGTCATACTGTATCACTCCACATCTGATTGAAATAGAGCCGGTACTCATGCTTTTTCTCGGTTGAAAGTTCACCTGACCGAGAAAGACCGAAAATACGATGCGCCTTGCTCGCCTGCTTTCGACTTCGGCCCTGTTTGCGTTCGGTACGGTGTCGGCATTTGCCGCACCCGCAGACAGCACGGCCCCTTCTTCCAAGAAGGGTCCCGCGAAAGTCGCTGCTGCCGCCCCGTCCATGATGGGCAATACGGCTCCAACAGACGAACATGAAGAACATGTCTCCGTCAGCGGTCATCATACCTATTTCGATGGCGTAACGCGCCGCGATGTCGGTGGTGGCCTGATGCAGAAACAGGACTCCGCGAAGTCCGTTTCGGCCATCTCCCGCGACTACATCGAAAAGCAGGCCCCGGGCCAGGACCCGATGCAGCTGATCGCGCTGCTTCCAGGTGCGAACGTTACGTCTTCCGATCCGGCCGGCCTGACGGGCAGCCACATGAGCGCCCGCGGCCTCGACCAGTCACAGATGGGCTTCACGCTTGAAGGTTTTCCGATCAACGACATCGGCTCCTTCGCGGTCTATTCCCAGGAAATCGTGGACTCCGAGAACCTGCGCAAAGTCAGCCTCGCACAGGGTTCCGCCGATCTCGACAGCCCGCATCTGAGCGCTACCGGTGGCGTGGTCGACATGTACATGATCGATCCGAAGATGAAGAAGGGCGGCGCGTTCGACGTTTCCTACGGTTCATATGACTACACACGCGGCTTCCTGCGTCTGGATACCGGCAAGATCGGCCAGACCAACGTCCGCGCCTATTTCTCCGGCTCTTACGCTACGGAAGACGCCGTCCATTCCGAGGCAACGAACCGCAAGCTGCATGCTGAAGCCAAGGTCGTAAATGACTGGGGAGACGGCAACCGCGTCTCGCTCGCGATCGTCGGCAACCGTCTGTACAACTATTCGAACCCGAGCGTGAACCTCGCATCCTGGGATGCATATGGTCTGGGCGTAAAGGACCAGTACGTTGCATCCTGCTATAGCGGTGCAACCTGTACGCGGCCGAATGGCACGACGTTCAAGAATACGAGCGGCGCCACGATTTCCAACACGGTCTATAACGGTGTTTACAAGGACTCCAGCTACTACAAGCTGCATGCCAACCCGTTCACCAACATCTATGCCAGTGCTCCGTCCACGTTCAAGCTGACAGACCATCTTGTCCTGACCGAAACCCCTTATTTCTGGTACGGCTATGGTAGCGGCGGCGGCAGCTCCTACTCCGTTCCGACCAGCTGGGGCGCCACGGCAATGAGCGGTACACTGGACGGCAAGACGCCGGCCAAGGGAACCCAGGTTTTTGAAACGGCTGTCACGACGACCTACCGTCCTGGCGCCGTCACCAAACTGACACTGACGACCGGCGCCAACCGTCTTATGGTCGGCTACTGGTTCGAATATGCCAAGCAGCTCCAGACCGAGCCTGCAACAGGCATCGGTGCCGACGGCACGCCCTGGGATATTCTGGGCAATGGTCCGAACTATGTGTTCAGTGACGGAACGACCTATCAGTACCGCGCGAGCCTGACGCAGACCCGGACGCATACCATGTTCATCGGTGACAGCCTGTCACTGCTGCACAACAAGCTGACGATCGATGCCGGCCTGAAATATGCCATCGTGACACGCGATGCACACAACATGCTGCCCGACACGTCTACCGGACCGTATATCAACAAGACGTATTATGAGCCGCTGCCGACCGCTGCGATCCGTTACCAGATCAATCCGGAAATGCAGGTCTTCGTCTCGGGATCCACGAACTTCCGTATCCCGACGAACACGTCACTTTATGACTCTGGCACCTATTACAGCAACGGTGGTTACGGAACGCACGGTACGACCAACCTGCAGCCGGAAATCTCGATTTCGGAAGAAGCTGGCTGGCGTTATACGGGTCCGACGGTCATGGCCTCGGTCACATATTTCCACTACAACTTCACGAACCGCTTCTTCTCCCAGAGCCAGTGCCTGGATGCAGCCTGCCTGAGTTATGCTTCCAGCAGCATCAATGCCGGCGGCCAGAGCACGAACGGTGTGGATGCCGAAATCGGAACGCGTCCGATTTTCTATCACATCCGTCCCTATGCTTCGTTTGAATATGTTGATGCCCGCACCACGAGCAACATGGCAGCAGGTAGCGGCAAGGCAACCGACTACCTGAAGACGAGTGGCAAGTTCGCTCCGGAAACACCGAAGTATCAGGTTGGCTTCAACCTCGACTACGATGACGGGAATGTCTTTGGTGCCTACAAGCTGAAATACGTCGCCAAGCAGTATTCCACCTTCATGGACGACCAGCACATCCCCGGTTACGTGAAGATGGACATCACGGTTGGTTACCGCTTCAAGAACTTCGGCATCCTGCAGGCTCCGAACATCAAGCTGAACCTGACCAACATCGCCAACAAGCATTATCTCGGTTTCCCGCTGAGCCCCACGACGAACGCCACGACCCAGACAGGCGTCTTCGGCACCTCGATCAAGGGATCAGCTCCGACCTACATGATCGCAGCACCGTTCTCTGCCATTGGCTCCATCAGCGCCGGTTTCTGATCTCTTCAGACCCTGCTGAACCTGAATACCCCATGCCGGTCTCCGGCATGGGGTTTTTCATGACCGGAAGGGTTCCGCGCGGGCCGCTCTGCGCTCTTGCACTCCATTCGGCAATATGGCCATTTAAGACCGCACCAAAGACGAAAAGGATCCATGGTGGGCAGAACGAAAACGACGGACAGGTCAGCTCTGGACATCTATCTGGGCGCCCTGCGGGATCACCTGTCCATTGAATCCAAGGCGATCGAGACCGCGCTTTCGGAGCTTCCCGTGTGTGAGCAGTATCCGGGGCTGTGCAGCCGGATGGAGCAGGATCTGGCGATGGGCCGGAGCCATGCGCGGGAGATCACGATCCTTCTGTCACGGCACGGGCACCCTGCCCCGGTTCCCCATGAGACCGTCTCGTCCATTCTCAGCACCGTTTCGGGGCTGCTGCATGGGGGTGAAGAGCATGACGTTCTGAAGAACGTGTTGGCGGCGAGCGGGTATCGCGCGCATCAGATCGCGTCGCTTCAGGTACTGATCGTGCTGGCGCGGCAGCTTGGATTTACGCAGGATGCGGCTGCGCTGGACTGTCTGAAGGACGAGGAAGCGGCATCGGCCGATGCGCTCGAGGAGCTGATGCCGGAAATCGTGGCCCAGTATCTGGCTGCGGCCTGAGGCAGCTTAACGCGGCTTGCAAGACATCGTCGAGGGCGTAAACTTCGCGCATGTCCTCATTCCGCTTCCTTCATGCTGCTGACATTCATCTCGACAGCCCCCTGCGGGGGCTGAGCCGTTATGAGGGGCTTCCCGAAGCGGAAATCCGCGGCTCCACGCGGCGCGCGCTGGACCGGCTGGTCGAGACGGCGCTGACGGAGAAAGTCGATTTCGTCGTGCTGGCGGGGGATCTGTATGACGGGTCCTGGCAGGATGTGGGGACCGGGCTTTACATGGTCCGGGCGCTGAGCCGGCTGGTTCAGGCGGGGATCCGGGTCGTGACGCTTTCGGGCAATCATGATGCCCAGTCGGTCATTGCGCGCGAACTGCCGCTGCCGGAGGGGATCGACCATTTTTCTTATGATGCGCCGCAGACGCTGCACTGGCCTGAACTGGGTGTGGCGCTGCATGGGCAGAGTTTCCGGGACCGTCATGTCACGCAGGACATGACGCGATCCTATCCCGCGCCGGTGGCGGGGTGTTTCAATATCGGGGTGCTGCATACGTCGCTCTCGGGATATGGGGAGCACGAGACCTATGCCCCGTGCTCCGTCGAGACGCTCTCGGCCAAGGGGTATGATTACTGGGCGCTGGGGCATGTGCATGCGCGCGAAATTGTCTGCGAGCATCCGTGGATCGTGTTTCCGGGCGTGCTTCAGGGGCGTCATGCGCGGGAGACCGGGGCGTGTGGCTGTGAGCTGGTCACGGTTGAGGACGGGATCGTCCGGTCCGTCGAATTCGTGGAATGTGATGTTGTGCGCTGGTGCCGGCTGGAGCTGGATGTCAGCGGGATGCAGACCATGGATGCGGTTCTGGGTGCGGCGCGTCAGGCGATGGAAAACGCGCTCTCCGATGCCGGTGGCCGGACGGTCATTGCGCGGATCGTGCTGACGGGGCGGAGCGTCCTGCATGACCGGCTATGCGCGTCGCAAGCGTGGAAAGAGGATCTGCGGGGCATTGCGGTGTCGATGGCGCAGGGAACGGCCCAGATCGCGCTGGAGAAAATCCGCAACGAGACGTCCGCGCCCGTGCATCGTGCCGGGGTGGCGGAGACGCGGGAGCTGGATCTGGCGCTTGAGGGGCTGATGCAGGACGACGAGTTTCTGGCGTCCCTACCCGAGGCGTTTGAAGGGTTTTTCTCTGCTCTGCCCTCCTGTGTCGAGCGGGACAGTCTGATGCCGGACGGGCGGTTTCCGCTTGAAGAGGCGCGGGCGGCGTTGCGGGCGCGGCTGGTGGGGGAGACGGAATAATGCGTTTCGAACGTCTCGATCTTCTGCGCTATGGCGGGTTTCAGGATGTCACGCTGAGCTTTCCGAAGGGGAAGCGGGACCTGCATGTCATTTACGGGCCGAACGAGGCTGGAAAATCGACGACGCTCTGTGCGATCCGGGATTTCCTGTTCGGGTTTCCGCATCATATTGCCGGGGACTGGATGACGGCGGCGCCGCTGCTGCGGGTCGGGGCGTGTCTGGAGCAGGACGGGACGGTTTTTGAAGGTGTGCGGCGTCGGGGACGGAACCAGACGCTTTTTGCAGCCGATGACAAAACGCCTCTGGATGATCTGCCGCTGCGGACCTGGCTGGGTGGGCTCGATGCGAAAGGGTTCGAGGCAGCCTGGGCGCTGGATCATGCGCGGTTGCGGGACGGCGGCGAGGAAATGCGTCGGCTGAAGGACGATGCGGGGCTTCAGATCCTGGCGGCTGGTCTGGGTCTTGAAGGCGTTGGAAAACTGGCTGCGACGCTTCAGGACGATGTCAATTCGGAATGGAAATCCGGACGCGCGCGCTCGGCCCTGCAGCAGGCGAAACTGAAGCTGAAGGAGTTGCAGCAGACGCTGCGTCAGAACACGACGACGGCGCGGCAGCTTTCCACGGCGAACCGGGCGCTGTCTGTTTCTGAATCAGAACGGTTGGCTTGTGAGAAGGAAGCGCAGGCTCTTGGCGTGCGTCGCAGGACAAACTCGCGTCTGAGAATGACATCCGTTCCGATTCAGAAACTGATGGAGACGGAAGCGGAGATCGCCGCATTTCCGCACTGGGATCTGACGGTTCAGGACTGTGTACGGATTGAAAAAATCCTGGAAAACCTGCACCGGGAAGAAGAGGCGCTTTCGGCTGCGCGCCAGAAACTTGAGGCGGTGTCCGGGCAGGTCCGGGACTGTGGCGAGCCGCATCCCGTTCTGGCGGAGCAGGATGCCATCCGCGCACTTCTAGGCCGGGGTGTTCTGGTTGAGCGTCTTGAGGCGGCGGCAGGGGACCGTCAGGCGCGGCTGACGCGGGACGGGATCTGGCTTGAGCAGTTCTGGGCACGGCATAGCTGTGAGCCGGACGTGCTGCCAGACCTGTCGGAGCTGGATGATCTGGACCGGCGGCTTCAGGAGCGCGCGCTGCTGCACACGCAGGAGCAGGATCTGCGGGACAGGCTCCGGGAGACGGAGCAGGCGCTGAATGCACTTCACCCGCAATCCGTTTCGGATACGGATGGAAATGGAAACGGGGAGCGTCTGCGTCTGTTCCGGCTGGAACTGGATGAGGCGCGGAGCCTTGGTCCGCTGGATGAGCGGATCGACAGTCTTTCGGAGGCGATTGCGCGGCAGGAAGACGTCACGGCTTCTGCGTATGGGGCGCTGTTGCCCTGGCGTGCGACAGGCGCGGACCGGAAGGCCGAGCTGACGGCGTTTGCATTGCCGGACATGGCTGCGCTCGAAGAAGAAGCGCGGCTCCGGGCGGGGCTGGAAGAGCAGCGCCGGGTGGCGCGCGAGGACGAACAGGCGGCGGAGACGGAACGCGCGCATCTGGAACAGCAGCGGCGGCGGCTTGAGGAAGGCGGACAGGCCGTTTCACGCGAGCAGCTTTCCGCGGCGCGGCAGGAACGTGACCGGCTGTGGCAGGAAATGGAGCGTCATTTCCAGTCCGGGGCCTGTCCGCCTCCGGCGATGCGGGAGGCGTTTGGTGTTCTGGTCCAGAATGCGGATGGTCTGGCGGATCGGCGTCATGACCATGCCGAGCAGTCGGCGCAGCTTGCGGCGCTGTCGCGTCAGGTTGAGGATCTGGCGCTGAAGGCGGGAGAGGCCCGGCGCAGGGCGGCGCATGCGGAAGCGGAACTGGATCGGCGTGATGCTGCGTGGGCGGCTCTGCTGGGGACGTTGGGCGCGCCAGTCCTGCCTCCTGCTCCGCTTCAGGTCTGGATTACGCGCCGTCAGGCGGCGCTTGCGGCCGAAGAGCAGTTGCAGGGCACGCGGGCCCAGTTGCAGGCCGCGACGGAAACCCGGGCGGATATGCGGCGACGGTTGCAGGCTTTCGTGCCGGCATGCCCGTCCGACCGGCTGGCGGTTCAGATCCGGCAGGCGGCGTCGGTTCTGGAGCGCGACGAGGCCGTGGCCAAGCAGAATGAGGCCCGGAATGCGGATCAGCGCCGGTTGCAGGAGGCTGTGGCAAAAGGCACGGCGGCGCTTGCCGGACTGGAGCGCAAACTGGCGCAGTGGGACGAAGACTGGGCGCTGGCCTGTCAGGCCTGTCGTTATCCGGGGCGGCCGGACAGGGCGGATCTGCGGGATGTGCATGATGCGCGCGTGATCCAGACGCGGATGGAAAGCGAACAGAAGGAACAGGCCGCCGAGACGCGCGATATTGCGGCGTTCCGCACGGAACTGGGGACGTTCCTTCAGCGCCACGGGCAGGGATCGGCGGCCGAACTGGAGGCTTTCCTGACGCATGCGCTGGCCCGCGAGCAGAAGCGGCAGAATGTGGTTCAGGCTCATGCCGCGCTTGAGGCCGAGGTTGCGCAGAAGGATCTGAAGATTGCATCGCTGGTGGCGGAGGTGGCGCCTGTGCGGTCAACGCTGGGTCTGGGGCCGGACGATGATCTGCGTCATGCGCTGTCGCGGGCGTGCGAGCGGGCTGCATTGTGCGACAGACGTGACGAGTTGCGCGATCAGATCCTTCAGGCCGGAAATGGCCGGCCGATCGACGTTCTTCTGGAAGAGGCCCGCGAGACGGACCCGGCGCAGCTTGAAGAGGAGTTCGAGGCCATCGAGGCGGAAACGGTGGCGCTGAACGCCCGCAGGTCGGAGGTGGACGAGCGTCTGTTTACCGCGCGCAAGGTTCTGGACGATCTGGAAAATGCCCGGGGCGTTCATGAGACGGCCGAGGAAATCCAGGAGACGGAAGCGGATATTGCCGAGCGGGCCAGCCGCTATGTCTCGCTCAGGCTTCAGCAGCTGATGCTGTCGCGGCTGGTGGAGCAGGGGCGACAGCAGGCTCACGGACCGCTGCTGTCCCGCGCGGGGGCGCTGTTTTCGCGGCTCACGCTTGGGCGTTACGTGGGGCTTGCGACGGAAGAGGACGGTTCGGACGGGCTGGTGCTGGCAGGGTGCCGGCCGGGGAACACGGCGCTTGTTCCGGTTCACGCCATGAGCGAGGGCACGCGCGACCAGCTTTATCTGGCGCTGCGTCTGGCGTCGGTCGAGCAGGCTCTGGAGCGCGGAATCCGTCTGCCTTTCCTTGCGGATGATTTGTTCGTGACGTTCGATGAAGAGCGCACGGAGGCGGGTCTGAAGATTCTGGCGGAGATTTCGGAAAAAACACAGGTTCTGTTTTTTACCCATCATGGGTATATCTTAAATCAATCGAAAGAAATTGGCTGTCTGACCGAACTATAATTCCGTTTCTAAAAAAATATTTACTTTATGACATTCCAATGCTTCCCAGTTTTGTGAATGACACCGAGTGACGAAATAGTATGAAATACAGTCTGGCTATTTTCCTTTGAGCTGATTTTCCATATAGCCATCCTGACATGGGTGTTTTGACTGGTTTTACTATTAAAAATGGTGTTTAACGGCATTCCCACTTTCCTTCACGGAGCACGGTCGTGACTGAAAGCCCCCGTGGTAGCCTGAATGCACAGCGCATCATCCCACTCGCGACCCTTGCGGCGCCGCCCCGTGGAATGGACCCGATCGTCGTTCGTCTCAGCACGGCCCTGTCAACGGCTATTGCGGAAATTCTGAAGCAGGAGCGGGCGGTTCTGGTGCTGTCACGGCAGTCCACGGGCAGGCTTTACCTGGATCAGCACCAGTTCTCGACTCTGACCACACCGCCACCTGTCGAGCCCACGGCGGATGTCTTTCTGCTGAGTGTCACGCGCAGCGCGCTGTTGCGGTATCTTCCGATGCTCGCGGGGCTGCCACCCCTGTCTTTCAACATGGAGAAGGGGCCGGGGGCATTCCTGCTGTCCGCGGGGTCCATGCTTGAAGCCGGGGTGCTGGAAGGCACGATTCCGCAGACACGCCAGCGCCTCATGCAGCATGTCACGGATCTGCTGATCACGACGATCCTGGACTGTCTGGAACTGGAAGTCAGTGTGGCGGGGCGGCGGCGGCATCGACAGAAGCATATCCGCCACTATATCGAGACACGCCTGCACGAGCATGATCTGACGCCGCAGAGCATTGCGGAAGCATCGGGGATTTCCACCCGGGCGCTCTATCAGCTTTTCGATGGCGAGGAGGGAGCGGTCGCGGGGTGGATCCTCAACCGGCGGCTGGAGAGGATCCATGCGGATCTGACGAACCCGACGCATGATGCGCTGCCGATCGCGCAGATTGCGCTGAACCATGGGTTTCGCAATGCCGCGCATTTCTCCCGGCGTTTCCGGCAGAAATTCGGGGCGTCCCCGCGGGAAATCCGGCAGCGCTCCGCCTTGCGGCTGGGGCGGCTGGAACAGACGGGATCGTCAGGCCGACGCTAACCAGAACGGGGCCGCTCAGGACGGGGCTGACTGCATGCCCCGGACGAGGCGGGTGGTGGACTGGCCTTCGACAAGGTCCACCAGCACGACCTTGCCGCCATAACTTTTGACCACATCGGCACCGACCACTTGGTCTTCGGTGTAGTCCGCGCCCTTGACGAGAATATCCGGCTTCAGGGTGCGGATGACCTCCAGAGGGGTGTCTTCGTCGAACAGCACCACGAGATCGACCGAACGCAGGGCGCCGATGACCCGGGCGCGGGCCTCTTCCTTTTGGACCGGGCGGGTCGGGCCCTTCAGCCGGCTGACGGAGCGGTCCGTGTTGAGGGCCACAACCAGCCGGTCTCCTTCACGGGCCGCCGCCTGAAGCAGGCTGACATGGCCGGGATGGACCAGGTCAAAGCACCCGTTGGTGAATACAACCTTCGCGCCGTGCCGGTGCCAGCTTTCCACGATGCGGGCCGCCTGTTCGACCGGCACGAGGGCGCCTGTTTCGGGCATTTCCTGCAGCAGTTCGCGGGAGAGTTCCTCGCGCGAGACCGTGGCGGTTCCGAACTTGCTGACGGACAAGGCCGCCGCAGCGGTTGCGATGACGACGGCTGTTTCCAGCGTCTGCCCGGCGGAAAGCACGGCGGCGACCGTGGCGACGACCGTGTCTCCGGCGCCCGAGACGTCAAAGACTTCGGATTTGCGGCTGGCAACATGCAGCGGTTTGGCGTCACGCTGCCAGAGCGTCATGCCGTCTTCCGATCGCGTGACGAGGACGTTCCCGCCGAACTGGCCGGACAGGGTTTCCGCGACTTTCAGGACCTCGCCATCCGTGCGCGCCGGCAGGCCGCTGGCCTGTTGCGCCTCGATGCGGTTGGGTGTGACGAGCGTGGCGCCGGCATAGGCTTCGAATGTGTGGCGCTTGGGATCGACGATGACGGGGATGCCCTTTTCGCGGCCGGCGGCGATGATGGCGCGCAGGACCTCATCCGTCAGGACGCCCTTGGCGTAATCCGAGCAGACGAGGACGTCCGAGACAGCGATCGCGCGGCAGGCTTCTTCCACGAGACGTTGCTGGACGGTTTCGGAAAGGGGGATGAGCTTTTCGACGTCGATGCGCACGATCTGCTGGCGGCCGCTGACGACGCGGGTCTTGGTAATGGTGGTCCAGTCGGGGGACGAGACGATGCCGTCCGTCTCGATGGTGGGCCAGAGTTTCAGGTTTTCCTTCAGGCGCGCGGCCGAATCATCCTCGCCCACGAGACCGACAAGATGGACCTGGGCGCCCAGGGCAGCGGCGTTGACCGCCACATTCGCCGCACCGCCCGGCACACAGCGCAGACCGTCATGCAGGACGACGGGAACGGGGGCTTCTGGGGAAATCCGGCTGACGCCGCCTGAAATATACTGATCCAGCAGCAGGTCACCGATTACCGTAATGCGGCCAAAGCGGAAATCGTCGATCACAGGCCTGCTACTCCCTCAGTCATGTCTGGCGTTCCATATCTCACAGGAGCGCATGAAAAAGAAAAGGCGAGGGATGACTCCCTCGCCTTTTACGAACCGGACCGGAGACATGGATTGCTCCGGGTCTTTGCTCACTCTGCGGCAGGACCGGCCAGCAGCGTGGCAAGCGAACGGCCGAAACCGGTCGGATCAGGAAGGGGTTCGCCTTCCTGCACGCGGGCCAGATCCAGCAGGACGGTCGCATAGTCCTTGACGCTCTCGCCCTTTGCGACGCGCTCGGCCAAGGCCTTGATGAGCGGGTGTTTCGGGTTGATCTCGAGGATCGGCGGCATGGTGGGCATGGCCTGACCCGAACGGCGCATCAGACGCTGCATCGTCAGATCCGGACCACCATCGGACGTGATGACGACGGCACTCCCCGTCAGGCGGACGGTGCTCCGAACGTCCTTGACCTGATCGCCAAGCGCGTCCTTGAGGGCCGGGACCAGCTTTTCAACGTCTGCGGCTTCGGTCGTGTCTGCTTCCACAGACTCGAACTTCTCCAGATCGCCATGGGAGTGGGTGACGGAGCGCAGGGGCTTTTCCTGATAGGAAGACAGACGCTCCGGCCAGAAGCCGTCCACCGGATCGGAGAGCAGCAGGACTTCGAGGCCGCGGGCGCGGAAGCCTTCAAGCTGGGCCGAGGACTTGAGCGCGTCGAGACTGTCGCCGGTCAGGTAATAGATCGTGTCCTGACCATCCTTCATGCGGGAGATGTAATCGTCCAGCGTGATCAGGTCGTCACTGTAGGTGGAGTGGAAGCGGGCGAAACCGGCGATTTCCGTCCGGTGTTCGGCGTCTTCCCACAGGCCTTCCTTGATGACGGCGCCGAAGTTTTCCCAGAACGTGTTGAAACCGCTATCGGCTTCCTTCGCGCGCTTGCTGATCTCGCTCAGGACGCGTTTGGTCACGGCTTTGCGGATACGGGCCAGGACCGGGGTAGCCTGAAGCATTTCACGCGAGACGTTGAGCGGCAGGTCTTCGGTGTCGACCACGCCCTGCACGAAGCGCATCCAGTTTGGGACCAGTTCGGCTTCGTCGGTGATGAACATCCGGCGGACATGCAGATGAATCCGGCTTTCGCGGGACTGCTCCATGAAGTCGAACGGGCGGGCGCTGGGCAGGAACAGCAGGGCCGTGAATTCGGTCACACCTTCCGCGCGCCAGTGCAGCGTCGCATAGGGTTCGTCAAAGGCGTGGGAAATGTGCCGGTAGAACTCGGCATACTGTTCCGGCGTGATCTCGGATTTCGGCTTGCTCCACAGGGCCGTGCCTTCATTGGCGGCCTGATCTTCGGTGGTGCCGTCTTCCTTGGTTTCACGCAGGGTGATGGGCCAGGAGATGTGGTCTGCCCATTTGCGGATGATCGAGCGCAGACGCCAGCTGTCGAGGAACTCGTCTGCATCGTCCTTCATGTGCAGGACGATGTCGGTGCCCAGCGTGGAGCGGGAGGCGGGGGTGAGCGTGAAGGCGCCCTTGCCGTCGGACGACCAGGTCCAGGCTTCGTCGGAACCGGCCTTGCGGGACGTGACGTCCACACGGTCCGCCACCATGAAAGCCGCGTAGAAGCCCACACCGAACTGGCCGATCAGGCTCGGACGGTCTTCCGGTTTTGCGGCATTCAGCTTCTCACCGAAGGCGCGGGTGCCGGAACGGGCAATCGTGCCGAGGTTCTGGGACAGTTCGTCATGGGTCATGCCCACGCCATCATCGGAAATGGTCAGCTCTTTCTGGCTCTTGTCCGGATTGATGCGGATGGACGCATTTTCCGGGAGAGCCAGCGCGCTGTCCGTCAGGGCCTCGAAACGGCGCTTGTCCGTGGCATCGGCCGCGTTGGCGACGAGCTCACGCAGAAAGATCTCACGATCCGAGTAAAGGGCATGGACCACCAGATCCAGAAGACGTCCGACTTCGGCACTGAACTCGTGCTTTTCGGCTGCCTTCTGGGTATTCGTTTCACTCATCTCATCAGTCTCCGTACAGGAAAGTGACTTCGATATGCGATGTCACAAACGGATTTTCAACCGGCATCAGAGGTAAGATGCGAGCGTCATGCCCTTCATGTCGGCGATGAGGGAATAGGACGCCTGAAGCTGGTTGTTGGTGTCCGTCACCTGCGTGGAAACCTGCGCCAGATCGGCATCCTTGACCTGCCCGAGCTGGGTGGTCAGGGCGGAAGACATCTGGCTCAGCATGGAGGCCTGTGTTGTCAGGCTGTTCTGCTGGACGCCGAGAAGGCCGCTCATGTCTCCCAGGCCGCTCGTTACGGTTTCCATGGAGCTCTGGAGGCCTGAAATCAGGCTGGAATAGTCACTTGCACTGGTGGAAGACGAGCCGAGGGAGGCGACCACCATGAGGTTGCGCATCAGGTCGCGAATGGGCGACGTGGTGGAGGTCGAGGTTGCGCTCTGGGTGGCGACCATGCCCACGGAGACCGTTTCGGACTGACCGACGACGACCTGCATTTTCTGCTGGTAGGCCTGATCGGGGGACGTGGATACCGCTGCGGAAAAGGGCTGCCCGGCGGCGGTATTGCTGGCCAGATCCTCGGTCGTGCTGAGCACGTCGTCCGCACTGGTGGAGCCGAGCTGGCTGACGGCCTGTTCGATCTGGGTGGCGAGATCCGATGTGCCCAGATCGGTGCTTACGGGGGCGGTCGTGTTCTGCTGCCCGGCGAAGACATAGCTGTCGCCCTGTTTCGTATTCAGCAGGTTGCCGAGCGACGTCAGGGCCGACTGGGCGGCGGTGGCGGCCGTCGTAACGGTTGAATAGGTCAGCGTGCTGCCGAGCGTGGACAGCGAACTCGTCAGATCGCTGGCAATGGTGGAAATCTGCGACAGAGCTGTCTGGGTCGTGGTCAGGGTATTCTGGGCGTTCGTGACGTTGTTCGTCCAGGCGGATACCTGCGTGATGGCCGGCTGAAGGGCGAGGGCCTGGGTTCGGGATGCGCCGAGACCGGCATAGCTGCTGGAGAGAACGCCGGTCGAGGCTTCGAGCTGGAGCGAACTCTGGCTTTGCGAAAGGTTCTGGACACCCAGAAGAAGCTGGCTGGAGATTCCTCCGAAGCCGAAACTGGAGATGGTTCCGGTCATGATCAGGTTCCGATTGCGCTCAGCAGGGCGCTGAACATTGTCTGGACGGTTGATACGACTTTGGCATTGGCCGCATAGGCGTTCTGCAGGGTGACGATATTGGCCATTTCCGTGTCCACGGAGACCGTGGATGTTCCGGAAAGGTTGGACGTCAGGCTGGTCTGTGTTGTCTGGGAGAGGGCGAGGCCGCTGCTGGCATCGCTGGCGGTGGCGGCCTGTTTTGCCGTGAGAGATGTCGCAAGGGAGATGATCCCCTGATTTCCCGTATAGCCCGTGGACAGGCTTCCGGTCAGTCCGAGGTTCGTACTCGGCGCTGCCGTCTGGGCGGTGCCGGAGGAATCGGATGTGGTTCCGAAACCGTAGCTCAGGACATTCTGGATGGTCTGCGTGCCGGATGTGCTGCTGTCGAGCAACTGGGACGGATCATCGGAATAGGCGCTGGAGACGGTCATTTCCTGCGAGAAGCCGACGCTTCCGGTCGGCGTGAGGTCCGTCTGCGATGTGCCCGGAACGTCGCCATCTGCGCCGGATGTGAAAAGAGGCATGCCCTGATCGCTCAGACGGGTGGCGACGGTCGAGGACAGTGAATCCAGCTGGGCCTGCATGGTAGGAAGGGTCGTGTCTCGCAGAGTGATGTTTGCGCCCAGCGTTCCACCCGTCAGATCCGTGGTGACGTCGCGACCGTTCAGAGTGATGGCGGGAATACTGTTGCTGGAAGACGTGCCGGGATAGGTTGTGCTGACCGAAATCTGGGCCTCTGACGTGCTGAGAGGCCAGGTGGAGGATACGGTTGCGCCCTGGGTACTGCTGGTGTCGCGCGTCGGCAGCGTCACGCCATCCGCCGTGGAGATGGTCATGTCGCCATTTGCGGATTCGGACCAGGAGACGGAAAGTTCCGAAGAAAGGGACGACAGGGCCGTGTAACGCTGGTTTTCCAGCGCGGCCGTATCCTGACCGGTGCTTTTGAGATTCATGATCTTGGTGGACAGGGCGCCGATCGTGGTGAGATCTGTGTTGATGTCCGAAACCGAGGACACGACAGTATCCTGAGCCGTCTGACGCTGGGTCTGATAGGCTGAGGCCAAGGTGTTGACGGACTGCGCGAAGGTGGAGGCGGCGGACACGACAGTGCTTTGGGCGGCGGCACTGTCCGGAGTGGAGGTCAGGGACGTCAGGGCGGACTGAAGATTGCCCAGTTCATCAGACAGCGTTCCACTACTGCCGGATGTGGCGCTGGTAGAGCCCTGAAGTGCCGTGATGTTGGCCAGGGAATTGCTCGTGGCCGTATAGGCTGCGACATCCGCGTTCTGGGCATAAAGTGCCTTCTGGACCTGCTCGTTCGTGGCCAGCGTCGTGGCAACGGTGCGGACACCGCTACCCGTATTGCCAGCCACGAGGGACTGAACGTTGGCGTTTTCCTTGATATAACCGCTTGTTCCCGCATTGGAGACGTTGTTGGACGCAACGGCCATGGCATTCTGAACGACGTTCAGGCCGGACGTTGCAATCGAGAGTGCGCTGTTCAGTCCCATGGGGCAGGTATCCCTTCAGTCCCGCTTACTGGATCATCGCCAGGGTTGTCTGAAGAAGCTGGTCGGCCGTGGAGACGACCTTGGTGTTCGCGCCATAAGCCTGCTGCGCCACGATCAGCTTGCTGAGGTCCCCAGTCAGATCGGAGGTGGATTCCTCGATGGAGCCCGTGGTGAGGGTGCCCGCGCCATTGGTGTTGACGGTGTTGATTTGCGGGCTACCGGACTGTGACGTGGCAGTATAGGCCTGCCCGTCCTGTGCAGCCAGGCCATTCGGATCAGCAAAGGTCGTCAGCGGGATCTTGGCGACCAGCTGGGAATATCCGTTGTCGAAAGTAGCCATGACCGAACCATCGGATTCCATGGAAATGCCTGAGAAGGTCCCGCTGGTGACGCTGTCAGACGTCATGGTGGCGCCCGTCGGGGTAGAGCCGTCCGTGGCGATGCTGATGCCGCTCGTGCTGCCGACTGTTCCCAGGCTCACGGTCATGTCCTGAGGCGAACCGTCATATTCGAAGGTGGCTGCGGAGCCGGAGGCCTGACTCTGTCCATTGACTGACGAAATGGCGCCCGTCGAGGAATCAAAGGTTACAGTTGCGCTGTTGGTCGGATCACTGGTGTTGCTGACAGTCCAGGTCGTGGCATCGACCTGGTTCCAGGTGAGGCTGACGGTCTGGGCCTTGCCGGAACTGTCATAGGCCGTGGCCGTGGTGGTGCTGGTTCCACCCGTGGAGGTGGCACTGCTGCCGATCTGCCCCGTGACGGTCAGCTTCGTGCTTTCGGTTGGCTGGAACGCGATCGTGGAAGGAACCTGAATGGGAGCGAGAGACGTGCTCAGGGCCCCGGTCGAGGAATTGACGTTGTATCCTTCGAGGTAATAGCCGGACGTGTTGACCAGATAGCCATTCTTGTCCTGCGAAAAGTCACCATTTCGCGTGTAATACTGCTGCGATCCGAGAACAGGGGAGCTGTCGTTGCTCTGGCCCGTCGCCTGCACGACGTTGAAAAAGCCATTACCTGAAATGGCCAGCGCCGTCGTGTTGGTGGAAGTCGTCACCATGCCCTGCGTATCGGTATGCTGCTGGGTGGTGGCTTCCACGCTGTCGCTCAGGGCCGAACCATCAGTGGCAAGATCGTTGTTGGTGACGTAGTCCTCGAAGCTGGTCGTTGTCGCCTTGTAACCGGTGGTCTGGCTGTTGGCGATATTGTTGGACAGGTCGGTGAAGGCGTGGGACTGGGCGTTCAGACCGCTGACGGCGGTATAAACCGCGTTGATGATCGAGGACATGGCATACTCCCGGACATGGAACAGGCTGCGGGTCGTATGCCCGAGCATCACGGCCAAGGATTCCACGACGGATATTAAGGAAGTCCTTACAAGCCCGAAAAGGACGGATTCGCCGTTGCAGGCGCTGGATTCGCGGGCCGTAACGATAGAGCATGGGGGCGAAAAAACGCCGGTGGCCTCTGGTTCTCCGGTTCCGGACGGGGCATGATGGGCGGGCATGCCCCAGCCAGACGACGACCCGAAAAAGCCCAGTATTCCTGACGATTCTCCGGTCAGACCTGCCAGATTCGTTCATGGCAGCATCATGCGTCATGTCGTGACCATGGCCGGGACGGGGGCTATCGGGCTGATGGCGGTCTTTGCCGTCGATCTGCTCAATTACGGCTATATTTCCCATCTGCATGACAAGACGCTGACGGCGGCGATCGCGTTTGCGACGGCGGTCAGCTATGTGCAGGTATCGGTTTCCATTGGCATGACGATCGGGCTCGGGGCCTGTACGGGACGTCTGATCGGGGCGCAGCAGCATGCCGAGGCGCGGCGGATGGCCTCGGCATTTCTGGTGGTCATGGTGGCGATTGCCGCGGTGCTGGGGCTGCTGACGGCAACGTTCGCGATGCCTCTGCTCGGGTTGCTCGGCGCGCATGGCGAGGCGCAGCAGCATGCGGCGACGTTCCTGCATATCGTCTCGCCGGCGTTGCCGCTGGTCTGTATGGGGATGGCGCTGTCATCGCTACTGCGGGCGGTCGGGGATGCCAAGCGCTCGATGCGGGTGACGCTGACCGGTGCCGTCGTTTCAGCGTGTCTGGATCCGGTCATGATTTTCGGACTGCATCTGGGGCTTGAGGGCGCGGCCATCAGCACGGTTCTGGCGCGGCTGGCCATTACGGCGAGCGGATTTCTGAATCTTCGCGGTCACGCCATGCTGGAATGGCCGGAACGGTCGGCGTTCGGGCCGTCCACGCGGCTGATTGGCGGGATTGCTGTGCCGGCGATTGCGACCAATCTGGCAACGCCGACGGGGGCGTTGTTCGTGACGCATGCGATGGCGCGGTTCGGGCTCAATGCCGTTTCGGGGCAGGCGACGATTGACCGGATCGTGCCGGTGGCGTTTTCGCTGGTGTTCGCGCTCACGGGATCAGTGGGGCCGATCATGGCGCAGAACCTGGGTGCGCGGCAGATTCATCGTGTGCAGGAAGCGCTTCTGGCGGCGCTCAAGCTGACGGCGCTGTGTGTGGGTGTGACCTGGCTGATCCTGGCGGCGACGCACAGTTATATCATCCAGCTTTTCGAGCTTCAGGGTGTGGGCGTGGACATCGTGCGGCTGTTCTGCTGCTGGCTGGTGCTGAGCTACATGTTCGTCGGACTGCTGTTCGTGGCCAATACGGCGTTCAACAATCTGGGGCACCCGTTCTATTCCACAGGCTTCAACTGGGGCCGGGCGACGCTGGGGACCATTCCGTTCGTGTGGTTTGGGTCGGCTTACGGGCCGGTCGGGATTCTGGTCGGGCAGTCGCTGGGCGTGGTGCTGTTTGGCAGTCTGGCGGTGGTGACGGCGTTCCGGGTGATCCGGAAGCTGGAGCCGGGGATTATGCAACCGTAAGCGGAGCGTCGGGGTTGCCGCTGCGTCTTTGAGGCCAGTGTTCTGGCCCGGATCCGCAGCGACGGGACCTGCCTTTATTGTGCGGAGAGAGGCGTTTTCTTTGCGGCTTTGTGGTTGCCCTTGGCGATTTTGCGCGCCTTGAGACGTTCGAGACGCTCTTTCATTGCCATTTTCTCGTAGCGGATGCGCTGACGGATCCAGTTCAGCATGCCTGATGCTGTCAGGACCGCGATGCCGACAAAGGTCCAGCCGTCGAGCGGCTGTTTGAAGAGGAAATAGCTCAGCGCAACGCCCCAGGCCATCTGGCTGTATTGCGGCAGGGCGACGCGGTTGGCCGGGGCCCTGGCGGTGGCGAGCATCATGCAGAGCTGTCCGAGCGCGGCCAGGAAGCCGTATCCGAACAGGTAGAACCAGATCTTTGTGCTGGATGGCCATGTGGCGTGGGCGATCATCAGAAGGCCGTTTCCAACCAGGGCGCCCATCAGGCTCGATCCGAAAAGCGACAGCCGGACGGTTTCCTTGCTGGCGATGCGGTAGGCGATCACGCTGCCCGCATTGGCGCAGGCTGCCATGAGGGCGCACAGATGGCCCAGATTAAGAGGGCGCACGCCGGGGCGCAGGACGATCAGGACACCCGCAAAACCCAGGGCGACGGCGAGCCAGGCCCAGAATGTCACTTTCTCCTTGAGCAGCACGACGGACAGGATCGTGACAAACAACGGCATCAGGAAGATGATCGACAGCGCCTCGGGCATCGAGAGCAGCATGAATGCTTTGACGCTGGCAGCCGTGGCCACGAAGACGCAGACGGCCCGCAGGAGCCACATGCCACGAAGCTTCGGACGCACGATGTCGAGATAGGATTCAGTCGGTTTGCGAATGAAGGGAAGGATGAGAAACCCGAACACCCCGCCAAAAAACGCAACCTCGAAGGGGTCGAGACTCCCGTCCAGCAGTTTGGAAAAGGCATCGCTGATGGCGAACGCGGAGTATGCTCCGAAGGCCAGGGCCATTCCGGAGAAGAGGGTTTTGGTGTCCATGAGACTCTGGGATTCTGAAGGATAAAAGAGAAAGCGTGCAGTCCTGAGACAGGGCACCAGTAATTGCGGTGAGGCTTCTTAGAAGAAGTATTATGGAAATTCAAACCCGTTTCCGGAATGGCGAGTATTTTCTTTTATAACTGGTGATATATTTCATTATAACACATAATTATTTATATATAACACTTATAATGTGATTAACCCACACCAGATCCTGCTTTTGATGTGTTCTGGTCCAGTCGGCGAAATCGACTCTGGTGAAGCCGCCCGTTATAGAAGCGGCACTCTTCAATGCTGTTTTCAGGGGAACGGTCTGTGCAGTGCGAATGGCGTAGGTCTTACGACAGGCTGGTTCCGATGCTCATCAAGGAGCATTTCGGGGATCCGGGGGTCATGACCCGGCAGTTTCCCTACATGAAATCGAATTTTCTCTGGAAAGGGGATGATTTCATCCTCACGCCGGAGGCGCTCGCCAATCCGAAGAACAAGTATCATGGGCTTGAGCGGCTGGCGCTGGAGCATCACGAGGCCGGAGAGTGGCGGCTGGCCGGGGAATACTGGCTGATCGCGGCGGGGTGGCGCCGGAACCTGATGGATCCCGAGAACGAGCGGCATGTGGAAGCGCTGCAGTTCGCGCTGCGGCATGTTGAATATGATCGTGCGCTGGCGGAGTGGAAAAAGAAGAAGCTGGGCCGGAATGCGATGCCTTATCCCAGCCAGTTCGGGCTTTCGGACGACTGATTTTCCGGGGCCTATGCAGGGGCGTCCGCCCCTGCGTCATGAAGAACCAGTCTGAAAATTACTGACCGAACACCTGCTGATAGAAGGAGAGCTCTCTTTGCAGGGCGTCCTCTATGGTGTCGCGGGCGCGGAAGCCGTGGGCTTCCTCCGGATAGACATGCAGGGCGGAATGTTCGAGTTTTGTGCGCATGGATTCCGCCTGTGAGAGGGGGACGACCCTGTCTGCGCCGCCGTGCAGGAACAGGACGGGAACGGTAATCCCTTCCGCCTGCGTGATGGGAGAACGTTTCAGATACACGGCCTCGTCTTCGGGGTATGGGCCGATCAGGCCGTCCAGATAGCGGGCTTCGAATTTGTGGGTTTCTTCGGCCAGGGCGCGCAGGTCCGTGACGCCGTAGAGGGAGGTTCCTGCGGCGAAGAGGTCGGACTGGGCCAGGGCGCCGAGGACGGTCAGGCCGCCGGCGCTGCTGCCGCGGATGACGCAGCGGGCAGGATCGGCAAGGCCGCGGTCGAGCACGGCCCGCACGCCGGCGAGGCAGTCTTCGATATCCGCGACGCCCCACTGGCCATCCAGAGCTTCGCGGTAGGCACGGCCGAAGCCGGTTGAGCCGCGATAATTGACGTCGAGCACGGCGAAACCGCGCGAGGTCCACCACTGCACCTTGAAGGCGAAGGACGGATTGGCGCGGCCGGTCGGACCGCCATGGGCCATGACGACAAGTGGTGGTTTTTCGCCGGGCTGGAGGGCGCTGGTGCTGCTGGCGGGGGCGTAGAAAAGCGCGTGGGCTTCGGCGCCGTTGGCGGTCGGGAAGGTCAGGGGGATGGGGGTTGCGATATCGGCTTTTGTCACACCGGGCGGAAGGGTGACGCTGATGCGGAAGCGGTCATACGGTTCGCCGGGGCGGCCGACGGCGATGGCGGCTGGCGCGTCGGTCGGAACGTCGATCCAGGCGAAGCGTCCGTCTTCGAGCGGTTGCGGGACGTTGACGGGAGTGCCGAGGGAGACGTCCGTCCAGTGTCCGTTGTCTTCCAGCAGGACGTGATTGAGACCATGGCGGATGCCGAGGGCCAGCAGGCGGTTTCCGGGCAGCGGGGCCATGGTGCGTTGACCGAAGACCCAGTGGGGCAGGCCGATTTCAGCGTTGGCACCATTGAGGCTGTGCGAGTGCCAGCCGGTTTCATCGTGGGAAAAGCAGATGGGGGTCCAGCGGCCTGAGCCGTCGGAGGTGGCGTAGAGCGTGCCGTCGGGGGACCAGCAGGGTTCGATGATGCTGCACTGTTCCGGGCCTGAAAGGTCTGCCACGGGGCCGAGTGTGCCGGTTGTGCGATCGAAGGGGGCGACGGAGAGGGTTGTGACGGTCCAGGGCATGGCGGGGTCGTTCCAGCTGAACCAGGCCAGGAAGCGTCCGTCGGGTGAGGGGCGGGGGGCGGCGTAGAAATCCGCGCCTTCAGCCAGCACGGTTTCGCGGCCGTCGGGCTGAATATGGACGAGGGATGCGACGGGCACGCCTTCGCCGTGGCTTTCGCGCACGCAGAACACGGCGTCGGTGACAGGATCGAAGGTCAGGTCGGCGTAGCGGTGTTCGGGGTTTTCGGCCGACTGGGCCCATTGCGTGGCGGTGGTGCCGTCGCTGAACCAGAGTCCACCGAGTTTACGGTCGCTGAAGACGACCTGCGGGGCGCCGTTTTTCAGCCGCACGTCCCATGCGCCGCCGCCATATTCGTGCACGCGGGTGCCGACCGAATAGCCGGGGGGGATCAGGTCGCGGACCTGGCCTTCGGGGTCGCGGGCGGTGATGACGGAGCGGCCCTGTTCATCCGGGCGGCTTTCAAGCCAGATGATCCAGTTTCCAGCCGTGCGCAGTTCGGAGAAGGACAGGGTGCGGCCGGCCACGAGTTCGGGCGTGACCCAGGACGGCCAGTTTCCGGAAGTAAATGCGGGAGCGCGGGGGGAAACTGTGGGGGAAGGCGATGTCGTCATTTTTCATCCTGTCTCCGATGCCGTAGTATCGTAACCGGCGGCACTCTCTTCCGCCACAGCTTGAACGGGACCAGGACACTGTTTCACCTCAGTCATTTTCTCGACCACCTGCTGGTGCATTACGGCTACGGCGTCGTTGGCGTCATCGTCATGTTCGAGAGCATGGGCCTTCCCCTTCCGGCGGAAAGCGTCATCATCGCAGCCTCGCTCTATGCGGGCAGTACCCATCATCTGGAAATCCGCTGGATTGCCCTGGCCGCCGTGCTTGGCGCCATCATGGGCGACAATATCGGGTATCTGATCGGCCATCACTTCGGTTACAGCATTCTGAAAAAGCACGGCCACAAGGTCGGCATGACGGAAGAGCGGCTGATGCTGGGGCGGTATCTGTTCCGCAAGCATGGCGGGATCGTCGTGTTCCTCGGGCGCTTCATCGCAGTGCTGCGTGTGTTCGTGGCGCTGCTGGCCGGAGCGAACCGGATGCCCTGGCATTCGTTTCTGTTCTTCAATGCGATGGGCGGCATCTGCTGGGCGGGGGGCTATGCCTTCGTGACCTATGAACTGGGCAAGCAGATCGAGAAGATTTCGGGGCCCGTGGGTGTGGTCATGGCCATTCTGGGGGTGAGCTGTCTGATCGGGGGACTCGTTTTTCTCAAGAAGAACGAGAAGCGCCTGACGGATGAGGCCCTCAAGGAAGCCGAAGCGGACGAAAAACGCGACGAGGCCCGCGCAGAGACAAAACCGAGCTGACCCATACTGGAAGGACAGACCCGATGACACAGACCGCCGCCCCCGCATGGTCCACGGATTCCCTTGAGCGTCTGGACGGGAAGACGGCGCTCATTACCGGATCGACGGGGGGTCTGGGCTTTGAGGTCGCCTGCGGGCTGGCGAAGCAGGGCGCCGCAATCCTGCTGAGCGGGCGCAACCGTGACAAGGGGCAGGCGGCTCTGGCGCGGCTGCATGAGCGGGTGCCGTTCGTCAAAGCTCGCTTCGAGCTGCTGGATCTGGCGTCACTGGCCGGGATCGAGGCGTTTGCATCTGCCATGCGCAGCCGGGGCGAGCCGATCCATCTTCTGGCGAACAACGCCGGGGTCATGGGTCCGGCAACGCGGCTGACGACGAAGGACGGGTTCGAGCTTCAGTTCGGGACCAATCATCTCGGGCATTTTGCGCTGACGGGCCGGCTGCTGCCGCTGCTGGCGGCCGGGAATGCGACGGTCATGACGGTGGCGTCTCTGGCAGCGCTGAAGGGGGAAATTCCGTTCGGCGATCTGAACGCGCGGCATTCTTATAATCCGATGGTGCGTTACCGACAGAGCAAATTGTGCAATCTGCTGTTCGCGCTGGAACTGAACCGACGGGCGCTCAAGGCGCCCTGGCCCATCCATTCGCGGGCCGCGCATCCCGGCTGGGCGGCGAGCGATATCGTGGCCAATAACGGCAGTCTGGATCAGTCCGCCAACAAGGCGGCCCGGTTTATGCGGGGGCTGGCGCGGCGTGTGGCCGGGCCGGTGTTTCACGCCATGGGTCAGACGGTCGAGGAAGGCGCCTGGCCGTTGCTCTATGCGCTGGCCAGTCCGGAAGCGCGTGACGGGGGCTATTACGGGCCGCAGGGCCCGGGAGAGCGCCGTGGCGTGCCGGGGATCGCGGGACTGCCTGCTCTGGCGCATGTACCCGAACTGGCGGAGCGTCTGTGGACCGTCTCCGAACAGATGACGGGCGTAAAATACGGACTGCTCTGAGACGAATAAAAGTTTTTGGGTGTCGCCTTTTTTCAAAAAGGTGACGTTCCTTGGCGCTTCCTGGCTGTGAAGCTTTTTGGAAAAAGCTTCACCAAAAACTTTTATTCAGGGTCTTTATCAGGGGCGGACGATGATCATGATGACGATGATCATCATCAGGATCGTGGGGACCTCGTTGGCGATCCGGTAGAACTTTTCCGAGTGCTGGTTGCGGTCTTCGGCGAAACCGCGACGCCATGCGCCACACGCGCCGTGGAAACCGGCGAGCCCCAGAACGCAGATCAGCTTCGTCCACCACCAGCCGGCGTTCCAGTCGATCAGACCGGGAATGGAAGCCAGTGCGCCACCGGCGAGGAAGGTTACGATCATGGCCGGGGTCATGATCTGGCGCAGGAGCTTGCGCTCCATGACCTTGAACCGCTCGCTCTCGGCCGAACCCGGTACCACCTGGCAGTGATAGACATACAGGCGCGGCAGATAGAACGTCCCGGCCATCCAGGCGATGAACGCCATGATGTGCAGGGACAGGATCCAGCTCTGATAGGTCGCGAGAAAGTCGGTCATGCGTGTTTCTGGCTTTCCAGCGTCCGGCGGAGCAGCGGTACCAGCTCGTCCAGATGCGTGATGCGGACGGAGCCTTTGACGGGCCAGAAGGGGGGCAGGGGCACATCCTCGGGGCGAAGAAGCACACAGGTCATGCCAGCCTTCCAGGCTGCTTCCGCACCGGTATTACTGTCTTCGATGACGACACAGTTTTCTGGCAGTACACCCTCGGCCTTTGCGGCGTACAGATAGACGTCCGGAGCGGGTTTGGGGCAGCCCATGTCATTGGCGGAATGGATGCGGTTTTCGGGGAAATACTGCGACATTCCGGTGCGCTCGAACTTGGCTTCCATCTCCCGGACGGAAGAATTGGAGCCAACGCGAACCGGCATTCCCAAAGCCCGAACGCCTGCCAGCATTTCGAGCGCTCCGCTTACGGGTTCTGCGCTTTTTCGCATCATCTGTACGAGATTTTCGCGCAATCTGAATGCCGTTTCGTCTGGCAGGGAATGCCCGAGTTCCTGCTCGAGTTCTTTCACGATCTGCGGCAGGGCCTTGCCGGCAAAACGCTTATGCGCCTCGTCATCGGAAATGGACAGCCCCTTGGAGCGGGCGAATTCCGCCGTGGCCCGGCAGGACGGGCCTTCGCTGTCCACGAGAACGCCATCGCAGTCGAAAATAACCAGTTTCAGCTGGCCTGCCGGGTCGAGGGCGGTTGTCATACCGCCCGTCATACCGCGCGTACCGCCTCGACGAGGGCTGCCACGTTTTCGGGGGGCGTGTGCTGCATGACACCGTGTCCGAGATTGAAAACATGCGGTTTTCCGCGCATCGCGTCCCGGATGGCCTGAGCTTCGCGGATCATTGTCTCGCCGCCAGAGAACAGGATCATCGGATCCATGTTGCCCTGAAGCGTCAGGCCGGGACGGACTTCGGAGACCAGCTCGGAGATCTGGGCCGGGTCGGCGACGGTGTCGAGGGCGAGCGTGTTGACGCCGGTTTTCTGCGCATATTCGCGGACCATGATGCCGCCAAGGCGCGGGAAACCGATGATCGGGGTTTTGGGATGCCGGGCGCGGATGTACTCGACGATCTGGCGCGTCGGCTCGATCACGTAGCGGCGGAAAGCGGAAGGGGGCAGGATTCCGGCCCAGGAATCGAACAGCATCACGGCTTCCGCACCGGCTTCGATCTGGCCGCAGAGCATCTCGGCGGTACTCGAGGTCAGGGTGTCGATCAGGCGATCGAACAGGGCCGGATTGGTCTGCATCATGCGGCGGGTTTCGGCGAAATCCCGCGATCCACCGCCCTCAACCATGTAGCAGGACACCGTGAACGGACTGCCTGCGAAGCCCAGAAGCGTGGTGACGTCCGGAAGCTCTTTTGTGAGGCGGGACAAGGTCTCCCGCACGGGTGCGACGGCGTCCTGTACGCGCTTCGGGTCTAGTCTGGCGAGGTCGGCTTCGGAGCGGATGGCGCCGAGCACAGGACCACGCCCGTCAATGAATTCAAGGGACTGCCCCATGGCCCAGGGCAGGATCAGGATGTCGGAAAACAGGATGGCGCCGTCCATGCCGTAGCGGCGGATCGGCTGGATCGTCAGCTCGGTGGCCATGTCTGGGGTCATGCACCGGGTCAGGAAGTCGGCCCTGTCCCGCATGGCGCGGAATTCGGGGAGATATCGGCCTGCCTGACGCATGAGCCAGACCGGAGGAGGCCAGACGGCTTCACCACGGAGGGCCCGCAGAAGCGGTTTCGACGAGGGTGAGGAAGGTGCGTTTTCCGAAATCATGCCGCCCACTAATCATAAAAGAAAAAAGAAAGAAATGCTGGAGGTTAAGATGATCCCTGTGGATACCGGGGTACCCGGCTTTCTGAAAATGTACCCCGTCTTACTCACACTGTGTACAACTCCGGAAGCCGCACTTTGCAAGGGAGTCGTTGATTCAATCCCGAATTGCCCACAGAGAGCCTGTGTACAACCCCCAGTTCCGGCTGGTGTACCGTACAATCCACGGTACTCGGTACTCCTTTCGCAAGGGCAGGTACTATCCCCATGTACCCCAGTACTGACGCAATCTCTTCACCGGGTGATCCGCAGTACTCGTCCCTGTTCCAACAGTCGATAGTACGGAGTCGTACTTCATGATGTCTTTCAGTACTTCCCTCATTCTTGCCAGCGGCTCTTCAGCCCGGCGCATGCTGCTCGAAAATGCGGGTCTCGCCGTGCAGGCCAGACCTGTCGATCTCGACGAGGAGGCGCTGCGGCGATCCTGCGAAGAGCAGGGGCATACGCTTTCCCAAACGGCCATCGCGCTGGCGGATGCAAAAGCGAACCTTGCGACGCGGGATGTGGGCTTTGATGAACTGACGGTTGCGGCGGACCAGATCCTCGATCTGGACGGGGTGGCGTTTGCCAAGCCGGGATCTGTGGCCGAGGCGGCGGAGCATCTGCGCCGGCTGCGGGGACGGACGCATGTCCTGCGCACGGCTGTCGTTCTCTATAAGGGAGGCGAGAAGGTCTGGGAGCATCTGGCGTCACCGCGTCTGACGATGCGGGATTTCTCTGACGACTTTCTGAAGGCCTATCTGGAGCGGGAAGGGTCGGCGATCCTGTCCTGTGTGGGGGCGTATCGGCTTGAAGGCCCGGGGATACAGCTTTTTTCGGCTGTCGAGGGCGCGCAGGATGCCGTGATGGGACTGCCGCTGTTGCCGCTGCTGGAGGAACTGCGGGAACTGAAGGTCCTTGCGGCTTAAAAAATCTGTTTTTCAGGCTTGTCAGGGCGAAATCATGACGATATACCGCCCTCATCCGGCCCCGTCCCAAAGGGGCCGCTTGAAACATGTGGGGCCATAGCTCAGTTGGGAGAGCGCCTGAATGGCATTCAGGAGGTCGTCGGTTCGATCCCGATTGGCTCCACCAGTTTCCCTTTTTCCTGAAAATCTGGATTTTCTGTTTCAGCTCCGCCGTAGCAGCTCGCGATCTGTTGACGCGGGCGTTCAGCTCTCATACGGCAGTCGGATGCAGACCGGAACGCGACACGCCCCCTTGCCCACCTTCATGGATGCTGACCAGCGGGCGCTGTGGAGCGACTGGCTCACGCGTACGGTGCTGCCGGCATGGAGCGGCGTCGGGTTTGATCGCGGGCGGCGCCTTTATCATGAGCGACTGACATTTTCCGGAGAACCGCTGGTTCTGCCCGCCTCGCGCCTGATGGTGCAGGCGCGGCAGATCTCGACATTCTGTCGGGCTGCGCTGGACGGGCTGCATGACGCTTCGGCGCAGGCGCTGGCATGTCTGGAAGAAGTCGAGCGGCTTTACCGGCACCGGGACGGGCAGGCGGGATGGATCTTTTCCGTGGCGCCTGACGGGTCGCCGGTCGGGACGCAGCGCGATCTTTATGCGCATGCCTTCATTCTCTTTGCTTATGGCTGGGCTTACCGGTTGAGCGGCAACCCGGATTTCCTCGCGGTGGCGCGGCAGACGGTTGTGGAGCTTCACCAGATCTTCGCGGCGGAGCATGGCGGGTTTCTGGATGAAGTGTCGCTGACGGCACCGGGGGTTACGGGAGCTGTGCGGCATCAGAACCCGCACATGCATCTGCTTGAGGCGTTTCTGGTGCTGTTCGAGGTATCGGGAGACAGCTTTTATCTGGATGAGGCGACGGCTCTGGTGCGTCTGGCGCTGGAGCGGCTGATCCAGCCGGGGTCCGGAGTGTTGCCCGAGGAGTTCGGGCCGGACTGGCGGCCTGTGGCGGCTGCGGGGGAAAACCGGGCGGAGCCGGGGCATCTGTTCGAATGGTCCTGGCTGCTGGGGGATTATCTGCGTCTGAATCCTGGGGCGCAGGACGCCGGGGCGATCCGGCAGGCTGCGGATGGGCTGTTCGCGTTCGGGATGCGTCATGGAGTGATGTCGGGGGTGCAGGGGCCCGCAGTGCGGGATGCCATTGCGGATGATGGACGCTCCCTGGAAAACGCGACGCGGATCTGGCCGCAGACCGAGCTGTGCCGCCTGCTGGTCTGCCGAAACGAGAGGCCGGAGATCCTGCGGGGCCTGACGGAGCATTTCTTCGGGACATTCATCCCCGACAGCACGCATGCTCTGTGGATCGACCGGTTTGATGCATCCGGAAAGGCGAGCGTTTCGGACGTGCCAGCCAGTTCACTTTATCATATCTATGGCGCGGCGCGGGAGTTCTGCTGAAGCGGCAAGGGTGGACCTGCTGTCCAGCTATGTTAGCGTGACCCCGGGTCGGTATGATTCTGGCAGCGACGGTTTCCGACTTCTGGCAGGTGCTGCCCTGAACGTTCTCTGAAGGAGAAATACGGTGCGTTACTCAAACGGTATTTTCGCGGTTCTTGCGGCAGCTGGCCTTGTCGTGTCTTCGGCTCATGCCCAGTCCATCCCGGGCGTTGGCAGCGCGGGCAATGCCATGAGCGGCATGTCGGGCATGAGTGGCATGACGGGTGGCACCGGCATGATGAGCAGCATGCTTCCGAACATTTCTTCCGCCAGCACGGGCAATGTCGCCGGTGTTCTGAGTTACTGTGTGCAGAACAACTATCTGAGCGGCAGCGGCGCGACCTCGGCCCTGAGCAGCCTGACCGGCAAGCAGGGTGTGACGTCGTCCAGCGATTATACGGCCGGTCAGCAGGGGCAGCTTCTGACGGGGGGCAGCAACGCGTTCTCGCTGTCGAGCCTGAAGGGGCAGATGAAGCAGAAAATGTGCAACATGGTTCTCAGCCGCGCGAAGAATCTTCTTTGATCTGAAAGGGATGTTCCGGTCTGTCGTGGTTCTGACGGGGCAGGCTGGAATATTTCCGGGAAAAGGACATCTGGATCAGTGAAGTATCTCGTGACGGGTGGCGCCGGGTTTGTCGGCAGTCATCTGGCGCAGGCTCTGGTGGATGCCGGGCATGACGTTGTCGTTCTGGACAATCTGAGCACGGGTCATCGTGCTGCCGTGCCGCAGGGTGCGGAATTCCTGCATGTTGATCTGGCGGATGTGGAAGCGACGGACCGCGCGGTGTCGTCAGGGCGGTGGGATGCGGTGCTGCATTTTGCGGCTCTCTCGATCGTTGGCGAGAGCATGCGGCAGCCTTTCCTGTATCTGAGACATAATTACATCACGTCCCTGAACCTGATCGAGGCCTGCACGCGGCATGGCGTGACGCGTTTTGTCTTTCCATCGACAGCGGCGCTGTTTGGTGGCGAAGAGCAGATGCCGCTTATTTCGGCCGAAGCTCCGATTGATCCGGGATCGCCTTATGGCGAGAGCAAGTATCTGATCGAGCGGGCCCTTGTGTGGGCGGACCGGATCTGCGGCATGAAGAGTGCGTGTCTGCGGTATTTCAACGCGGCGGGTGCGGATGCGCAGGGACGTCTGGGGGAGGATCACCGGCCGGAGACGCATCTGATTCCGCTGACGATTGATGCTGCTCTTGGGCGTCGTCCCGGGCTGAAGCTGTTCGGAAACGATTATCCGACGCGTGATGGCACCTGTGTGCGCGATTATATC
Organism: Gluconobacter sp. R75690; assembly: GCF_015244525.1. Lineage (NCBI taxonomy): Bacteria > Pseudomonadati > Pseudomonadota > Alphaproteobacteria > Acetobacterales > Acetobacteraceae > Gluconobacter > Gluconobacter sp. R75690. The sequence goes on along the minus strand of NZ_JABCQB010000002.1, from coordinate 130,972 downwards.
CATGTGGCCGATCTTGCCGATGCGCATATCCGGGTCATGAGCCAGCTCGATCAGCGGTCTGTAACCTATAATCTGGGCAATGGGCTGGGTTTTACCAATCTGGAAGTTGTCCAGAGTGTCGAGCGTGTCAGTGGCCGGAAGGTGCCCTGGGAATGGGCGCCACGACGTGGGGGCGATCCGGCCGTTCTGGTGGCGGATTCTACCGAGATCCGTCGGGAAACGGGGTGGGACCCGCGTTTCAGCCGTCTCGATGATATCGTCGAGACGGCCCTGCGCTGGCGTGTGGACCATCCGGACGGGTATGGCGTCGCTTAAAGCGGTTTGACCAGATCGGCCGTGACTCCGTTTGTGGCAGTCAGGGCGTCCTGGGGAGAAAGTTCGATCAGGAAACCCTGGCTGCCGCCATTGATGACGACGGGCGGGCCGTCCATGCCGCACTGTTCGAAGGCTGTGGGGACGGTGCTGCGCTGGCCGAAGGGACTGACGCCGCCGATGCGGTAGCCGGTGCGCTGTTCGGCATCGGGGCGGGAGAGCATCTTGGCTTTGCGGCCGCCGAAAGCCTGCGCCACGCGGGCGAAATCCAGTTCGCGGTCCGCGGGCAGCACGACGCAGGCGGGGCGGCCGTCGATCTGCACCATCAGGGTCTTGAGGACGTGATCCGGCGACAGGCCGAGTGCTGCGGCAGCGGCCACACCGAGTTTTCCGGCCGAGGGATCGTAATCATAGACATGGCGTTCATAGGAAATGCCGAGAGCGTCCAGTGTCAGGGTCGCGGATGTGTCCTGCACGCTTGTCCTCCTGTCCTGTGCGGTCATCTTGAAGGGTTCAGGATGGCAGGCGCGGGCGTCCGATGCTAGGGTCAGGACCATGATTCAACAGCGTTTCGTCCGCAACCATGGCTGCTAGTCTGCTGGCCTGCATGCTGGCTTCGGCTCTGCATTACCGGCTGCCGCCGCGCATTCTGCCTGCGATCCAGCGGGTCGAGGGCGGGGTGATGGGGTATGTCAGCACCAATACGGACGGGTCGGTCGATATCGGGCTCATGCAGATCAATTCGCGCTGGATTTTGCCCATCGCGTCCATGATCCATCAGCCTGTGCCGCAGGTTGCGGCGCGACTGGCGCTTGATCCGTGTTTCAACATCGCGGCGGCGGCCATGATCCTGCGCAGGGCGCTGGATGACGAGCATGGCAATCTGATGAAGGCCATCGGGGATTATCATTCCCGGATGCTGCCGCTCAATCTGGATTATCAGCGTAAGGTGGTGGCCGCGGCGGCGGCGCTCTATCTGCGTCAGGGGTGAGGGGCTCTGGTGAGGTGGTCAGGCGGGATGTGTTACTTTATAACGCTACACCCATGACGCTTTCCCGAGGAAAATGATGCGCTGTTTCCCGGCTTTTCTGCTGGCTGGCCTGATACTGGGCAGCCTTGGGAGCGGTTTGGCCGCTGCTCAGGCCGAGCCTTCCCGAATTCCGGTATCCGTGGTGTGTGCGGAGGCGGCATGGTGCGATGTGGCGGCGCAGATCGGCGGGGCGGATGTGCAGACCCATGCCCTGCTCGCGACACCGGGCATTGATCCGCATGACCTGACGCCGTCGCCTTCCATGGCGCGGGCCATGGCGGGGGCGACGATCGCGGTGGTGAACGGCGCGACCTATGATGACTGGGCGCTGCCGTTTGCGGCGTCCGTGCCCGGAAAGATCGTGGTGGCGGGGATTGCCGGATGGCAGCCCGGCGATAATCCGCATCTTTTTCTTGATCCTGAAGCGGTAGGAAAAGTCGCGCATGTTTTTGCGGACATGCTGGCGCATCAGCAGGGGATTTCGGCATCGGATGTGGACGCGCGGCTGGGGGCGTTCCTGAAGGAACTCGACGGTGTGAAAGCCCGTCTGGCCGCGATGAAGGCGCGTCATGAGTCCGTGCCTGTGGCGGCCGTCGAGCCGGTTGGGGAGACGCTGCTCCGGGATGCGGGGCTGGATGTCGTGGATGAGAGTTTTGCGCTGGCGATCATGAACCATGCGGAGCCGTCGCCCCGGGATGTGGCGCAGGTTGATACGCTGGTTGACGGGCGCAAGGTGCGGATGCTGATTACCAATCCGGCCATTCATTCCCCGCAGATCGACCGGCTGGTGGATCGGGCGCAGGCGGTGGGGCTGCCGGTCGTGGCGATTGGCGAGACGCTGCCGCCGGGTCAGTCCTGGCAGGGCTGGGTTCATGGCATTCTTCAGACGGTGGATCAGGCGATGGGTGATGGTGGACGCTAAAAGAGTCTGCTGTCAGCCGGAACGGGGTCTGGTCCTGCGGGATGTGACGCTCACGGCGGGATCGACCTGCGTGTTGCGGGATGCGTCCCTGACGGTGCCGCTTTCGGGGATGACGCTTCTGTCCGGGCGCAACGGGGCCGGGAAGTCCACGCTGCTGCGGGCGATGCTGGGGCTGATTCCGCTTCAGGGCGGTGAGATCCTCACCCATGGTCTGCCACCGGCGCAGGCGCGGCAGCATATCGGTTACATGCCGCAGAGTGTGACGGATGCGGCGCTGCTGCTTCCGGCAGTCAGTCATGTGCGGGCGGCGGTGGACGGGTTGCGCTGGGGGCTGCCGCTGCGTCTGCGGCCACGGCGGGAGGAAGCGGACCGGCTTCTGGCGCTGACGGGGGCTTCGGCGTTTGCACATCGTCCGCTCGGGCTGTTGTCCGGAGGGGAGCGGCAGCGGGTGGGTCTGGCGCAGGCTCTGGCGGGAAAGCCGGATCTGCTGCTGCTGGATGAGCCTCTGGCGGCGCTCGATCAGGCGGGGCAGGAGCAGACAGTGCGTCTGCTGACGGATCTGACGGAGCGTCTGGGGATCGGGATTGTCCTGACATCGCATGAGACGGAGGCGCTGGCCGGGGCCGTGACGCGGGTTGTGCAGCTTGCGGACGGAGGGCTGCATGTTCGAGTTTGATTTCATGCGCCATGCCTTTGTGGGCGCGGCGGTCGTGTCTGTTCTGGCGGGGACGGTGGGCTGGTTCCTGATGCTGCGGCGTCAGGCGTTTGCGGCTCATGCGCTGTCCCATATCGGGTTCAGCGGGGCGGCCGGGGCGGTCTGGCTCGGGTTTCCGCCGCTGTCGGGGATGGTGGTGTTCAGTCTGATGGCGGGGTTTGTCATTGGAGCCGAACGGGAAGGGGAGCGCGGCGTTCCGGCCCAGCGGGACAGCACGATCGGGCTTGTTCTGGCAGCCAGTCTCGGACTTGGAGCCTGGTTCCTGCACATGAGCAACCGGGGTTCCAGCCTGGCGACCACGCTGTTGTTCGGGGATGTTCTGGGGATCGATCTGCGGACGCTGGAGGCGCTGTGCGGTGTGGCCGTACTGTGTCTGGGACTGCTGGCGTTTCTGGGGCGGCGGCTGCTGTTTGCCAGTCTGGCGCCGGAAGTGGCGCGGGCGCGGGGTGTGCCGGCGCGGCTGGTCTCGGTGGTGTTCATGGCCGTGGCGGCGCTGGCCTGTGCGGCCTGTGCGGAAGTGGCCGGGGCGCTTCTGGCGTTCAGTCTGATGATCGGGCCGGCTGCGACGGCGCTGAAGCTCGGGCTGGGGCCGCTGGCCGGGATTGCGCTCTCGGTCGGGCTGGCGCTGGGGCTGTCATGGGGCGGGCTGATGCTGTCCTGGGTGACGGACGCGCCCGTGCCGTTCTGGATCGGGCTTGGAGCCGCCCTGTCCTACGCGCTGGCCGATCTGTGGCAGCGATTCAGAAGTCTGTAAGGCCGGACAGCCTGAAATGGATCAGCATGATGAATGCGACCAGCATCACATGCATGATGATCAGCGCTTTCGTGCCGATAACCGGAACATCATTGGTTGTGTCGGGTGTCTGCATGGGGCGTATCCTGACGGTCTTCGGGTGTCATAGTCAATCCTGATCGTGTTTTCGGACCAATTTGTGGCGGTTTTCTGCCGGGCCTGAAAAACCATTCGTTTTGTGATATGTTATCTCACTATGGAAAACGATACGAAAACAGTCCGAACCGGACGGGATCACATCGATCCCGCGTCCATCGAAGTTTCTCCAAACGCCAAGCTGATGCTGATTCTGGCCGCTGTGGTCGCCGCGATCTGCGGTGGTCTCTATGGCTATGATACGGGCATCATCTCCGGAACGCTGCCGCTGATCGGTGATGATTTCCGCCTGGGTGCCACCATGAAGGAAAGTGTCGCGTCCGCCATTCTGCTGGGGGCGATTTTCGGTGCTTTTGTTGCTGGCGGTCTGTCGGAAAAATACGGACGGCGGAACACCACCTGCATGGTGAGTGGTCTGTTCGTGGCGGGGGCGACGGCCTGTTCGCTGGCGCCGGATGTGTGGAGCCTGATCGCTTCGCGTTTCGTGCTGGGGCTGGCGGTTGGTGGTTCGACGCAGGTCGTGCCGATGTATATTTCCGAGCTGGCGCCGCAGGAGCGTCGTGGCACGCTTGTCACGATGTTCAACGTGGCCATCGGTCTGGGCATTCTGATCGCCAACATCATCGGCTTTACGGAGCGTGTGAACTGGGGCTGGCGGCCGATGGTCGGTGTTGCGGCCATTCCGGCGGCCATCGTGTTCATCTCGATGTTCTTCATGCCCAAGAGCCCGCGCTGGGCTGCTGAGAACGAGGGCATGAAGAGTGCCATCATCCAGCTCGGCCGGATCCGCACGACCAAGCGGGCCATCCGCCGAGAAGTGCAGACCATCCGCGAGAATGCGGAAGGGATCGATCCGAAGAACCGTGGCTGGCGTGGCCTGTTCCAGCCCTGGGTGCGCCCCGCACTTGTGGCCGCCCTTGGCGTTGCGTTCTTCACGCAGTGCGGCGGTCTGGAAATGATGATCTACTATACGCCGACCTTCCTGAACGATGCAGGCTTTGGCACGTCGTCCGCGCTTCTGGCGTCGCTGGGTGTGGCGGTGATCTACTGCATCATGACGTTCCTGGGCTGCATGTTCGTGGACCGGATCGGCCGTCGTCGTCTGATGCTCATCATGGGACCGGGGGCGGCTCTGTCGCTGGTCGGGCTTGGCGTGATGTTCCTGAGCCATCCGACTCCTGGCAGCGTGGGGGCCTACATGATCGTTGTGTTCCTGCTGCTGTTCATGATGTTCAATTCCGGCGGTATTCAGGTCTGCGGCTGGCTGCTGGGGGCCGAGATGTTCCCGCTGTCGATGCGTGGACAGGCGACATCGCTGCATGCCGCGACGCTGTGGGGGGCCGATCTGCTGGTGACCAGCACGGCGCTGAGCATGGCCGAAGCCATCGGGCTGAGCTGGACGATGTGGTTCTATGCGTTCGTGAACCTGGCGTCCGTGATCTTTGTCTTTTTCTTCGTGCCGGAGACGGCCGGAGCCTCGCTTGAGGACATCGAAGAGGCGCTGATTGAAAAGCGCTTCCGTCCGACGCCGGGGAATACCCGGATCGTGCAGAGCGATGACGGGGACGCCGAAGCCGCTGCATGATACGCTTTCCCCTTCATGCAGAAGGGGACTGACCATGACGGATGTTATCGCACAGAGGGTTGCTGCCGCACGATGTGGCAGCAACCCTTCTGTTATCGGGCGTATGAAATCGGGCTGGCTGGTGATTGGTCAGACGCAGCCTCTGCCAGGTTATTGCCAGCTTCTGGCTGATCCGGTCGTGCCGACAATCAATGATCTCAGGGGTGAGGCGCGGGCGCAGTATCTCGCGGATATGGCGGCGGTCGGGGATGCGCTGCTGGCCGTCACCGATGCGGTGCGGATCAATTACGAGACCTGGTGCAATCTGGCGCCGTCCCTGCACACCCATATCGTGCCGCGCTATGCGTCCGAAGATCCGGAAAAGGCCACGCGCCCTGCGGGGACGGTCTATGATTACAATGCAGCGCGGCCGTTCAGTCTGGAGCAGGACGGGCCGTTCATGGAGGCCATGCGGCGTTATTTGAAGCTTTAAAGCGTGGAGTAGTCATTTTTCTTCCAGGAATTACATTCTATGGTCTGGATTTTCGGCGATGCAGGGCAGGTTACTGGCATGAAAACAGCAATTATTCTGATTGTTCGGAACGAAGTGCAGGACATCGTATGGTGGCTTGCCCATCATCTTGGTGTCGGGATATCCACCCTTATTGTTTATGACGCTGGTTCGACTGATGGAACGTGGAGTCTGCTTCAGGCTGCCAGGCGGACGTCGGACATCCGGCCCCATCGTCTTGATGATGCGACGCATGAAACGCGGGAAGGTCTTCGTAGAAGAGCTGTTGCCGATGTTCGGGAGCGTTATGGCCGGGAGTTCGACTGGCTGGGTGTTTTCGGGATCGAGGACTACCTGACGCCGGCGGAGGAACACACGTTTCAAAGCCTGTTCCCGGTGGCAGAGGATTGTCAGGGCGTTCTGTTCAGCCATCGTCTGTATGGTGGCAACGGCTATATCGGTCTGCCGAGATGTTCGCCTGTTCATGCCTATACCCGCCATGCTCCGGATGATTTTTTCCATCATGGAGAGGGCATTCTGTTCGTTCGCCCCGCCGTGATGGATCATGGCTCTCCTGAACAGCCGGACTGGGGGCTGGACGGGCAGGACATTCTTCGCCCGTCAGGTCAGACCCTGAAGGATCATGCGGGGCGGGAGTGGACACATGGCTGGGTGCGTCGATATGCGGTCCGAAGCATGGCGCATCAGGTTCGCAGACTTGCCTTTGACCGTGTGCTCGACAGACGGCAGCCCGACTTGCATGCCCTGGACCGTAATGATGTTGAAGGCGCGGGTTCTCCGCTTTTTGCAACAACAGAAAACCTCGCTGTCGCGATTTACGGTGACGTTTGGGCTGATGTCATACGCAGGAAGAAATTCGAACAGATCCTGCAGATGCCGGACAGGGCTTCCGAAACCCTCTCTCCGTTATCAGCGGCCAGATTTTTCCGGCTCCAGGGCATAAATGGAGAATTTCTGTGCTGTGACCAGCGCGATGGCAGTCTGGTCGGACTTCCGGAAGGGGAAATTGGTGGAAGTGGTCATCATGTTCTGATGGCAGGATGTGTCTGGGAAGAGTTTCCGGGCTGGATCGTGCTGCTCCGCGAGGACGGTCAGATTTGCAGCAATACGATCAGCCATGCCGGGCTTGCTCCTGTTCCGGTTCCGGTTGCAGCATTTGAGACAGTGGACGTGGAGAACGGAGCGGTTGCGATGCGACTGCCAGCTACGGGGCGTTTTCTGACGCTTGTTGTCGGGAACGGGGAAGTCTGCGTGAACAGGACAGAGGCTTTCGGGTGGGAATATTTCAGTCTTGTCCCAGTTGAGATCTCTTCATCCGGACAGGGATCGGAACTGACGGAAGCACTGGGTTTCCTGCCGGTTCTTCTGGATGGGACACTGCGTGCAGAAAATCTGGCGGAGGTACTGGAAAGGGTGGATGTCTCGCAGTCTTTTCTGCTGCCTCTCATGTTCTCCATGCTGCCGGAGCGGGAGCAGGTACGGTTCAACGAGGATTATCCCGGCCTGTTCCCCTCCTGGCTCAGTGCTCTGGTGTTCTGAGCAGAGCGCCCCTCAGGCGCTCGTCTGCTGTTCAAGGGCCGGGTGATTCCGTTCGAGATACCGGTAGACCTGCTTCAGGCGGAGCGCCAGCCGCTGATAGACGATGCGGGTAAAATGGGTGGTGGTGGTCTGTTCGTCGGGCTTCTCGACAAAATCGTCGATTGAGAGGACTGAAACGTTAGGGAAATTCTTCTGCTCGGCTTTGGTCCACCGGTTCATGGATTGATGCCTTTCCAGGATTTCGGAAGGCATGTGGGCTGGGTTTTCACTGCTCAGCAGGAGAATGACCCGGGTATCCGCCGGGATGGCGGTCAGGATTTCACGCAGATTACGCCTGAAAAGCGGTTCGTCAGAGGGGCCTTGATGCACCATGTTGGCTCTGAAATACCTGAATGCCTGAATGCCGTCGTCAGGGACGCCCCGGTTCCTGAGATCAGCCTCATAGAATGTGGTCAGGTCATTATAGCCGAGGTTGGAAGGCGTGTAGGCCAGAACCGTCTGGCCGCCATGCTGGGCGTAGGTCCGGTAATACAGGTCTCCCCAGAAGCTGAAGATGATCAGGCTGTAATGGGGGGATGCATAATCCAGGGAGAGATCTTCATCAGTATAGCCGCAGTTCAGCAGGCAGTCCCGCTGATCGGCAGGAACGGGTCTTGCCGACTGGGCAACGATGGTTGAATGGTCGCGCCGCAGTTCGCCACCGTGACGGATGGTATTGGCGAACAGGCGGAAACGCTCGGTGACGGGTTGCAGATAATGCGCTACGGCCTCCAGATCGCAGCCGCCGCAAAGCAGGATGCCGCCATGCCCGGCGCTTTCCTGCGCGGTGGTGTCCTGTTCCGCATTGTAGAATGAGATCCAGTCTGCGGGATTGCTTTCATCGAAGAGATCCGAAATGACCTCTCCCCTGATGTGGATTTCAGGACGGCCAAGCTGGCGATAGAGCCAGAGTTCCACGAACATGCCCAGCGTGCGGCATGAGAAGCAGTACTGTTCGAGCCTGTTGTAACCGGCTCCCCGAACATGGACGAAAAAGCCCACATAGCCGTAATCGCCAAACCGGTCCCGCACATGCACCAGGGCTGTGTGGACATTGTATGATCGGATCATGTCCCGCACCTGCTGGCGGGCGGTTTCCATATCGTCGGAAACACGGTTCTTGGTATAGTTGAGCTGGTTTGTCCGGTTCAGGAGTTCGATGGCACGGTCGATATTGCCTTCGATGTCGTAATCGAGTTCAACCGTGATGTCGCTTTCCCGTAGGAAATCGAAGGCGTTTCCGCCAATGGTCTGTTTGACTGCGTTCTTGGCTTCAAGGATTTTGTAATCCGCCAGCCGCTTCATGTCCGGGTCGGGCTTGCCCTTGAGAAGAGGGTTTTCCAGCAGGCCTGGAAGAATGTTTTCGTCGGCGATCTGAAGATCGGGGACCATGAATTTTGCTTCTTCAAGATTCATGGGATTGTCGTCAACAAACAGGATCGTTGGCGCCCGGAGTTGGACCTGCTCGACGATTTCTTGGATTCTGGGGCCTTTTGTGTCCCAGTTTATACTGGGGAAGACGAAATATTCCCAAAGCCCGAGCCGTTCGAGGACGTCCTTGGCTGCGTTGAAATCGTTTTTCGAGCAGATCGAACTGATGATGCCGCGACGGGCAAGTTCCTTGACGACTTCGCCGAAATGCTGGTTCTCATCAATGCCGCCTTCAGTCAGAGTTCCTTTCCAGAAAGTTTCGTCGAGATCCCAGATGATGAGTCTTACGGCTTCGGCCATGGAAAGGTACTTCCTGTTAGAACGACTGTATTTGGAGGATAAGCATAGTCTGCTATGTTTGCCAGATGGAACAGGACAGCCCTGTTACAGACCAAGTTGAGAAGCTGTTATCGGGGAAGGGTTGGAAAAAGATACCACAGCCTGAAAACCAGACTTTCCACAGGTCGCTGACGTTTGAGATTTCTGTATCGGCACAGGACGGACAGACGCTGCGTAAAGGTTCGGGCGGTTGCGAGGTCTTCAAGGAGTTTCCGGTTTTCCGGCGCGATTGTTTTGGAGCCTTCCCGCAGGCAGGCGACATTGGAATTGAAGATTGTCATGAAGACCTTCGGTCCACGACGGCAGGCGGCCCAGGCGCGTCTGATGAAGGAACCGGTTGCCCCAACGGTGTTGTGGGCATGCTGCCGGTAGTAGCTGACGCAGCGGTTGTCGAAAATGACCTCTCCGCCGGCTGCGGCCGTCAGGAGATAGGCCCACCAGTCATGCAGGACCGAAGGCGGGGGCGGCGTGTTTCGCATCAGGCTGTGGGTTGCGGCGTTCAGCAAAATGGTGTGGCCGGTTGCGATGTTCTGCGTCAGGGAAGCCGGGAAATCGGGTCTGCGGCGCAGGGGGGCGGATTCCTGGAAAATGACGAGATCCGCGTCTGTCAGATACTGCCTGGCGCAATACAGGGTCGGCTTTTCGGCCGGGCGACGGCTGACGGCATCGAGGGCCCATTCCAGCTTCTGCGGTTTCCAGATGTCGTCCTGATCGGCGAAGGCGACATAGGGCGTGTCGGGGATGGCGTCGAGCAGATGCGCGTAGGAACCTGCGACGCCCAGGCGGCCGTGGCGGGTCGTGATTTCGACGCAACGGCCCTTTCCGGGGCCTTCGGCAAAGGCGCGCATCCGGTCGCGTGAAAGATCGGTCGAGGCGTCATCGCGCCAGTAGAGCGTCCAGTCAGGATGGGTCTGGGCCAGGATGCTGGCAAGCTGGGCGTCCAGATAGGTTTCGCCATTGTAGAGCGACAGGAGAATGGCGACCTGACGGGAAGATTCGGCCCTTTTCTGTGTCATGTTTCGGCACCTGGGCATGAGGCCGAAAGAAAGGAAAAGGGAATCATTCGGACGCAACGGCAGAGAATGTGATGGTCGGTTGCCCTCCCGCCGGGAGAGGGCAACAGGCGGTCAGGCTTCAGAAAACAGCTTGTGGACGATACGCGTCACGCTGTGGCGCCAGTCTGGCATTTTTACGCCGAAAACGCGATGCAGCTTTGAATTGTCCATCCGGGAGTCCTGCGGGCGTTTGGCCGGGGTAGGCCAGTCCTCGGTTCTGATGGCGTTGACCTGCGGCATGGTCTGGCCGTGTTTTGCGGCCTCTTCCAGCGCGGCGACGGCCAGGCCGTGCCATGTGGTTTCGCCGGTTCCGCTGGCGTGGAAAATACCGCGATATTCCGGCTTCCAGCCATCGCGCTCGATCAGGGCGATGATGGCGAGAATGGCTTCGGCCAGATCGTCAGAGCTGGTCGGGTTGCCCTTCTGGTCGCCGACGACCTTGAGCACGGGGTTTTTGGCGCCCGCGTTGATCATTGTGCGCACGAAGTTCTTGCCGTGAGCCGAATAGACCCAAGACGTGCGCAGGATGATGCTTTTGATGTTGGCGGTCAGGACGGCCTGTTCGCCTTCGGCCTTTGTGCTGCCATAGACCGTCTCGGGAGAGGTGGCGTCCTCTTCGGTGTAGGGCGTGCCCTTGTCGCCGGAGAAGACATAGTCCGTCGAGACATGGATGAACGGGATGTCCGCCTTGGCGCAGGCTGCGGCAAGCGCTGCCGGGCCGGAATTGTTAGCGCGTTCGGCGCCATCCTTTTCCGTTTCGGCCAGATCGACAGCCGTCCAGGCGGCTGCGTTCACGACAACTGACGGCTTATATTTTTCGACCGTGGCGGCAATGGTTTCCGGGCGGTCGAAATCGAATTCCGGACGACCGACGCGGATGATGCGCTCGTTGCCGAGATTCTGAAGGGACGTCGCAAGCTGGCCGTTGCCGCCCGTGACGAGAATGAGACCTGTGCTGGACATCGTCATGCTCACTTTTCGTACGAGAACCAGCCCTTGGCTTCTGCAAAATGCGGTGCGACCTTGTCCTTGTCGGACAGGATGGCGTCAGCTTCGGAAACGGGCCAGTCGATCTTCAGTTCCGGGCAGTTCCAGATGACGGCGCGTTCGGAGACCTTGCTGTAGAGCGAGGTGCATTTGTACTGCACTTCGGTGTTCTCTTCGAGCGTGACGAAGCCGTGCAGGAAGCCGGGCGGAATCCAGAGCTGGGACCAGTTTTCGGCGGAGAGTTCGGCGGCGCACCATTTGCCATAGGTCGGCGAGCCCGTGCGGGCGTCGACGGCCACGTCCCAGATGGCGCCCCGCGTGACGCGGACGAGCTTGCCCTGCTCGTAAGGCGCAAGCTGGCAGTGCAGGCCGCGAACGACGCCTTTCTGCCGCGACAGGCTCTGGTTGTCCTGGACGAAAGGCAGGTCGATACCGGCTTCGCCCATGCGCTCCACATTGTAGGTTTCGGAGAAGAAGCCGCGATTGTCACCAAAACGGGGAGGCGTGACGAGAATGACCTCTGGAATGGAAAGACGTTCGACTTTCATGCTCTGAAAATCCCTGTTTTGAAGATGGGGTCGTGAAAATTGGTCACGAAAAAACGGCTCCGGCTGCAAAAAGATGCAGGAAACCGGAACCGTATGAAGAAATCAGCTGTCGGCCAGTTCCCGCAGCAGGCGACCGAGTTCGGTCTTGCCCATTTCCTTCGCGTGTTCGCGGAGCTGGTCAGCGGTGATGAATTTGTTGCGGAACGCGACTTCTGCGGGAGAGCCGACCAGCATGCCCTGACGGGACTGGATGGTCTGTACGAAGGTTCCGGCCTGCATCAGGCTGTCGGGCATGCCGGCATCGAGCCAGGCGCAGCCGCGGCCCAGACGGTCCACCTGAAGAGTGCCCTCTTCGAGATACATGCGGTTGAGGTCGGTGATTTCCAGCTCGCCGCGAGCGCTGGGTTTCACTTGCTTGGCGAAGTCCACGACGCGGTTGTCGTAGAAATACAGACCCGTGATGGCCCAGTGGGATTCCGGATGGGTCGGCTTTTCCTCGACCTTCAGGGCCCGGCCGCTCTCGTCGAAGGAGACCACGCCGTAACGCTCGGGATCGCGGACCTGATAGGCGAAGACCGTGGCACCCTGCGGACGGTTCGACGCGGCACGCAGAAGAACGCCCAGATGTTCGGAGAAGATCAGGTTGTCGCCCAGCGCCAGGGCACAGGGAGCACCCTGGATCCAGTCTTCGGCGATCAGGAACGCCTGTGCCAGGCCGTCCGGCGACGGCTGAACGCGGTATTCGAAGGTGACGCCAAACTGGGAGCCATCGCCCAGCAGACGCTGGAACTGGGGCATGTCATGCGGGGTGGTGATGATCATGATGTCCCGGATTCCCGCCAGCATCAGCGTGGAAAGGGGATAGTAGATCATCGGCTTGTCATAGACCGGCAGGAGCTGCTTGGAGGCTGCCATCGTCATCGGATACAGGCGTGTGCCCGAACCGCCGGCGAGGATGATGCCCTTCATGGGCTTTGTCTCGATGGTGCTCACGTGTTTGCTCCCAGTCTCTGGCCGGTGTAGCGCTTGGAGCGGATTCCTTCCCACCAGGCGCGGTTGTCGAGATACCACTGAACGGTCTTGCGGATGCCGCTTTCGAAATCGTGCTTCGCTTTCCAGTCGAGTTCCTTCTCGGCGTGTGACGGGTCGATCTCATAGCGGAAATCATGGCCGGGGCGGTCGGTCACAAAGCGGATCAGGCGCTCGCGCGGGCCGGCAGGGTCGGGCTGAAGTTCGTCGAGGACGGCGCAGATCTTCTTGACGACTTCAAGATTGGTGCGCGGCTGGCGGGCGCCGATGGCGTAGGTTTCGCCCGGCTTGCCGATTTCGACAGCCTTGACCAGTGCCTCGGCATGATCTTCGACGAACAGCCAGTCGCGGACATTCTCGCCCTTGCCGTAAACCGGAAGTTCGCGGCCTTCGATGGCGTTGATGGTCACAAGCGGGATCAGCTTCTCGGGGAAGTGCCAGATGCCGTAATTGTTGGTGGTGTTGGTGACGAAGGTCGGCAGGCCGTAGGTGTGGAACCAGGCGCGGACCAGATGGTCGGACGACGCCTTGGAGGCCGAATACGGGCTGCGCGGATCGTAGGGGGTGGTTTCCGTGAACGGCGGGTCATTCGGCTCCAGATGACCGAAGACCTCGTCCGTGGAAATGTGATGGAAGCGGAAGGCCTTCTTTTCGGCATCTCCCAGCGTGTTCCAGTATTTCCGGGCAGCTTCGAGCAGGGAATACGTGCCGACGATGTTTGTCTGGATGAAGACTCCGGGGCCGTCGATCGAGCGGTCCACATGGCTTTCCGCTGCGAGATGCATGACGGCGTCCGGGCGGTATTCCTCGAACAGGCGCTGCATTTCCACGCCGTTCACGATGTTCGCGCGGGCATGGGAATACCGGGGGTCGTCTGCGACTTCGTTGACCGTGTCTTCCGATGCTGCATAAGTCATGCAGTCAACGTTCAGAACCGAATGTTCGGTGTTCCGGATCAGATGGCGTACAACGGCCGATCCGATGAAACCACAGCCGCCTGTCAGCAGAATCCGCATTTGAACCTCATGATATTAGATCAGGGCCTGAACCCTGGTAGAGTAATTTTATCTTACAGCGTTGTTGAAACAGCGCAAATAACGCCAGTACGTTTCTTGACACGCCGGACAGGTGACATTGGGAAATGCTTTCACCTCTCGCGCTGTCCGCATTGATGGGCTAATCCCACAGTCGTGCGGAGGCAGGAGAGGCAGGTATGCTGGCTGATACTTTGACACGCTCCCTGACGGATGTTCTGGAGCGGCCCGATCTTCGGGTGATTGCGGATGGGCTGGTTCCGATCCTGGATGTGTCACTGTCCCTGCCTTTCAGGATCGAGGGAGCACTCGAACCGGGGCAGCCTTTCCGCCTGCAGACGGCCACGCTCAAGCTGGGCGGTCCGTGTCTTGAGGCGCCGCGTCTGGCGCCGACTTTCCTGCGGCATGCCATCGAGTTGATGAGGTTGCTGGAGCCGGGCGCCAATCCGTATCTGGCCAGCTTTGCTGCAGCGCGTGTGGCGGCGCTGTTCCATGCGCTCGATACGGGTGATGTGGCACCGCTTCCAGCCTGGCTTGCCGTGTTCAGTGAGGATGTACCGGAGGCATCGGCTCTTATGCAGAGCTGGGAGACGCTGAGTGCATTTCTGCCGGATGTGCCGCCGTTCACGCCGCATGAGGCCGAGCGGCTGGAGCGGGTTCTGACCCGCCTGTGGCCTGTTCTGGCGCCTGCCGAGAGCCTGATGAGTAGCGGCGGGGATTCCCGGCTGGCTGTTGATCCGCATACCGGGCTGAACCGGTATTCGAGCTCTCATCGTCCGCGTCCCTGGGCAATCACTTTTGGGTCATCCACCGCATCTTCGCTGTCCGAGCGTGGTTTCGGGGGAGCGGAAGCCGCCCGACGCGGCATGATGAGTGCGCTTCTGGCCAAGCAGGACCCGGATCTGGTGCAGGAAGGTGTTGTGCGCCGGGCGCGCGAGGCGATCGGGGTGCATTTCGGTCTGCCGGAAGATGCTGTTCTGCTCTCGGCGTCCGGGACGGACTGCGAACTGGCGGTTCTGGCGCTTGTGGCGGCTGGAACGAAACGGCCGGTGACATCCATTCTTCTGGCGCCCGATGAAACGGGCAGCGGGGTTCCGCTTGCGGCCTGCGGGCGGCATTTCGCGACGGACAGCGCCTGTTCGACGCTGGTGGGCAAAGGCGAGGTGATTGAAGGGTTTTCGCCCGAGACGCGGCTGATCGGTGTGGATATCCGTGCGGCTGACGGGACGGCGCGCCCCGTGGCCGAGATCAATGCGCAATGTGCAGACCTTGTGCGGCGGGAAGTGGCCGAGGGGCGGCATGTTCTGCTGCACCGGCTGGACCAGTCGAAGACCGGCCTTGCGGCGCCGGACATGGACCTGGTCTGGGAATTGTGTACGGAGCTGGGCGATCAGCTCAGCGTCGTCGTGGATGTCTGTCAGGCGCGGCTGAGCCCGTCGCGTGTGGCGGAATGGGTGGAGCGGGGAATCATCGTCATGATAACCGGCTCCAAGTTCTTTACCGGCCCGCCGTTCTGCGGAGCCATTCTTCTTCCTCCTGCAATTCGCAGCCGTCTGCCGTCCCTGTCGCTTCCCAAAGGGCTCCGCGCATATGGCAATCGGGACGAATGGCCGGAAGGCGCGGATGCGTCAGCCCTCAATAACGGGCACAATATTGGTCTGGCGCTGCGCTGGTATGCGGCTCTGGCGGAAATGGATGCGCTGTTTGCGCTGCCCGATCCTGTCATTCGTGGACGTCTGACCCGGTTCATGACGGAAGCCGTGGCCATGGTTAAGGCCCGTCCGGCGCTGACTATGCTACCGATGGGCACGCCTTTTGATGATGGCCGCTGGGACGCGGTGCCGACTATCCTGTCCTTTCTGGTTGAAGATCCCCATGCGCCCGGGCGTCCGCTGGCGCTGGAAGATGCGCGGCGGCTGCATCGCTGGCTGAATGCGGATCTGTCGCCCTGGGTGGCGGAAGGGGAGGGCAGTCTGCTCTGTGTGCTGGGGCAGCCCGTGCCGGTGCCGCATCCGCTGGTGGACGGGCCGGCCGGAGCGCTGCGTCTGTGTGCTGGGGCGCGGCTTGTGTCCGGTGAGCCTTCCCACGAAGGGCTGGACGAGGAGCGCCGGCTTCAGCGTGAATGCATGGACGCGCGCCGGGTGCTTGGAAAACTGGAGCTGATCCTGAAGCACTGGGATGTTCTGCTGGACGCGAACCCTGTCCCCCGTTACGCCCCGTTGTCATGACCCAGACAGACAAAGCGGTCCCGCACGGGCATTTTCTCGATACGCCGGAACTGCCGAAGGGCGTCACCCGGTTCTGGCTGATCCGTCATGCGGTCGTGGAAGCCAGTGCACGCAAGACGATGTATGGGGCGCTCGACGTGCCGCTGTGCCGTGAGGCAATGGCGAGCCAGCAGGGTGGTTATGCCACGCTGGCACGCCGTCTGCCGAAGGATGCGCTGTGGTACAGTTCACCGTTGCAGCGGGCGCAGGATACTGCGGCTGAGATTCGCAAGGCCGGCGCGTTTTCGCAGGATGTGACGATTGATGGACGCTTCATTGAGCAGTCGATCGGGAAGTGGCATGGCACGCCGCATGGTGAGTTTATGTCCTTGCTGCGTCTGCCGCCCAATCCGTTCTGGTCCATTTCCGCCTGTGAGCTTCCGCCGGGCGGTGAGAGCATGCTGGATGTCTGCGCGCGCGTAGGGCACGGGCTTGAGGATCTGGCGAATATGCATGAAGGGCAGGATATGGTTGTCGTCAGCCATGGGGGCGCCATTCGTGCGGCTCTGGCGCATGCGCTGAGCGTTCATCCTGATACGGCGCTGCGCTTTTCGATCCAGAACCTGTCCATCACCATTCTGGAGCGCATCGACTGCCTGTGGCGCGTCGTGACGGTCAACGAACTGCCTGATTTCCGGGGCTGAAAGCTCGGGCAGTCTCTGGATTCCAGGGGCTGCTTGGAAACACGAAAAGACCCGTAACGGGCTTTGGTCGGTCAGTATGAAATTTTTAGGAAACAACCGGAGACGGGCATGGTGGGCACACAAGGGCTCGAACCTTGGACCCGCTGATTAAGAGTCAGCTGCTCTACCAACTGAGCTATGTGCCCATGGCCCGTCTACCGGTGGAGCGGCTTATAGCGGGATTTTGCCCCGGCCTGCAAGGGGTTTTTCATCTTTTCGTGCAGTTTAGTGCTGAAAAAATGAAAAACCTTTTATTTCAATGGTTTACCTGCGGTTGAGCAGGCGCATGACGCTCTCGAACTGCTCCAGGGACGTGTAGTCGATCTTCAGGGAACCGCCTTTTTTTCCATTATAGGAAATATGGACTTTTAGTCCGAGGCGGGAGGAGAGGTCATTTTCGATCTGCAGGATTTCCGCGTCCCGTGCCTTTTTGGCCGGTGTCTGGGTATTTTTGCAGCCAGCTAGAGCTTCGGTTTGGCGCACGTTGAGGCCACGGGCGATGACGATCTTGGCTGCGGCGACCGGATCGGGATGGGTCAGCAGGGCGCGGGCGTGACCGGCCGTGAGTTCACCGTTGCGGACGTAGGCGCGGACTTCCGGTGGCAGGTTGAGCAGGCGCATGGTGTTGGTGATGTGGGGGCGGGACTTGCCCACGGCACCGGCCAGTTCCTCCTGCGTCAGGGTATAGTCCGTGACCAGACGTTGCAGGCCCTCGGCCTCTTCGATCGGGTTGAGATCCGCGCGCTGGAGGTTTTCGACCAGGGCAGCGGCCATGGCGTCCGTGTCATCCAGTTCGCGGATATGGACGGGGACGCTGTGCAGGCCTGCGAGCTGTGAGGCGCGCCAGCGGCGTTCGCCGGCGATGATCTGGTAATGGCCCGGCTTTTCCGGATCAGGGCGGACGAGCAGGGGCTGCAGGACGCCGCGGGAGCGGATGGAATCGGCCAGTTCGGACAGGCGCTCAGGGTTCATGTCCTTGCGCGGCTGGAAGGGGCTCGGGGCCAGAACATCCACCGGCAGGGAGGAATGCTGCTGCGGCTGGGCATTCGCACGCGTGGCACGGGCGAGCTGCGGGGCTTGATCGCCCAGAAGAGCCGCGAGGCCGCGACCAAGACGCGGGGAACTGTCCTTTTTGGCCATCGCCGGTTACGCCTTTGCCTTGTTCTTGTTGCGTTTGATCAGTTCGGCCGCCAGCGCCAGATAGGCGATGGCACCCGTGGAGCGGGCGTCATAATCCAGCACGGGGCTGCCGTGGCTCTGGGCTTCGGAAATACGGATGTTGCGCGGAATGAGCGTCTCGAACACCTGATCGCCGAAGAAGCCACGTGCGTCCTGTGCCACGAGTTCGGACAGGTTGTTGCGGCGGTCATACATCGTCAGAACGATGCCTTCGAGATGCAGGTCGGCATTGAAGGCGCGGCGCACGCGGTCGATGGTGCGGACGAGCTGGCTGATGCCTTCAAGCGCGAAGAACTCACATTGCAGCGGCACGATCACGCTGTCAGACGCGACCAGCGCGTTCAGCGTCAGCAGACCGAGGCTTGGGGGGCAGTCGATCAGGATGGTGTCGTAATCGCCTTCGAGCGCGCGCAGGGCGTCACGCAGGCGGTATTCGCGACGCTCATCGCCGATCATTTCCAGCTCTGCACCCGCCAGTTCGTTATTGGCGGTGATGATCGCCAGATTGTCGAACCCGGTCGGCTGGGGCAGGGCGTGGGGTTCGGCTTCCACCATCAGCGCGGCATAGGTGCCGGTGTTGCGCTGGTCGTAGTCGATGCCCAGACCGGTAGAGGCGTTGCCCTGCGGGTCCAGATCCACGAGCAGGACGCGCTGTCCCTGACGGGCCAGACCGGCTGCCAGATTGATGGTGGTGGTGGTCTTGCCGACGCCTCCCTTCTGGTTGGTGACGGCAATGATCCGGGTGGTGGGAGATTCGGTTTTAGACGACACGCTTGAAATCACTGACCTTGATGATGGCTCCGCCGGGGTCGGTGCGGCTGGGAATGATGCTGTGGCTCATGTGCCAGTCGGCGCTTGCCTCGGTCAACTCGGCCTGCGCCTTCTGACCCTTCAGGAACAGGCAGAACCCGTCTTCCTTCAGTAATGGCCGCGCCCATTCGAGGAGCCTGTTAAGAGGAGCCAGTGCCCGGGCCGTGATGATGTCGGCCGGAGGGGGGCTGGCGGCTTCGATGCGCTTGGCGATGACCGTGACCTTGGCCTCGCAGATGCGTCCGGCTTCCCGCAGGAAGGCACATTTGCGCTGGTCCGATTCGATCAGGGTGACCGGATTACCCGTGGCGATGGCCAGAATGATGCCCGGAAAACCGCCGCCCGACCCCAGATCGGTGATGGTCGCGCCTGCAGGGATCAGTTCCGCGAGCTGAAGGCTGTCTTCGATATGACGGGGCCAGAGCTGGGCGATGTCACGCGGGCTGACGAGATTGATCTTCGCGTTCCACTGCACGAGCAGGTCGGCAAAGCGCTCCAGCCTCTCATGTGTTTCACGTGAAACGGTGGTCATGACAGGGTCCTTACATGGGCCAGCAGGGCGACCAGCGCGGCAGGTGTGACCCCGCGCACGCGCTGTGCTGCGGCGAAACTGGTCGGGCGGGCCTGGGAAAAGCGCTCGCGCATTTCGCTGCTCAGGCCGCCGATGGCAGTGTAATCCAGATCGGCCGGAAGGGCGATGGCACTTTCCGATGCGAGTTGTCGAATTTCACGATCCTGCCGGTGAAGATAGCCACCATAACGCGCTTCGGTCTCGACATGGCGACGCACACGCAGGGGAAGTTCGGCGAACCACGGGACCAGTGTGTCCAGCTTCGTATGGTCGCCATTGCTGGCGAGGACATCGAGAACCGTGCGCCTGCGGCCATCCAGCGAGACTTCAAAACCGACATCGCGCAGGGTTTGCGGCAGGAAGGTCGTCTCGGCCGCGCGAGCCATGGCGGCGTCGAGTTCGGCTTTCTGGGCGGTGAAGGCGGCTTCGCGCTCGGACAGGACGCAGCCTGCTGCGATGCCCTTTGGCGTCAGACGCAGGTCGGCGTTGTCGGCGCGCAGGGTCAGGCGATACTCGGCGCGGGAGGTGAACATGCGATAGGGTTCGCTGATGCCGTGCAGGGTCAGATCGTCGATCATGACGCCGAGATAGGCGTCACTCCGGTCCAGCGTGAGCGGTTCATTGCCTGCCGTGGCGCGGGCGGCGTTCAGGCCGGCGAGCAGACCCTGTGCTCCGGCTTCTTCGTAACCGGTCGTGCCGTTGATCTGTCCGGCAAGGTACAGGCCCGGCAGGCGGCGCAGTTGTAGTGACGGCAGAAGCTCACGCGGGTCCACGTAATCATATTCGACGGCGTAACCTGCCGTGACGATACGAGCGTTTTCCAGACCGGGCATGGTGGCGATCATGGCGGCCTGTACGTCAGCGGGCAAACTGGTGCTGATGCCGTTCGGGTAGACCAGATCGCCGCCCGGATTGCCGGGCAGGGCTTCGGGTTCCAGAAAGACCTGATGCGATGTGCGCTCGGCGAAGCGAACGACCTTGTCTTCGATTGACGGGCAGTAGCGCGGGCCGCGACCGGCAATCGCGCCGCCATACATGGCCGAGCGGTGCAGGTTCTCGTTGATGATCCTGTGGGTTTCGGCGGTTGTATGGCTGATGCGGCAGACGACCTGCGGGTTGGTGATGGCCGCCGTCATGGGGCTGAAAGCCTCGGGTTCAGCGTCACCCGGATCGGCCGGGAGGTTTTCCCAGTCGATGCTGTCCCTGGCCAGACGCGGTGGGGTGCCGGTCTTGAGGCGGCCCATCTGGAGGCCGAGCGCATAGAGCCGTTCGCCCAGACGCTTGGCCGGGGCTTCGCCGATGCGTCCGGCTTCCGTCTGGGTGTGGCCGACATGGATGACGCCGCGCAGGAAGGTTCCGGTGGTCAGCACGACGGCGCCGCAGCGGAACTCGTGGCCGTCTTCACAGATGACGCCGGTGATGTGGCCGTTCTCTTCGATCAGGTCTCCGGCGGCACCTTCGAGGATCGTCAGGTTTGGCGTGGCGGCCAGAAGGTCCTGAATGGCGGCGCGATAGAGAGAGCGGTCGGCCTGTGCGCGGGGGCCGTGAACGGCCGGTCCCTTGGAGCGGTTGAGCAGTTTGAAATGAATGCCGGCGCGATCTGCGGCCTTGCCCATCAGGCCATCGAGCGCATCGATTTCGCGCACGAGATGGCCCTTGCCGATCCCGCCGATGGCCGGGTTGCAGGACATGGCGCCGATCGTTGCAAGCCGATGGGTGAGCAGCAGAGTGCGTGCGCCGAAGCGGGCCGATGCCGCTGCGGCTTCACATCCGGCATGACCGCCGCCGATCACGATGACATCGAAATCGCTCAAAACCTACTTCCCGATACAGAACTGCCCGAAAATTGCATCGAGCAGGGATTCAACATCAACACGTCCCGTCAGACGCCCCAGAGCCATCATGGACAGGCGGAGTTCTTCGCCCCGAAGCTCCGGCCATGTCGCGGTTCGCGCGCGCTCCAGATGGGTTGCGGCCTCCTGGATTCCGGCGCGGTGTCTGGCGCGGGTCAGGGGGGGCGCAGCGGAACCGGCCATGAGTTCTGCCACCCGTCCGGACAGGACCTGACGCAGCGCAGCGAGGCCTTCGCCGGACTGTGTGCTGATCCCTAACATGCCGGGCGGGGCGGGCGCGATGTCGATTTTCGTCCGGACGGGAATTTCCTCTCCGGAAAGGGATTCGAAACTTTCATCCGGGCCGATCAGATGCAGCACGACGTCAGCCTGTTTCACGTGAAACAATGCGCGGCGGATGCCTTCGGCTTCGATCTCATCTTCGGTCTCGCGCAGACCAGCCGTGTCGATCAGACGCAGGCGGATACCGTCCAAAACCCAGTCGAGCGCAATGGCGTCGCGTGTTGTGCCTGCGCGATGGGTGACGATGGCGGCGTCAGTTCCGGATAACGTATTGAGAAGACTGGATTTTCCGACGTTTGGCGAGCCCGCGATCACGACCGTCAGGCCCTGACGCATGAGTTCGCCGCGATTGTCCTGAAGATGGGCGGACATCTCGGTCTGGAGCTTAGACAGTTCTGCGATCAGCCCGTCTTCCACGTCCTGCGGCAGCTCTTCGTCCGGGAAGTCGATCAGGGCTTCCTGATGCGCGAGGACGAGGCGCAGGCGTTGGGCCCAGTCGTCATACAGACGGCTCAGGGCGCCGTCGGCCTGACGGAGTGCCTGTTTGCGCTGGCTTTCCGTTTCGGCGTCCACAAGGTCGGCGATGGCTTCGGCCTGAAGCAGGTCCAGTCGTCCTTTCTGCACGGCGCGACGGGTAAACTCACCGGGTTCGGCAGGGCGGGCGCCCAGATCGGTCAGGGCGTCGGCGACGCGGGCGATGATGGCGGGGCCTGCGTGGAGATGCAGTTCGAAGCCGTCCTCGCCGGTGTAGGAATTGGGGCCAGGGAGCCAGAGGGCGACGGCGTGATCGAGCACCTCTCCGTTATGACGCAGGGTGCGCAGGCTGACGCGGCGGGGTTCGGGCAGCCGCCCGTTGCAGAGTGCTTTGAGGATCGCATCGCTGCCTGGGCCGCTGGCACGCATGATCGCGATGGCCGCGCGGGACGGACCGGTGGCCAGAGCGAAAATGACCTGCGGGGTGTTTTCAGGGGCGTCCGGAAGGGATGAGCGCGTCATGGGTTTCTATGTAGTGCAGGTGGCCCCGCGGTGAAATGCCCTGCGGACAGGCATGAAAAGCGCAGACATAAAAAAGGCGGATCGTTTCCGATCCGCCCTTTCTCTCAGACTGACAGGGGTGGGGACGCTTACTGTGCGTCGTCCACGCCGGTGTGGGTCTGCGGGGAGAAGGTCCAGCCTTCGCCATAAGGCTGCGGCATGTAGGCCATCCAGCCCTTGCTGGAGACGTTCCAGCCAGCGGTGGAGACCGGTGCACCCGTCGTGCGCAGCTTCTGGATATCGGAAGCGGACACGGTTCCCGGTGCGTTGTTGCCCCAGCCCTTGCGCATGAAGTTCACGACATCGGCCATCTCCTGGTCGGAGAGGTGATTCTTGAACCCGGGCATGGCAACAGCGGACGGTGCGCTGTTGGTCGGGGGCAGGATGCCACCGAAGGCCACGACATTGGCGAGCGACGTCGGATCGTCGGTGATGACGACCGGGTTACCTGCCAGCGGCGGGAACATGCGGTTGACGCCCGTACCATCGTTCATGTGGCAGATGGCGCAGTTGTGCAGATAGACTTCCGCACCTGCGTTGCCCTGGCCACCCTTGTTCAGCAGAGCGGTCGTCTGACCGTCATCCTGACCGAGGTTCTTGCCTTCCGGCACGGCCGGCATGCTCTTGAGGTACTTGGCCGTGGCGCGCAGATCGTCGTCGGACCAGTGCTGCGTGCTGTAGGCCACCACGTCGGCCATGCCACCGAAGACGGCGGAGTGGTCGATACGGCCGCTCTTGAGGAAGGTGACGATGTCATCTTCAGACCAGCGGCCCAGACCCGTGTCGCTGTTGCTGCGCAGGCTCGGTGCGATCCAGTTGTCGATCGGGGCACCACCGGCCAGGTAGGCGTTGCCGCCAGCCGTGCCGTAGGCCTTGACCTGCATTCCGAAACCGCGGGGCGTGTGACATTCGCCGCAATGGCCCGGGCCGTTGACGAGGTATTCGCCGCGGGCGACTTCCGGATCACTGATGCTCTTGTCCACGCCCGGCGTCATGCTCGGGACGAACATGGCGCGCCACATGCCCAGCGGCCAGCGCATGGAGAGCGGCCAGCTGATGTCCGGCGCCTTGTTCTGCAGGGCGACCGGCTTCACGCCGTGCATGAAGAAGGCATACATCGCACGGATGTCGTCGTCGGACAGACGTGCGAATTCAGGATAGGGCATGGCCGGATAGACCGTTGCACCATCCTTGCGGATGCCCTTGCGGAGGGCCTTCGTGAAGTCCTCCAGAGTGTAGTTGCCGATACCGTGTTCCGGGTCCGGCGTGATGTTGGTCGAATAGATCGTGCCGATCGGGCTCTTGATCTCCAGACCGCCCGCATAGGGCTGTCCGTGAAGAGCCGTGTGGCAGGCGATGCAGTCCGACAGGCGGGCGACATATTCGCCACGCTTGATCAGGGCTTCATCGGCGTCCTGGGCATGGGCGGCGCCGAAAGACACCGCCATGAGGCCGATAGCGGCCGCGAGTTTCCATCCCTGTTTCATCTCAGATACCAGCCTGTCCCGAGTTAATGCGTTCAGCATGTCACGTGCTCCTTATGCAAACCGCTGCCTCAGGGGTGATCCGCGGTCGGAACATCGGCCGTGGACTGCGGGACATTGAGGAACTGATCGTTCGGAACGCCAGTTGAGTTTTCACGTGCCTTGACTTCGTCGTCGTAGGATTCGTTCGCGCGCTTCACGATGAAGTTGCGGATATCCTCGATCTGCTCAGGCGTCATGGACGTGTCGAAGCGGTCCATGCCGTAAGCCGTCAGAGCACCGCGGCCAACGAGCTTGTAGAAGCTTTCCCTGCCGCGCGGAGCACCGGACCAGCGAAGGTCAGGCAGAACGCCACCGGAGATCGCATTGTCGCCATGGCAGGCCGAGCAGAACGTCTGATACATGAAGTATCCGTCCTTCTGGCGGGCCTCGTCATAGGTCGGAACCGGCTTGACGGGAGTGAAGCCCAGCTCGTTCTTCGGCGGCAGGTTGTCCTTGCCGTCAAGCGAGAAGGCGATCACGCGGGAGTGGTTGACCGTCCAGCCCGAGGTGCGGGCAACGCCGCCGTACAGGAACGGATAGATGCCACCCCAGCCCACTTCAACCGCGACATACTGCTTGCCGTTGGCCGTATAGGTCACCGGCGGAGCGATGATCGCGCTCTGTGCGGGGAAGGAATAGAGATCATTGCCGTTCGTGGCGTCGTAGGCGTGGAATTCGCCGTTCGCCAGACCCTGGAAGATCACGTTACCGGCCGTGGCCAGAAGACCACCGTTCCACGGACCCTTGTGGTTGATCGTGAAGGCCGGAGCCATCTTCACCGGATCCCAGGCCAGCGTCCAGCCCTTCAGGACTTTCAGGAAGTCCTTCTTGGCGGCGACATGTTCCGGATCATTGTCGTCGAAGAGGCCGATCTTGTTCATGTCGAGGCCGAGGTTCCAGGCGTCATGATACGCCTTGAAGCCGCCTTTCTGGCCGTCATACAGGAGCGGGATCTGCTGTGCCGGGATGTAGACCAGCTTCGTCTTCGGGCTGTAGGCCATGGCGGCGAAGTTATGGCCGCCGAGCTCACCCGGAATGCCGAGCCAGGGCTTGCCCGTCAGGGTCCACAGGGCGTCAGGCACGTAGTTCGGGCGACCCGTGACCGGATCCAGGCCGTTGGCCCAGTTCTCGTAGGTGTAGGGCTTGCCGGTGATGAACTTACCGGTCTTCGCATCGATGATGTAGAAGAAGCCGTTCTTCGGAGCATGCACGATGACGTGGCGCATCTCGCCGTTGACCGGCATGTCGAGCGTCATGATCTGCTGGACGGAGGTGTAATCCCACTCGTCCATCGGCGTTTCCTGGAAGTGCCAGACATACTTGCCGGTGTCAGGATTGATCGCGACGATGCTGCCCAGGAAGAGGTTGTCGCCCTTGCCTTCGGAGCGGAACTTGTAGTTCCACGGTGAGCCGTTGCCGACGGCCAGGTAGACGAGGTCCGTCACCGGGTCATAGACGAGCGAATCCCAGACGGTGCCGCCGCCGCCCTGCTGCTTCCAGGCGCCGTTCTTGCCCCAGGTCGGGTAGGCCTTGGACATCAGGATGTCGTCGGAGGCTGCGCCGTCAGGCTTGTTCTCGGGGTTCGGAACGGTGAAGAAGCGCCAGTCGAGCTTGCCGGTTTCCGCGTCGAAGGCAGAGACGAAGCCGCGGGCACCGAATTCTGCACCACCGTTGCCGATCAGGACCTTGCCCTTGGCGATACGGGGGGCACCGTCAACCGTGTAGGACCGCTGGTGGCCGAGCTGGGCCTCCTTGGGGATCGTGTAGACGCTCCAGACCAGCTTGCCGGTCTTGGCGTCGAGCGCGATCAGGCGGCCGTCGAACGTGCCGAAATAGACCTTGCCGTTCCAGTAGGCGGCGCCACGGCTGACCGTGTCACAGCAGCCACGGTCGGCGATGTTGCCCGGAACCTTCGGATCGTAGGACCACAGGAGCTTGCCGGTCGCTGCATCCAGCGCCTTCATCTTGCTCCAGTTGGTCGTGGCGTACATGACGCCGTTGACGATCAGGGGAGTGCCTTCCTGGCCGCGGTTCGTGTCCAGATCGTAGTGCCAGGCGAGCTTCAGCTTGCCGACATTCTCCGTGTTGATCTGGTCGAGCGGGCTGTAGCGCTGCTCGGAGTAGGAACGGCCGTAGGACAGCCAGTCCCCGGGATGGCCGCCGTTATCGGAGCTCGTGATTGCTGTGCCGGTATCTTCCTGCGCAAAAGCGACAGGTACAGCTGCTGAAAACGCCAGCGCGGCAGCGCAGCTGAGAAGGCGCTTTTTCGTAACCTTGATCGGCGTCAGTAGACCAGAAGTCATGATCCAACTGTCCTTTTTGTAAAGACTGTTTCCGCTGTGATATTCTGGACCTGTGAAGTCTTGAAAGGAACGGGAGCTAATCCTCGTTCTCTCAAGCCAACACTCAGTACCGGACACCGGCAGCATGAGAACTTACTGAGCCTATTTTATTGCTTAAGACAAACACGGCTTCTGACGTTTCCGTGAGGGGGACGGCGGGATCGCTCCGAAACGGGGTATGATGCGGCTCACCGAATAATTACACTGCCGTTCCAGAAAACATTGGGCTGCTTTCTGAATACAAAAAACGGCAGTTTTCCAACACATTACAGAACATTGCTGGAAAGCCTACATGAACGGTCCAGTATGTGTTTTGTGCATGTTGCTATACTGCGATATGCGTGTGGAGCATGGCTTAAAAGTCTCGTCCTGATGGTGATATCGCCGGATTGACGGTTTTGAGCGGCTCGGGCACCGTGTCGTTCATGCCACAGCTATCCTGCCACTCACCTTTCGGGGCCCTTACCATCAGTGAAGATGAGGGCCAGATCGTCGCTCTGGACTGGGGTTGGGGGCGCGATCAGGAGGAGACTCTGCTCCTTCTGAAAGCACGCGACCTTCTGGAGCGCTATTTTGACGGGGAATCGGTCGATTTCGAGACCCTGCCCTACCGTCCTTACGGGACTCCGTACCGCCAGAAGGTCTGGGACGCGCTGCGCCGGATTCCCTATGGGCAGACGCGGACCTATGCCGATATCGCGGCCGAGGTTGGGGGCTCTCCCCGATCGGTTGGTGGTGCCGTGGGGGCGAATCCGATCCCCATCCTGATCCCCTGTCACCGGGTTGTCGGACGTTCGGGGCTGGGGGGCTATTCAGGGCTTGGAGGTGTGGCCGACAAACATGCGCTTCTGCACCTGGAAGGCGCGCGCTAGGGACCGGTCTTTCATCTCCACGTCCTTTCACTCCACGTTGCTGGAACACAAAAAAAGGGGAGCCGGAGCTCCCCTTTTTCATATCGGCCGTGCTGATCGTGGATCAGTTGTTCATGGCCTCGAAGAAGTCGTGGTTGGACTTGCTGTATTTGAGCTTGTCCAGCAGGAAGTCCATGGCGTCCATCGTGCCCATCGGGGCCAGGATGCGGCGCAGAACCCACATCTTGGACAGCTCGGCGCGGTCCACCAGAAGCTCTTCCTTACGCGTGCCCGACTTGGTGATGTCGATAGCGGGGAAGGTGCGCTTGTCGGCCAGCTTGCGGTCCAGAATGAGCTCGGCGTTGCCGGTGCCCTTGAACTCTTCGAAGATGACTTCGTCCATGCGCGAGCCCGTGTCGATCAGGGCCGTTGCGATGATCGTCAGCGAGCCGCCTTCCTCGATGTTACGCGCAGCACCGAAGAAGCGCTTGGGGCGCTGCAGGGCGTTGGCGTCCACACCGCCGGTCAGCACCTTGCCCGAGGAGGGAACGACGGTGTTGTAGGCGCGGGCGAGGCGGGTGATGGAATCCAGCAGGATGACTACGTCGCGCTTGTGCTCGACGAGGCGCTT
The DNA here is from genome assembly GCF_015244525.1 of Gluconobacter sp. R75690. Taxonomy (NCBI): domain Bacteria; kingdom Pseudomonadati; phylum Pseudomonadota; class Alphaproteobacteria; order Acetobacterales; family Acetobacteraceae; genus Gluconobacter; species Gluconobacter sp. R75690. The sequence goes on along the minus strand of NZ_JABCQB010000002.1, from coordinate 102,977 downwards.
GGCCTTTTCCAGAACCATTTCCGTTACCTGGACGTGGCGGGTTGCCGGTTCGTCGAAGGTGGAGGAGACGACTTCGCCGCGGACCGAGCGGGCCATGTCCGTCACTTCTTCCGGGCGTTCGTCGATCAGAAGGACGATCAGGAACACTTCGGGGTGGTTGGCGGAGATGGACGCTGCGATGCTCTGGAGCATCACGGTCTTGCCGGTGCGGGGCGGGGCGACGATCAGGGCGCGCTGGCCCATGCCGATCGGCGTCACGAGATCGATCACGCGCGGGGTGTAGTCGCGCTGGTCTTTCTTACCCTTGCCGCGTGGAGAGGACTCCGTGACGGCGGCTTCGGTCTGTTCGACTTCCATCTTCAGGCGACGCTCGGGGTAGAGCGGCGTGAGGTTGTCGAAGTTGATGCGGGTCCGGACGGTTTCCGGAGCCTCGAAGTTGATGGTGTTGACCTTCAGCAGCGCGAAATAGCGCTCGCCGTCGCGCGGGGCGCGGATCTGGCCTTCAACGGTGTCACCCGGGCGGAGGCCGAAGCGGCGGACCTGGGTGGGGGAGATGTAGATGTCGTCAGGGCCGGGAAGGTAGTTGGCTTCCGGGCTGCGCAGGAAACCGAAGCCGTCCGGCAGGATTTCGAGCGTTCCTTCGCCGTAGATCGCCTGATCGCGCTCGGCAAGGGTCTTGAGGATGGCGAACATGATGTCCTGCTTGCGCATGGACGAGACGTTCTCGATCTCCAGTTCCTCTGCATAAGCCAGCAGATCGGCCGGAGATTTTTTCTTGAGTTCGGCGAGATGCATGAAAGACGCGCCTTGATGTGCCGGTAGGGGCAGACCTGATAGGGGAGGATGCGCGACCACACAGAAGACAGGGCGACTGGGTGGGGGCTTCTGGTGTCAGGCGGGGATCCGTAAAGATTGCGCAGGACAGTGAAGCGGGCGTCATCCGGATGGAAAGGGAGACCGGGTGACAGGACGTCACCGGAAAGTCGTCCTTCGATTACCGGAGCGCGCGAACCGGTGTCAAGGCTGGGGCGCACGCTTCGGATCACTTTGATCTATGTCAGTTTTCCGGGATCAGGCCTTCAGCATGGCGTCTGCCGTGCGCAGGGACAGGGCCATGATGGCCAGGGCGGGGTTGGCGGCGGCGGCGCTGGGGAAGATCGAGTGATCGGAAATCCACAGATTGTCGATATCGAAACTGCGGCCTTCCGGATCAACAACATTGCTGTCTGCATCCGTGCCCATGCGGCAGGTGCCGATCATGTGGGCGGCGCGGTCGATGACGCGGATGTCCTTTGCGCCGACGGCCTCCCACATCTGCGTCAGCAGGCGGGCGGCGTGGTGGTGCATGGCCCATTCGTTTGGGCCGTAGGAATGTTCGATCAGCGGTTTGGGGATGCCGAATGCGTCCTTTTCGTCCGAAAGCGTTACGCGGTTTTCGGGGCGGGGGAGACATTCGCCGTTGATGCCCATGCCGGCGGATCGGTTGTATCCGGCGAGTGCGCGGGCGAAGGCCGGACCGCGTGTCGTGGTGCTGCGGGCGAGGTTCTGACCCCAGGTCGCGGGCATCATGCCCAGTGACTGCACCAGATAGCCACCAACGAAATCCGCGTCTTTCGGGCGCATCATGTCTTCGGTGATGGTCAGGGACGGATATCCGCGATTGGGGCGGATATCCTCGTCGAATTCGCCCCAGACCTGTGTGGAGACATGGGTCATGTAGTTCTGGCCGATCTGACCGGAGCTGTTGGCGAGGCCGTTGGTCAGGAGCAGGCGCGGTGTTTCGACGGCACCAGCGGCGAGGACGAGGGTCGCGCATTTCTGGCGGTGTTCGACGCCGTTCTGGCGATAGACCACGCCGGTCACGCGGCCGGAACTGTCACGCTCGATCGTGTGGGCGAAGCAGCCGGGGCGGAGTTCTGCACCATGGGCGACGGCCATGGGGAGCCAGGTGTTGTCCGCGCCGGATTTGGCGCCGTTGCGGCAGCCCTGATGACAGGCGCCGCAGTTCGCGCAGCCATGACGGGTGCCGAAATGCGGCTGTTCGATATCGCGGGTGATAAGGGCGGCCGGGCCGTCCGCGTGGCGCAGGCCGAGCGCGTCACAGCCGTCTCGCATTTTCAGCGCGGCGGAGTTGGCGGGCGGGGGCGCGTAGGCGTAGCGGCGGCTCGGGTCCCACGGGTAATGGGCGGGGCCGGAGACGCCGATGAAGGATTCCACGCGCTCGATATAAGGAAGGAGTTCGTCCAGACCGAAGGGCCAGTCCACGCCCTTGCCGGTTTCGGTGTGCAGGTGGAAGTCGCGGGCGTCCATGCGGGGCATGAAGGCACCATAATGCAGCAGGGAGCCGCCGAGGCCGGTGCCGCTGTTGTTGCCGCCGAAAGCCTGCGGGTTCGTGCCGGCGGAGAGGCGTTCGTGCAGCCAGTACAGTTCGCGGGCCGCGACCTCGTCGGGGGTGTGGCCCATGGCGGTGAAGGCGGGACCGGCTTCGAGCACCACGACGGTTTTGCCGTTGCGGGCGAGTTCCGCGGCCAGCGGCGCGCCACCGGCACCGCTGCCCACGACGACGGCATCGACGATGTCTGTTTCTGCGAATGTCTTCATGACGGATGTGCTGCTCATTGCGTGGAGTCTGCCATCTGGGCGAGGGGCGCGGTGGCTTTGGGCTCGAAATCTTCGCGGCTGTCGGGGCCGACTTCGGTGAAGCCCTGGAAGACGGTGTCGCCGCCGGTCAGGCTGGAAGAAATGCCCAGCGCCTGCTGCATGCGCGGGTCACTCATGACGCAGTCCACGACTTCGCCGCGCAGATCTCCGGCCCAGCGTTTCATCTGGGGGGCGGTGAGGCGGTCTTCGCGTTCGAGGCCGATCTGTCCGGCCATCAGGGCGTCGAGCAGGGTGCCGCGCAGGTCCGGGGCCAGATGAATGAAACGGAGTCCGTTCTGCTCGAATGTCACGTCGTCGAGCGTCAGGAGGGCGGCTTCCCAGGCTTGGGCATCGGGCGGGAGGTCTGCAAAGCGCCAGCCGTCGCGGGGGCCGGAGAGGGCGGCGTCGATCCGGGCTGTCACGTTGATGTCGGTGCCAGACGGCAGGATTTCGTCGATGGGAAGCAGGACGGGAAGGAGCGCATCGAGGACGGCATAGGCCTGAAGCGAGAGGGTGCGGGGCTGTGTTTCGGGGGCTGAAAGCCGGGATTTCAGGATCTCGCGGGTGCGGGCGGAGAGGTGGTCGGAGTCCAGAATTTCAGGACGGTCGGGCGGGGGGGACATTGCGGCCTCCTGTGTTTTGGTTTCAAAGTCCGGCGACGGGGATGGTTCCGCCTCCCGCTGGTGACGAAGATGCAGTATCCTGCATTGCCGAACCTATTCCGGTATGGTGCCGGACGTGATTCCGGGGGTCAGTCTTTGGGACAGGCCGCAGGACAGACAGACATTTCCCCGCTTTGGGGCGGGATGCAAGACAGGGAAACAGCATGACGGTCGAGATCAGGGTTCCGGCGCTTGGAGAAAGCCTGACGACTGCGACTGTCGCGCGGTGGCTTAAAAAATCCGGCGACTATGTGCAGCATGACGAAACCATCGTGGAGCTGGAGACCGACAAGGTCAGCGTCGAGGTGACGGCACCCTCTGCCGGGCGTTTGGAAGACTGCGTGGCTGTTGGGACGGAAGTTGAGATTGGCGGCCTGCTGGGCGCCGTGGACGAGACGGCAGAGGCGCCGGCTGCGCCTGAGCCTGCTCCGGTGGCTGAAGCGCCTGCCGATGCCGAACCGGCTGCTCCGCCGCTAGCACCCGAGCCTGTTGCACAGCCAGCGCGTGTCACGCCGCCCGCGCCGGAAGCGCCGAAGCCCGCTACTGTTGCTCCGGCCCCCAAGCTGTCCTCGCATGAAGCGCGGGAACGTCGCGTGCCGATGAGTCGTTTGCGTCAGACGATCGCACGGAATCTGAAGGCGGCGCAGAATACGGCGGCCATTCTCACGACGTTCAACGAGATCGACATGTCCGCCGCCAAGGCGCTGCGGGCACAGTACAAGGAAGAGTTCGAGAAGAAGCATGACGGGGCCCGGTTGGGGTTCATGTCCTTCTTCGCGCGCGCTGTGGTCGGAGCGCTGAAAGATTATCCGGCGATCAATGCGCAGATCGAAGGCGATGAGATCGTCTACCGCGATTTCGTCAATCTCGGCATTGCTGTGGGCACGGAGCGCGGGCTGGTTGTGCCGGTGCTGCATGATGCCGACCAGATGAGCTTTGCCGAACTGGAGCGTCGCATTGCCGATTACGGCAAGCGGGCGCGGACGGGCGGACTGAAGCTGGAAGAGCTGTCGCACGGGACGTTCTCCATCACGAATGGCGGGATTTTCGGATCGCTGCTGTCCACGCCGATCCTGAATACGCCGCAGTCGGGAATTCTGGGGATGCATGCCATTCAGGATCGACCTGTCGTGCGCGACGGGCAGATCGTGATCCGGCCGATGATGTATGTGGCGCTGTCTTATGATCACCGGATCGTGGATGGGCGGGAGGCGGTGAGCTTCCTCGTCCGGATCAAGCAGCTTGTGGAAGATCCGCGGCGCCTGCTTCTGGATCTGTGATGCCTTTTGCATGGCTGGGGCGTTGAAAGACGTACCAGTCATGCTGAACGCCCGGACAGGAAACTGTTCCTTCGCGTTCTGTTTGTTGTTCTGAACTCGGGGATGGTTTTCTGACGATGCGTGATGTTTCCAGACTGACGCGGTTTGTGGCCCTGTTATCTGCGTCCACGGCGATGATGGTGGGCGTTGTGCCGCTGGTGGCCTGTGCGAGGCCGGACAGTGCGGGGCCGGAACTGTCAACGCAGCAGCCCGATACGACGCCATCGCTGGGCGCTTCGGTGCCACCGCCCGCCAGCAATCCGCCGACGGATACGCCGCCGCAGCCTGATCTGGCGCCGCCGCCGATCGATATTCCGGATCTGCCGGTTGTGTCGGATGAGGTGGCGCGGGAAGAGGCGTCCCGGCTGGCTGTGCTGATGAAGCACAATGTCAAAGGATTCAGCACGTACACACCGGAGCGTCGCAAGGCGTTTCTGACGCTTGCGAAGGATGCGGTCACGCAGGCGGACATGCCGGTTTCGCGGCCGCAGCTTGTCATGGTCGTGGATCGTAACGAGAAGATCCAGCATCTGGATTATGTGCTGGCGCTGCCGGATGCACCCTGGGAGTCCCTTGGAGGGACGCCGGTTTCGACTGGGACGACGGGGCGCAAATATTATTACATCACACCGACCGGGGTTTTTCAAAACACGGCGGACCGTCTGGGCTATCGGGCGGAAGGGACGAAGAACAAGTACGGCATTCGCGGGATTGGTGCCAAGGGATCGCGCGTGTGGGACATGGGGTGGCAGACGGCGATGAAGGGCTGGCTGCCACGTCATGAAACCGGGCAGATCCGGCTGGAAATCCATGCGACGGATCCGCAGTTCCTGGAATGGCGTCTGGGGCATCCGGCGTCGGAAGGGTGCATCCGGATTCCGGCGACCATGAACAAGTTCATGGATCATTACGGGTTGATCGATGCGCTGTATGAGCAGGCCGCGAGTTATGACCCGCGCTTTCAGGCGCTGCTGCCGAAGGACCGGCAGCCGACGCAGATTGCGGGTGATCTGGTGGTGGTGATCGATTCAGGGCCGCTGACGGAACCGAAGATCGACCCGATTGCGGATAAAAGACCGTTACCTTAAGTACAGATAAGAAATATTTCAAAATAAGTATGAAAATTTGAAGTAAAGCATGTGAATGTTTTATTTCAGGAACGGTAAAGCAGTTTTCTTGAGCTGAAGCCTTCCGTATGGAATGCGCGCCATTCACTGGAGCCCATTCCCCATGACGTTCAAGATGCGTAACCATGTCCTGCTTTCCGGGTGCTTCGCCGGTGCCCTGTTGCTGGGAGGAAGCGCCTACGCCGATGTTTCTGATGCAAAACAGAAAAAGCATGAGGAACACAAAGCCAAGAAAGAAAAAGCGGCGACGCCTGGCGTGGAAAATCTGACCGTTCTGGGTCATGCCGCGCGGATTGCGCCGGCGACGGTGCCGCTGGATATTACGGAGCCAACATCGAAAATCCAGTCGGGCTTTCTGAGTAACAACATCATTCCGCTTGCCAGCATCGACGATATTATCCGGTTCCAGCCGAGTGTTTATTCGCAAAATCCTAACGGTCCCGGAATGGGTAAAGCCGAGGCGATGAGCCTTCGCGGCTTTCAGGACGGGCAGTACAACATGACGTTCGATGGCATTCCGTTCGGTGATGCCAGTGACCTGCACCATACGACATCATCGCTGTTTATTTCGCACTTCCTGGGGGAGGCGCAGATTGATCGCGGTCCCGGAACGGGCTCCACGATCGGCAATGCGACGTTCGGTGGAACGATGGGGTTCATGTCCAAGACGCCATCGGCCAAGAGTGGCGTGTCGCTGTACGGGACTTATGGCAGTTTCAATACGCGCGCGGGCGGCATCGAATTTGACAGTGGCAAGACGCGTTTTGGCCGTGCGTTTCTTGACATGCAGCATGAAGAGACGAACGGCTATCTGACCAATTCGGCCGAGCGCCGGAGCAATCTGATGTTCAAGGATGTGATTGATCTTGCGCCTGAGACGACGCTGACATTCGAGACGACATATAACAAGGAATGGCAGTACACGACACAGGGTGCGACGCTCGCCGAATATGCGAAATACGGCAAGAATTACGGGCTGTGCAACGATCCGTCCAAACAGTGTTATTACGGATATAATCCCAGCACTTACACGTCCGATTTTGATTATGTGAGCCTCAAAAGCCGCCTTGCATCGTGGCTGACGATGGAAAACCAGCTTTATACGAGCGGGTTCGAGCATGATTATACGGAAAGCACGGATGCCAGCCAGACGAGCACGGCTGCGAACGGTGTGACGTTCTACAATACGGCCGGGAAAAAGGTGGCGACCTATGCCAGTGACATTCCCGGAAAATATGCGGACGCAAAATTCCGTTCCTATGGCGATACGTTACGATTCAAGGCGCATACAGCCTATACGGATATTCTGTTCGGTGTGTGGGCGGATGTGCAGAAGGACCGGCGTTACACCTATGCGCTCGATCTGAGCAAAAATGCGATCCCGGTTCCGTCCAAAACAGGGTCGGCTTACAGCTATGATATTTCCGATCTGAACACGACGGTGCAGCCCTATCTCGAGTTCGATATTCATCCCTGGAAAGGGGCAATTATTAAGCCGGGTGTGAAATATTCCATGTTCATAAGGGACTATGATGCGGCGATGAACAAGTCGACGAAGGTGCCGCTGAAGGACACCCAGCATTATGGATCCTGGCAGCCGTCCGTTGCGATCAATCAACGGATTATGAAGAACTGGAGTGCTTATGCGCAGATTGCACGCGGGTTCCTTGCGCCTCCGATGTCAGTTTTTCAGGTTCAGTCCGTTGGAAATGTGAAGCCGGAAACGACCCTGAATTATCAGGTTGGATCGGTTTATCATGGCAAGAACTGGATGCTGTCACTGGATGGGTATTACATCGATTTTTCCAATTATATCGCTTCCGCACAGATCAATGTCGAAAACATCGGCACGACCTCGACATATGTGAACAGCGGTGGTGCGATTTATCGCGGGATTGAACTCGAAGGGCAGTATGTCATCGGCTACGGCTTCTCGCTTTACGGCAATTACAGCGTGAATGATGCGCGCTACAAACACAGCAGCGTGCGCGTGGCGACAACGCCGGATTCACTGGCCTCGTTCGGTCTGCTTTATGAAAATCCGAAGGGTCCGTATTTCTCTCTGATGGGGAAATATGTCGGGCATCACTGGGGGCTGGACAGCACCACGAATGCAGCGGGCAACACGGTGTTTGAAAATCAGTACAGGATCCATGGCAACGTGACGGCCGATCTGGCCCTGGGCTGGCGTATTCATAATATCGGTGGCTTCATGCGCGATGTGACGCCGAGCCTCAAGATTTCCAACCTCTTCAACAACCGCTCCATCAGCGATTTTGCGGGCAACCAGTCTTACGGTGATGCGCCGCTTTACTGGCGGCTGGCCGGACGGAGTGTATTTTTCAACATGACGGCGACCTTCCCGTGAAAAAGACCGGCTGTGTCCTTCTGTTTGCGCTGTCCCTGACAGGATGTTCGGGCGGAACCTCTGCGCCGTCCGGGCCTGTTCTGGAAAAAGTCGTGCTTCTGTCCCGGCATGGGATCCGGAGTCCGACGGCGTCTCCGGCGTCTTTGAAAGCGAAAACCGGGTTCGATTGGCCTGAGTGGTCCGTGGCACCCGGCGAGATGACGCCGCATGGTGCGGTGGCGCTAGGGGCGATGGTTCAGGCTGTCCGGTCGCATTATCAGCATCTGGCTTTTGGACCGTTGCAAAACTGTTCCGATCAGATCCAGGTCTGGGCGGACGGGGCGGATCACAGGACGCAGCAGACCGGGCAGGTCTGGGCGCGGGATGTGGCGCCGGAGTGTCACGTTATGGCTCAGTGGCAGGCGCAGGGTCCGGACCCTGTTTATAATGCTATTGCGGCGGGTCGTGCGGTGCCGCCGCGGCAGGAGACCGAGCAGGCGTTTGCGTCTGCATTGCCTTTGTCCCGTACTTCGGAGGTGCAGCGCGGATTACAGGCGTTGCAGATGCTTATGGCGCCGGGAGCGTGCGAGGGGGCAGGGCGTACCTCGCATTGTTTGCGGGATGATGCCGTTCTGGACTGGAAAAAAGCCGCGCCACATCTTTCAGGCGGTGTTGCGACGGGGGGTATGGCAGCGGAAAGTCTTCTGCTGCTGTATTCCGAAGGTTTTCCGGTGGATGTGTTCGGATCTGCGAAAGCGGATGTGCCGGGTCTGCTGAAGACTGTCATGCCGGTTCATGAGGCGGAAAGCCTGCTGCTGCGGCGTCTGCCGGTTGTGGCGCAGGCGCGGAACGGGGTTATGGCGCAGAGCATCCGGACGTTTCTGGCGGATCGTCCGGTTGCGGATATTCCCGGTGTGACGGCCTCTACGCGGCTTCTGGTGCTGGCGGGGCATGATACGAATCAGGATGCCATGGCGGCGATTTTCGGGCTGTCATGGGTGTTTGAGGATCAGCCGGACAGTACGGCGCCGGATACGGTTCTAGCGTTCGAGCGGTGGCGTTATCCGGACCGGCATGTGGAGGTCAGGGTGCGGATTTTTCATCAGTCGCTCGAGGAGTTGCGGGCAGGGCAGGCGTCCAATGTCGAGCGGTCGATGCAGACGCTCGAGCCGCGTAATCCGGTCCTTCCCTGACGGAAAACCGCTGCACCTGAAAACTTCATAAAAAAAGCCCGGCTGGAAACAGCCGGGCTTTTCATGTTGTCCGTGCGGACGGGGCGCGGATCAGTGCGTCCAGTCAGCCGGGACCTTGCCGCCATTCTTGGCCAGCTCGGCGTAGACCTGCTTGATGAGCCAGACGTTCATCGTCGCGGTGTCGTCCGTGCTGCCCGAATAATGCAGTTCGCCGGCCAGTTCCTTGCGGGACTGGAGCGAGCTGTCGAGACCGAGCAGCTTCAGGAGATCCACGATGGAGGTCTTGTAGTTCAGCGGCTGGCCGGCCTTGGATGCCAGATCGGACAGGACGGCATCCACATCCACCGGAGCTGCGGCGGGTGCTGCTGCGGGAGCAGCCGGAGCGGCGGCAGGTGCAGTGGCGGCCGGGGCTGCACTGGTGGATGGCGTTGCGGCTTCTGCATGGCCAAAGATCTTGGACATGATGGTGCTGAAAAGACCCATGAGTGTAACTCCTGTTGATAAAGGAAGTCTGGAAGGGGCGTAACCGGGGTTTCGCCCTTCCTGATCCGCCTTGTCTTAGTAGCGGTATTCTTCGTGCTTGAACGGACCATTGACTGGAACGTCGATGTAGTCGGCCTGTTTCTGTGACATTTTGGAAAGTTCTGCGCCGACCTTTGCGAGGTGCAGGGCAGCGACCTTCTCGTCCAGAGACTTCGGCAGGGTGTAGACTTTCACTTCGTACTGGCCCGGCTTTGCCGTCCACAGTTCGATCTGAGCCAGGGTCTGGTTGGTGAAGGATGCGGACATCACGAAGGACGGGTGGCCCGTTGCGTTGCCCAGGTTCACCAGACGGCCTTCGGAGAGAAGGATGATGCGGCGGTTCGGAGCCAGCTCGATTTCGTCAACCTGCGGCTTGATGTTGTTCCAGCGGTAGTTGCGCAGGGCTTCGACCTGGATTTCGCTGTCGAAGTGACCGATATTGCAGACGATCGCACGGTCCTTCATCTCACGCATGTGGTCGATCGTGATGATGTCCACGTTGCCCGTGCAGGTGACGAAGATGTCGCCGCGCGGGGCTGCGTTTTCCATCGTGACGACTTCATAGCCTTCCATGGCGGCCTGAAGGGCGCAGATCGGATCGACTTCGGTCACGAGCACGCGGCAGCCTGCGTTGCGCAGGGAGGCAGCAGAGCCCTTGCCCACGTCACCGTAACCGGCGACCACGGCGACCTTGCCGGCCATCATGACGTCCGTGCCGCGACGGATCGCGTCCACAAGGCTCTCACGGCAGCCATACAGGTTGTCGAACTTGGACTTGGTGACGCTGTCGTTCACGTTGATGGCCGGAACCTTCAGCGTGCCCTTCTTGGACATTTCCCACAGACGATGCACACCCGTCGTCGTCTCTTCGGAGATGCCGCGCACGTCCTTGAGCATTTCGGGGTACTTGTCGTGCATCATGATGGTGAGGTCGCCACCATCATCGAGGATCATGTTCGGCGTCCAGCCATCGGGACCATGGATGGTCTGCTCGATGCACCAGTTGAACTCGTCTTCCGTCAGACCCTTCCAGGCGAAGACGGGGATGTTTGCGGCGGCAATGGCTGCTGCGGCGTGATCCTGCGTGGAGAAAATGTTGCACGAAGACCAGCGGACCGTGGCGCCGAGAGCGATCAGCGTCTCGATCAGCACTGCGGTCTGGATGGTCATGTGCAGACAGCCGGCGATGCGTGCACCCTTGAGCGGCTGTGAGTCCTTGTACTCTTCGCGAAGAGCCATCAGGCCCGGCATTTCGCCTTCGGCGATGGAGATTTCCTTGCGGCCCCAGTCTGCCAGAGTAATGTCGCGAACCTTGTAATCCTGCGTCGTCATGAAATGGCCCTTGCTGCCCATCTTTGGATGGCTGCCTGTATAAAGGCTTGGCGGACCCGCGGAAAGGGCGGGCCCGGCAATAGGCCTGTCGCCCTTATTCCGGCGACGTGGTCTGGGGCGACGTTTCGGTTGGCGTGGACGTCTTGTGGTGCGAGCGGTGATGCTTGCGGGAGAGCTTGTGCACGTCCTTCTGGTTTGAAGGGACGGGACCGGTTTCGGTCGTGGTGCGGCTCATGGCTCCTGGAGCTGCCGGGGGCGGCTGATCCGGCTGTTCCGTGATCGTGCGCGGATTGGTCGGCAGGCTGTTGTTCGGCTGGCTGATCGTGGAGTTCTGCGCCTTCTGGATGGCCGAGGTCGAAGTCTGCGTCTGGTCGTTGCTGGGGGCGCTTACGGCCTGTGCCATGACGGACGGAGCGGCGACGGCGGTGCCGATCAGAAGGCTTGCAGCGAAGAAGGATGTGCGGACGGACATGGACATTCCTTTCCGGAGGGGAACTCCCCTGCGTCAGGGGCTGACTCAGAGTGGTGTGTTGGAATAACCGCTGCGGTCGGCCGGAGTTGCATCGCGGAGCGCCTCTGTTTACGGAAAGAGGGGTATATTGCGTCTGTCTGCAGACCATGCGAGAAGCCGGACAGGGTTTGCCTCCCGGTCTCTTTTCCAGTCGTTTCTGTTGAACCTGCATGCCGGTTCTGCCGGTCCTGAACCCCCTGAGAACAGGAGGATGTCGTGTCAGACAGCACTGCCTACAACTTCCCCTTCACGGTTCTGGACCCGGAACATCAGGAAACCGGAGCACCTGCTTTTGCAAACGGTCTCGTCTGGGCGGTTCATGCCGTGCCGGGGCAGGATCTGCGGACGCTGGGATCTGCGGAAGTCGAGGCGCTCCTGGCGCCGGAGCGGCCTCCTGAAACCGACGGCTGGTACTGGCTGCATTTCGATACCGTGCACAGCTCCGCGCGGGGTTATGTCGCGCATCTGCCGGGTCTGCCCGAAGACGTGTGTGCCATGCTGGCCGAGACGGAATATGGCATTGCGCTCGAGGCGTTCGGGGATCTGATCTGGGGCGCGCTGCCGGCGTTTGACGATGCGCTGTCCGAAGAGGACCGGGATATCTGCGCCTGGCGCTTTGCGATGCGGCCGGATCTGCTGATCACGACGCGGCGCAATCCCATTCCGGTTCTGGGCGCGGCGTATCGTTCGCTGAAGCCGGACCAGATTCCGAAGACGCCTGCCGGAATCATCGACCGTGCCTTGCGGGAATTCACGGGGACGGTGCGGCGGCAGCTCGGGCATCTGGATGATGAGCTGGACCGGGCGGAAGACGTGCTTTTGCTGATCGAGCATCGCTCCGACCTGGGGCATCTGGGTAGCATTGTCGGCAAGGTGCGCCGTCGTGCGACCGAACTGCGCCGGGTGGTGACGCCGATCGACCGTGTTCTGAAGGATGAGGATCTGGACCTTCCGGACTGGGCCGAGGACGAGCTTCGGGACCGGGCCGAGCGGCAGGTTCATGCGGCGCTGGACGATCTGATCGCGCTTCAGGACCGTGCGCGGTCTTTGCAGGACGAACTGGGCTCCAATCAGGCGGAAGAAACCAACCGGCGGCTGTATATCGTCTCGGTCGGGACCACGTTGATGCTGCCGGCGACATTCGTGACCGGATTCTTCGGTATGAATACCGGCGGGATGTTTCTGGCGCAGGGGCAGATGGGAACCGTGGAAGCGGGCATTGTCTGTTTCGTCTTCATGACCGTGACGTTCCTGTTCATGAAGATTGCGCGTCTGCTCTGATTTTTCGGTTGAGAGCCGGTCCAAAAGAAAAACCCCCCGTGCCGGGCACGAGGGGTTTTCTGTGTCCCAAGGACTGATCCGGGAAGGATCAGACGTTCTGCGGCTTGCGGGAGTTTGCGGCGGCAACAGCCTTGCCCCACTCCACGAGGGTCTTGGTGCAGTCCGTGCGATCAAGCTTGCACTCGATGAGCGTCGGGCCACGGGTGTTCTTCTTGGCCTTGGCGATGGCATCGGCCAGTTCTGCACCCGTCGTGGCATGCAGGCCGAGACCGTACTTACCGCTTTCTTCACCCGGGACGCCCTGGTTGAAGCACTGCATCAGAGCTGCGTAGTCCCAGTTCTGGATGTAGTTGTACGGGCCGTCATGGATGGCGATTTCGATGACGTAGCCGTGGTTGTTCACCAGGAAGATGATGACCGGCAGTTCGTAGCGGACCATCTGGGCCACTTCCTGCGCCGTCAGCTGGAAGGAACCGTCACCGACCATCAGAACGTGCTTGCGCTCCGGCGAAGCGGTGGCGTTGCCGAACATGGACGGAACGGACCAGCCGATATGGCCCCACTGCATTTCGGTCTCGACCTTTGCACCTTCGGGAAGATGCATGCGCACGGCGTTGAACCATGAGTCGCCGGTCTCGGCGAAGAGGGTCGTGTTGCCGTCGACCAGCTCATTGATCTGGCGGGTCATTTCGTCATTGGACAGCGGCTTTGCCGGATCGGCCTTCGGCAGCATGACGGGCTTGTATGCGCCGGTCAGGGCTGCGGACTTCTTCGGGGCCTTCTCGGTCAGGGCCTTGACGAATTCCTTGAGGCGGAAGCCGTCGAAGGTCTTGCCGTTGACGGTAACGCGGTCGGGATCGACCTCAAGGACCTTTTCGCCACGGACGATGCTCTTCCAGCCGCCCGAGGAGTAGTCATTCCAGACCGGTGCCAGGCAGATGACGGCATCGGCGCCTTCGATGATTTCCTGGGCGCCCGGGCTGCTGACATCACCCCAGTACACGCCACGGAAGCCGGGGTGCGTCTCGGGGAAGTAGCTCTTTGCAGCGGCCATGACGGTGACGGGGCAGCCGAGCTTGTCAGCCAGTTCGATCGTTTCCTTGAGGGCTTCGGCTGCGCGCAGCTTGGTGCCGACCAGGATGGCGACCTTGTTGGCCTTGTTGAGGAAGCTCAGGCTCTCGTCCAGGGCAGTCTTCAGGCTGGCTTCATCCGGACGCGGATGGGCGTGCAGGGACGAGACCGGGCCCGGACGGACGCAGGGTGCGGCCGAGATGTTACAGGCGATTTCGAGATAGGCCGGCTTCTTCTCGCGCAGCATCGTGCGGATGACGTGGTCGATCTTGGCCGGGGCGGTTTCAGCAGACGTGATGCTTTCGGCGGCACAGGTGACGTGCTTCGCCATTTCCATCTGGTAGCTGTATTCCGTCGTGCCGATCGTGTGGTGCAGGACGTGGCCCGAACCGTGATCGTTGGAGTTCGGAGCGCCCGAAATCACGAGGATCGGCAGGTTTTCGGCATAGGCGCCGCCGAGGCCGTTCATGGCGGAGATGGCACCGACGCTGAAGGTGATGACGGCCGCGGCCGCACCGTTGGCACGGGCGTAACCTTCGGCTGCGAAGCTGCAGTTCAGCTCGTTGCAGTCATAGATCTGCTTCGTGCCGCCCTGTTCGATCAGCTGGTCGAGCAGAACGAGGTTGTAGTCGCCGGCAACGGCGAAATGATGCTTCAGGCCGATCTGTGTCAGTCGTTCGGCAAGATAATGTCCGACAGTATAAGTCATGATTTCAGTACCTCAGGAGCCATAGGGACGGTCAGATGACTGGATGATCTGCCTCGCTGACAGGACCATGCAGTCATCCGACCGAAGGAAGGCGGGTGACAGGTCACGGGTATCCGGAAGGACCGCGTAGCCATTTGGATAGCAGTGGTATTGGGAAGGAACCTGGACCTGTCCGGGAAAAGCGTATGAGGCCATCCGGAGTTCGGGGGCAGGTGTCTGGAGCAGGATGCTGAAAGGTGACGTGCCGTCAGGGGCGTTGGAAAAACCGGGAACTTCAGGTATGCGATTTTCTGTCGTTAAATAATGGGTAGTATAACAGAAGAGACGGCCCGTTCCGTCATGACGGACCCCAGAAACGGCAAGAAAAGAACCTCTAGATGACATATCTTCCCATGACAGCCGGAAAACAGACCGGCTTCGTATGAAATACCTGTCTGCTCCAGACACAGGAATGTTTAGAACAAAAATCCCGCCTGTGAAGGACATCAATCAAACATTACAATTAATTGAAAAAACCCTTTCTCGTGAAGGGGAATTGAATACAGCCGGAAGGCTTCCGTGAAACGGATGAGGACCACAAAGGTCTGGTTCCGGTATTTCAGGTTGGAAATATCATTGAGGTGTCCCGGATGGACTCTCCGGGACTGGCCGCGTCTCTGGTTTTACAGTGTTGCCGGTTCTGGCGTCGGGGCTGTCTGACGGTGCACGGCAAGAGGGGCCGGGGCAGAGCCGATCTGCCAGGTCAGGTCGATCGAAGCGGTCGTGCCGGGCATGATCTGGCCGATCCGGGTCAGGGCATCGGTGTTCAGGAAGAGGGGAAGGTTTCTCTCGCCGAACCGAAGGGTCATCTGCTCGTGCAATGTCGGAGTCGGCAGGTATTCGCCGGTGTCGTCTTCCAGCTTCAGGGCATCGGGCGTTACGAGCAGGGAAAGTCCGCGCAACATTTCCAGAGTCAGGGGAAGGAAGGTTTCCCACTCTTTTTGCGCCGGGGAATAGTAATCCACGAGGCCGGAACCAAAAGGTACGCTGATCAGGTAAGTCTTATGCCTGGGCAGGAAGAATGCGACCCGGTTATGAGGCAGTTCCTGCATTTCCATTTCCGGGAAAGCCCGGGGCATGGACACGCGTTTTTCCATGAACGGGCGGCAGGGGAACTGGAAGGCAGTCGGGACAATGGCGCAGAGTCCCGGCAGACGGCCTGGCTGGAAAGGGGTGCGGGTCGGAGCATCTTTCAGCGGATCGTGGTCGAGCATCCCGCCATGCCAGTCCATGAACCACAGGCGCAGTGTCGGGTGTGTTTCAGTCATCGTGTCTCCGGAGTCTGCTTGGTGAGGGCCAGACATTTCTTCATGACGCCGGGCAGGGCGGCGCGCTTTGCTGAGCGGAACGTGCCGAAAGAGGAATCGATCCCTGCATTATGGCTCTGTGGAAGGCAAGCCTCGTAGACTGTAAGATACAGGGTGAAATGGGTGAAGACATGGCGGATCTCGCCTCTGCGGACCCAGTGGGTCAGGCAGGGGGCGTGGGTGAGGGCTTCTTCGTCCGTCCAGGCTGTGCTGCGCCAGTCGGTTCCGGGGAACTCGTCCATGCTGCCGAGCAGGCCGGTGGGCGGGCGTGTCCGCAGGAGGATCTGGTCGCTGGAGTCGTGCAGGAGAAAATGCGCGCCGTAACGGGTGGGGCGGGCCTGTTTGGGCTGTTTGGCCGGAAGCTGTGCTGCGATTCCACGGGCATGGGCGATGCAGGATGTCTGCCAGGGGCAGGTCAGGCAGGCGGGGCTGCGCGGGGTGCAGATCGTGGCGCCGAGATCGAACAGGGCCTGTGCGAAATCGGAAGGGCGGCTCTGGGCGGCGGGAGCGTCGTTCAGGAGTGCGGCCTGCCGGGCGAGCAGCGGGCGTGAGGCCGGGAGGGGATCTTCGATGGCGTTCAGGCGGGCTGTGACGCGCTCGACATTCCCGTCCACGGGGACGACGGGACGTCCGAAGGCGATGGCGGCTATGGCGCGGGCCGTATAGGCGCCAATTCCGGGGAGCGTCAGCAGCTCTTCGACCGTATCGGGGAAACCGCCGCGTTCGGAAACGCGTTTTGCACAGGCATGAAGATTACGGGCGCGGGCATAATAGCCGAGGCCGGCCCAGAGGTGCAGGACATCTTCAAGCGGGGCGGCTGCGAGGTCCTGAACCGTCGGGTAATGCGTGAGAAAGCGCTCGTAATAGGATATGACGGCTTTGACAGTTGTCTGCTGGAGCATGATTTCGCTCAGCCAGACGGCGTACGGGTCCGGACGCTGGCCGGGTAGGCTGCGCCAGGGAAGGGCGCGGCGATGGTGGTCGTACCAGCGCAGCAGGGCGGATGCATCAGGAGTCACGGGAACGGATATGACGAAGGATTGCGGTTCGGACAAGCGCCCTACACGAAACACGCCCCGAAAAAAGGCAGCATCGGAGCCTGATGGCTGGGTGCCGTCAGACCGGAACTGGAAGCCTCGCCGCTCGGGGACGAAGCAGATCGGATCTTTCGTGCAGGCGCTGACGCAGCCGGTTTTCAAGAAGAAGCCGCCCGTTCTGGCGCGACTGATGATGGACTGGGTGGATTTTGTCGGGCCGCGACTGGCAAAGCAGACCGAGCCGCGACGTCTTTCTGCGGGGACGCTGACGCTGGCATGTGCGGGACCGATCGCCATGGAGCTTCAGCATCTGGCGCCCCAGATCATCGAACGCATCAATGTCGCCTGCGGGTTGCGGGGGGAATATGGAATCGAGCGTCTGAAGATCGTTCAGGATCTGGTCGCGTTCGAGCGGCCGACGCCGAAGCGTCCGAAACCGCTGCAGATCGAGGTGCCGGATATCGAGGATGAGGAGCTTCGACTGGCGCTGGAGAGCCTTGGTGGACATCTGGGTGCGCGGCGCCGGCGAAGGTGACGGAAATGTTTCACGTGAAACAAGTTGTTTCGTCATGGGAAAGCCACCTTTCCACGCGATCTGATAATGCCGATATGGGAAAATGATCGGGCTTTCCCACAGGAGACTTGCCATGACCTTTGCACACAGACCCGCTGCCGCACTGATGCTGGCGTTGCTGGCGTCCTCGATTTCCCTCCCGGCCTTTGCCCAGCACGGTGGCGGCGGAGGTGGTGGGCATGGCGGTGGTGGCGGTGGCTTCCACGGCGGCGGTGGCATGGGCGGTGGTGGCGGTTTCCATGGTGGCGGCATGGGCGGCGGATATCGCGGTGGCCCCGGTGGTGGCTGGGGCGGCGGCTATGGCGGTGGGCGTCCCGGCTGGGGTTTCCGTGGAGGCGGCTGGGGCGGTGGCTGGGGTGGCCCGCGCTTTGGCGGCTGGGGTTATCCGGGCTGGGGTGGCTGGAACGGCTGGGGCGGTCCCGGCTGGTTCGGTTATGGCTGGGGCATGCCGGGCTGGGGCGGTGGCTGGGGCTGGGGCGGCTGGGGCCTTGGCGTCGGTCTGGGCATGGCGGCCGGAATGGCGGTTGCCTCGCCTTATGGCTATGGCGGTTACGGTGGCTATGGTGGGGGCTATGGCGGCGGATATGGTTATGCGCCGGGTTATGCTCCCGGTTACGCAGTGCCGTCCTATTCGGGTGTGCCGCCCTACACCTGGGGATACTGATCGAAAAAAGCCGCCGGAGTCTGGGGCTTCGGCGGCTTTTTTCGTTTCTGGTGGTGCGGATGTCCGGTCAGTCCGTGACAAAGTCCCGCGCGTGATAGCCCTGTGCAAAGAGATGTGCGCGCAGGGTGGCGAAGTTGATCTGCGTGGAAATGATGCGGCGGACATTGGGCTTGGCATGGAAGGCCAGACCGAGGCCAGCGCTGGCGAGCATCGGGATGTCGTTTGCACCATCACCGGTCGTGAGGGCAGCACGAAGCTGTACGCCGCGCTCTGAGGTCAGGCGTTCGAGGTGGTCGCGCTTGGCGTCCGGGCCGAGGATCGGGCCGGCGAGGCGTCCGGTGATCTTGCCGTCCTCGATTTCCAGCGCATTGCCGTAATTCTCATCGAAGCCGCAGAGTTCGGCTACGCGCTGAGTGAACCATGTGAAGCCGCCCGATACGAGGGCCGTGCGACCGTTGTGCTTGCGCATGGTCTGCACGAGTTCGCGCGCGCCTTCTGTCAGGGTGACGGAGGCCCAGACGTCTTCAAGGACGGATGCCGGTTTTCCGGCCAGAAGCGCCACGCGCTGTTCAAGTGCGGTTTCGAAATCCAGTTCACCGTTCATCGAGGCACGGGTGATGGCGGCAACGTCTTCGCCACAGCCCAGCAGGCCCGCCAGTTCGTCGAGCGTCTCGCCCGTGACGATGGTGCTGTCCATGTCGGCGACGAGGACGGCCCGGCGGCGGCCGCGCGTTTTCAGAAGCAGGGCATCAACGCGATAGGGGGCGAGGGTCGCACGGATGGTGGCGATGCTGGCCGAGCCGGGACGGGGCGGCGGGCAGGGGATGTCCACGGCTTCGCCCGGGGACAGGACGATCGGGGCGTTGCCCTTGACGAGGGTGCGGGCGATGTCGATCGCCTCGGGTTTGAGGGGGCCGGATTTCCGGTCAGCGATAAGGGTCAGGACGGCAGGAAGGGACATGGGATCTCGTAACGGTCCGGCACGTGTGGCAGGAGGGGAGGAATGAACGCCCCGAAGACGACAGAAGCAAAAACTGCGATCATTGTGGCTGGACCGACGTGCTCCGGCAAGTCGGCACTGGCGCTCGACCTTGCCCGGACCTTTGGCGGCACGGTCATCAATGCGGATTCCATGCAGGTCTATCGTGATCTGCACATCCTGACGGCGCGGCCCGACGCGGCCGACGAAGCCGCTGTGCCGCACCGGCTTTACGGCGTTCTGGATGCGGCTGTATCGGGAAGTGTGGCCTGGTGGCGGTCCGAGGCGCTGCGGGAAATGGACGCGGCCTGGGCCGAGGGGCGCATGCCGATCCTCTGTGGCGGGACGGGCATGTATCTCCGGGCGCTGACGGATGGTCTGGTGGAAGTGCCGGACCCGGGCGATGCGGCGCGGACCGAAGCGAGGGGACTGGCGGAGGAAATCGGGCCGGAGGCGCTGCATGCGCGGCTGATGCAGGTTGATCCGGAGACAGCATCGGGTCTGCGGCCGAATGACACGCAGCGGATTTCGCGGGCCTGGGAGGTCTGGACGGGGACGGGGCGCGGACTGGCCTGGTGGCGGTCACAGCCGGGTCTTCCGCCTGCGCCCTGCCGGTTTGTGTCCGTGCGACTGGACCCGGAGCGGGAGGGGCTGCGCCGGGCGATCGATTCCAGATTCGGGCAGATGCTGGAGGCCGGGGCTCTTGAAGAAGTGTCCGCTCTGCTGGAGCGGGGGCTCGATCCGGTTCTGCCTGCCATGCGTGCGCATGGGGTGCCCGAACTGGCGGCCGTTCTGCGGGGGGAGGTAGCGCTTGAGGAAGCGCGGAAATCCGCGGTCCTTGCCATCGGGCGCTATACGCGGCGGCAGGCGACATGGTTTCGGCATCATGCGCTGGGAAAAGGGGATGACGGGATGATTTCGTTGCGCAGATATACCCATTTTGCGCAAGAATCGGAAAGTAAGTATGAAAAAATAGAGAACTTTATATCTGGACGAGTTGACGCCGTCGCCGCGTCGTCCTAAATCCCGCCGCTCATACCTTGGGAGGAAACGGTGACGGCTGCTGAAAGAGACGCAGGAACAGGCAATGAGGCGCTGAATGGCGCGGAGGTGCTTCTGCGCGTTCTCGATGAAGAGGGTGTGGAGGTCATATTCGGATATCCGGGTGGGGCTGTCCTTCCGATTTACGATGCTCTCTTCAAGCAGGACCGTATTCGCCATGTGCTTGTCCGCCACGAGCAGGCTGCCGTTCATGCGGCCGAGGCTTATGCGCGCTCGACGGGCAAGGTTGGCGTGGTGCTGGTGACGTCAGGTCCGGGTGCGACGAATGCCGTGACCGGGCTGGTGGATGCGCTGATGGATTCCATTCCGCTCGTCTGCCTGTCGGGTCAGGTGCCGACCAAGCTGATCGGCAATGACGCGTTCCAGGAAGCCGACACGACGGGCATCACGCGTCCGGCGACCAAGCACAACTATCTCGTGCGGGAGCCGGGCACGCTGGCGCAGACCGTGCGTGAGGCGTTCGAGGTTGCGCGTTCGGGCCGTCCGGGGCCGGTTCTGGTGGATCTGCCCAAGGACATCACGGTCGGCAAGGCGCCGCTGACGAAGCCAGCGCTGTCTCGCCTGCAGCGTCTGAGCCATCAGGGTGGCCCGGATGCGGAGGCGATCGCGCGGACCGTCGAGGCGATGAAGACGGCCAAGCGCCCGCTGTTCTATACGGGCGGTGGCATCATCAATTCCGGGCCGGAAGCGTCGGAGCTGCTGCGTCGTCTGGCGCGCAAGACCGGTTTCCCGGTGACGTCCACGCTAATGGGTCTGGGCGCGTTTCCGTCTCCCGATCCGCAGTTCCTCGGCATGCTGGGCATGCATGGTTCGGTCGAGGCCAACATGGCCACGCATGGCTGTGACCTGCTGATCGCACTGGGCTCGCGCTTCGATGACCGCGTGACGGGGCGGGTGGATGCGTTCTCGCCCAATTCGTTCAAGGTCCATGCCGATATCGACCCGAGCCAGATCGACAAGATCGTGCCGGTGGATGTGCGGATCGAGGGCGATGTGCGCGATACGCTCGAAGCACTTCTGGAAGCCTGGGGCGATACGCCGGCGCCGGATCTGTCCACCTGGTGGAACCAGATCGCGTCCTGGCGCAGCGTGGATGGCTTTGGCTTCACGCAGGACATGGACCCGTCGGCCATCATCCGTCCGCAGCATGCCATCCGCCGTCTGTATGAGCTGGCCAAGGAAACGGGGCGTGACACGTTCGTCTCCACCGAGGTCGGGCAGCACCAGATGTGGGCGGCGCAGCACTTCCAGTTCGACAAGCCGAACCGCTGGCTGACATCGGGCGGTCTGGGGACAATGGGCTATGGTCTGCCGGCGGCCGTGGGGGCGCAGGTGGCGCATCCGGATGCGCTGGTGATCGATATCGCCGGTGAGGCGTCCACGCTCATGAACATCCAGGAGCTGGGAACGATCGCGCAGTATCGCCTGCCGGTGAAGATCTTCATCCTGAACAACCACTATATGGGCATGGTCCGTCAGTGGCAGGAGCTGCTTCACGGGTCGCGCTATTCGCAGTCCTACAGCGAGGCGCTGCCGGACTTCGTAAAGCTGGCTGAAGCCTTCCATGCGACCGGGATGCGGGCGACGCATGTGGGTGAGCTGGATGACGTGATCCGCCGGATGCTGGCGCATGACGGTCCGGTCGTGGCCGATATCTGTGTGGCCGAGGGCGAGAACTGCTATCCGATGATCCCGTCGGGTGCGGCGCACAACCAGATGCTGCTGGGTCCGGATCAGGATTCCGAAGCGGCGGGACTGACCGAAGAAGGAAAGATGCTGGTCTGATGACGGAGACTATCCAACATTCGGTCATCTCGGTTCTGATCGAGGACGAGAGTGGCGCGCTGGCCCGCGTGGTGGGCCTGTTTTCCGGCCGTGGCTACAACATCGAGAGCCTGACGGTGGCGCTGGTGGATGCGGAGCAGAAGCTCTCGCGCATCACGGTCCTGACGTCGGGCACGCCGATGGTGATCCGGCAGATCAAGGCGCAGCTCAAGCGTCTGATCCCGGTGCATGATGTCTGCGACCTGACGGAAGAAGGCCCCTATGTGGGGCGTGAGCTTGCGCTGGTGAAGGTCGTCTCGTCCGGTGACCGCCGGACGGAGGCCCTGCGCATTGCGGATTCGTTCCGTGCGCGCCCCGTCGATACGACGGCCATGAGTTTCGTGTTCGAGCTGACGGGGTCTCCCGAGAAGATCGACGCGTTCATCGAGTTGATGCGCCCCCTTGGCCTGGCCGAGGTTTCGCGCACCGGGATTGCCGCCATCGGGCGCGGTCCTTCAGTGTTTCATCTTAAAAAGGAGCCTGTCTGATGCGGGTGTATTACGATCGCGATGCCGATCTGAATCTGATCAAGAGCAAGAAAGTCGCGATCATTGGCTATGGCAGCCAGGGTCACGCCCATGCCAACAACCTCAAGGACAGCGGCGTTTCCGACATCGTCATCGGCCTGCGTCCGACGTCTTCCGCCGTGAAGAAGGCTGAGGAAGCCGGTTTCAAGGTGATGGAGCCGGGTGAGGCTGCTGCCTGGGCCGACGTTGTCATGGTCCTGACGCCGGATGAAGGCCAGGGCGCGCTGTACAAGGAAAGCCTTGAGAAGAACCTGAAGCCGGGTGCTGCCCTGGCTTTCGCTCACGGTCTGTCCATCCACTTCCGCATCATCGAAGCCCGTCCGGACCTGGACGTGTTCCTGATCGCGCCGAAGGGTCCGGGTCACACGGTCCGTTCCGAATACCTGCGTGGTGGTGGCGTGCCGTCCCTCGTGGCCGTGGCACAGAACGCTTCGGGCAATGCGCTCGAAATCGCCCTGTCCTACGCTTCCGCAAACGGTGGTGGCCGTGCAGGCATCATCGAGACGACGTTCAAGGAAGAAGTCGAAACCGATCTGTTCGGTGAGCAGGCTGTCCTGTGCGGTGGTCTCGTTGACCTGATCCGTGCCGGCTTCGAGACGCTGGTTGAAGGCGGTTATGCGCCGGAGATGGCCTATTTCGAGTGCCTGCACGAAATGAAGCTGATCGTGGACCTGATCTACGAAGGCGGCATTGCGAACATGAACTACTCCATCTCCAACACCGCCGAATACGGCGAGTATGTCACGGGTCCGCGCATCATCACGCCGGAAACGAAGGCCGAGATGAAGCGCGTTCTGACGGACATCCAGGACGGCACGTTCGTTCGCAACTTCATCCTTGAGAACCAGTCCGGCGGCGTTGGCTTCAAGGCCATCCGCGCCCGCAACGACGCTCACCCGATCGAGAAGACCGGTGAGAAGCTGCGTGCGATGATGCCGTGGATTGCCAAGGGCAAGCTGGTCGACAAGGCCAAGAACTGATCAGACCAATCCGAGGGGCCGGATTCGGCCCTTTGGAACGGGGAAGCCTCGGCTTCTTTCGGGCGTCGGGATTTCCGGGATTCGTTTCCCGGCGATCCGGCGCCCGAACTGTATGTGGCGTGTCTGGCTCAGGAAAGTTCCGTGCCTGAGCCCTGTGTGCAGGAGAGGGAAAACCCGTTTCTCATGCAGTGGGAGCATGGGATTGGTGGGTTATGTGACATATTCGGGAATTGCCCCATAAAGTGCTTGCATCAGGGGGAGGGGGCCGCTAACTAGCGCGCTTCCTGGCCCAAGGGGGCAATTTTGCCCAACAGGCTGTCTACTGGTTTGGGGGTACGTGATGAACGCACTTGCTCAACTGGGGATGGTATCGGAACTCCCGAGAGATATCCAGAACGGCGCAGCTCACCTCGTTGAGGAGGAGCGCAAGGATTACTTCATTGAGCGTGATGGCGAGCGTTTTGCTGGCAATCACCTGCTGATCGATTTCTGGGACGCCCGGAATCTCGATGATCCGATGCGGATCGATGAAACGCTGTGCGAAGCTGCGGTGGCGGCTGGTGCGACGATCCTGCACAGCCATTTTCACCACTTCACGCCCAATGGTGGCGTGTCCGGCGTGATCGTGCTGGCGGAAAGCCATATCTCGATCCATACGTGGCCGGAACGGAATTATGCGGCTGTGGACGTGTTCATGTGCGGCGCATGTGATCCGAACCTGTCGATCCCGGTGATGCAGCGCCTGTTCCAGGCCGGCCGGATCGAGGTCGATGCCGTGCGGCGTGGCCGCGTGCAGGACAAGGCCGCGAAAGCAGCCTGAACTGATGAAAGGACCGGGTGAACCCGGTCCTTTTCCAATACAATCCCACAAGGAAACGATGATCCATGGCTGAAACATGGCTCAACGAGACCCTGTACCCGGACTGGGGACAGCGCTTTCTCGTTACGCGTGAGCTCGCACGGGTAAAATCCGACTTCCAGGATGTGGTGGTGTTTGAAAGCTCCAGCCACGGCCGCGTGCTGGTGCTGGATGGTGTCATTCAGATCACCGAGCGTGACGAGTTCGTCTATCAGGAGATGCTGACGCATGTGCCGCTTCTGGCGCATCCCTGTGCGAAGCGCGTGCTGATCATTGGTGCGGGTGACGGTGGTGTTCTGCGTCGCGTCCTGCAGCATGACACGGTGGAAAAGGCTGTCATGGTCGAGATCGACGGTGCGGTGATCGAACTGTCCAAACAGTATCTGCCGGACATTGCCGGTGACGCATGGAACGACCCGCGGGCCGATGTCATTGTCGGCGACGGCATCGACTATGTGGCCAAGGCGGCTGACGGCTCGTTCGATGTGATCATCGTCGACAGCACCGATCCGATCGGTGTGGGTGAAGTGCTGTTCACGGACGAGTTCTACAGCAACTGCGCACGCATCCTTTCGGCTGAAGGACTGATCGTGAACCAGTGTGGCGTGCCGTTCATGCAGGCGGATGAGCTGTATGAGACGAGCCTGCGTCGCGCGAAGTTCTTCCCGCATGTGGGTGCGTATGTGGCTGCTGTTCCGACCTATGTCGGCGGGTTCATGACGCTGGGTGTGGCCTCCAAGGGGCAGGCTCCGAACACGCAGATGGTCGAGCAGATCCGCGCTCGTGCGGAAGCTGCAAAGATCCTGGGGACGACGCGCTACTGGACGCCGGAGATCCATGTCGGGTCGTTCAACCTGCCACCCTATATTGCCGAGCATCTTCCGAAAACCGGAAAATGATCGTGCGCCTGCCTCTGTGACTGAAGAGGCAGGCAGCTACAGTTGCTCTTTCAGGCTGCTGTTAATCCGTTCCAGAAGTGTTACGAGAATATCGCGTTCGAGGGGTGTGAACCCCTTGAGTGCTATGTTGGTTAAATGTTCCATAATAGGAACAATATTCCGGCTTTTCCGCTGACCGTCCGGTGTCAGCGTGACCAGTGTGCTGCGACGGTCTGTCGGGTCTGGTTCGCGCCGGATCAGGCCGTCGCGTTCCATCCGGGCGAGAAGTGTCGTCATGCCCGGCTGTTCGATATCCGCAAAATCCGCAAGGGCTTTCTGATTGAGGATCTTTCCGTCCTGCAAAGCCTGCAACACGGGGAGCTGACCGCTCCGAAGACCTGTCTTTTTGAGTTCGCGTTCCAGCAGGAGTGTGAAGAGCCTGGTGTTGCGCGTGGTCAGGGTGCTCAGGGGAGAGGGGACGCTCATTCGGATTCCGGGGATCATGTGGATGGAATACATAACATGTTATGTATTCAGATAATGAAAAACCCGGCGGCCCTCTGGGGCCTGACCGGGCTGGAAAATCAGGGCTTCATTTTGGCCAGAGGGGCGACGCAGCGGTGCTCACGATAGAGCGTCCATTCATCGCAGACCTGATTGGGCGGGAAGGTGCAGGTGCCGGTTTCGCCGCCAGCGGTCCGCACGTCACCGTGGCGACCGCCCTGCTGCGTGCAGTAAACGCTGGCGGGGTTGGGGATGCCGATCAGGCGCGTGCGGGGATTGTGCTGCGGGTGTGAGGCACAGGCCGAAACCGTGCCGCACAGGAGAGTGATGGCGAGAAGGCGTTTCGTGCTTGAAAGATGCATTGTTCAGGGGGCTCTCTTCTTCAGGAAGCGGACGCTGCGTTCCTTGATGTCCAGCTCTTTTACAGCTTTTGCAAACACCCCGAAATGCGGGGTCTTGAGGTGCTCTTCGAAGGCGGCGCGGTCGGTATAGACTTCCACGAGGATGACCGTGTCGGCTTCCGTTTCGGGAGAAAGAACCGTGAAGCTGTGGCAGCCGGATTCGTCGGCTACGGAGCGCTCGCTGTCATAGGCGCAGGCTTCGAGGAACTTCTCATAGGTCGCGGGTGTGGTCTCGAATTCGGCAATGACCGTCAGTTCGCCAGCCATGATGTTCTCCTTTGTGTGTTGCAGGGCAAAAGACACAACGCATGAGCGATCGTAACGATTGCGGAGTTTTTCGGAAACTGGCAGGATCGAACTGACCGACACGGGAGAGACCAGTCGTCAGGCTGGCGCCGAAGGAGCAACCGCCCCGGAAACTCTCAGGCCAAAGGACCGAGGCGGTCAGGACATTCTGGAGAGAGGTGCGCTGGACGCATCCGCCGACGGGATAGCGATCTCAGGCGAAAGGACAGAAGGGGCGATGTTTTTCCGGCCCGTTTTTGCGGCGGACCGGGGGCGTCTGCATCTTCACGTCTTGAGATAGAATGGACCGGGCTTTCCCCATGAGCGATTCCCTCCAGCGTACTCCCCTTTACGATCTGAATCTGGAACTTGGCGCGAAGATGGTGCCGTTCGCGAGCTTCGAGATGCCGATCCAGTTCCCGGCCGGGCTGATGACCGAGCATCTTCATACGCGCGAAAAGGCCGGTCTGTTTGATGTGTCTCACATGGGGCAGATTCGCATTGCTGCGAAGAGCGGGGACGTGAAGGACGCGGCTGCGGCTCTGGAGACGCTGGTTCCGGCTGATTTTGTTGGACTTGCCGCGGGGCGCCAGCGTTACGGGCTGCTGACCAATGAGAAGGGCGGGATCCTGGATGACCTGATGGTCGCCAATATGGGCAAGGACCTGCTGGTTGTCGTTAATGCAGGCTGCAAGGTTCAGGACGCGGAGCGGATCGAGAAGGCGCTGTCTGATCGCTGTGTGGTGACGCGCCAGTTCGACCGTGCGCTCATGGCACTTCAGGGCCCGGCGGCGGAAGCGGCTCTGGCGCCGCTCTGCCCGGTCGTGAAGGACATGCGCTTCATGGATGTGATCGAGACCGAGTTGGCTGGCGTGCCGGTGACGGTCTCGCGCTCCGGCTATACGGGCGAGGACGGGTTCGAGATCGGCTGTGCCGGCGCGGATGCCGAGAAGGTCGCACGCGCGATCCTGGCGCAGCCGGATGTGCTGCCGATCGGTCTGGGTGCGCGGGATTCGCTGCGTCTGGAAGCCGGGCTGTGCCTGTATGGCAATGACATTGATGTCACGACCACGCCGGTTGAGGCGTCGCTGGGCTGGGCGATCCAGAAGGCGCGCCGTGAGGGCGGTGTGCGTGAGGGCGGCTATCCGGGTGCGGATGTCGTGCTGAAGCAGACGCGCGATGGTGTAGAGCGCAAGCGCGTCGGGCTGGTTGCGGATGGCCGGGCTCCGGTGCGGGCGGGGGCGAAGCTCTTTGCCGATGCCGAGGGGCAGAAGGAAATCGGGGTGGTCACGTCCGGGGCGTTTGGCCCGAGCGTGAAGGCTCCTGTTGCGATGGGCTATGTCGCGTCGGACTATGCGGCGCTGGACACACCCGTCTTTGCGGAACTGCGGGGCAAGTATGTGCCGCTGCATGTGCGGGCGATGCCGTTCGTGGCACCCGGCTTCAAGCGCTGAACTTACAGTCGAACTTCAGATCAGGAAAAAGCAGCAATGACGACCTATTATACGAAGTCCCATGAATGGATCCGCGTCGATGGCGACCAGGGCACTGTCGGCATCACGGCACATGCCTCCGAAGAGCTGGGCGAGCTGGTGTTCGTCGAAGCCAAGGACGAGGGTACGGAAGTCGCCGCCGGTGATGCGGCGGCTGTCGTCGAGTCCGTGAAGGCGGCGTCCGACATTTATGCGCCGGTTGCGGGCACGCTGGCTGGCTTCAACGACGCGCTGTCCGATGATCCGACGCTGGTGGGCAAGGATCCGGAAGGCGAGGGCTGGATTTTCCGCATGACGGTTGCCAACCCGGACGACCTCAAGGGCCTGCTGACGGCCGAACAGTACAAGAGCCTTTGAGGGGATGCGGGGTCTGCGCTGGCAGGCCCCGTTTTTCTTTAGCCTGTCCCCGATTTCCGCCACTGCTTTCATGAAATGCCAGAGAACCTGCCCGTGACGACCTTGTGGCCTGCCCAGACCGAAGATTTCAGCTCCCGCCATATCGGCCCGCGCCCTTCCGAAATCGGAGAGATGCTGCGTGTCGTGGGGGCTTCCAGCCTTGATGACCTGATCGACCGCACTATTCCGGCCGCCATTCTTGATCGCGGAGATCACGGGATTGGTGCTGCCCTGACCGAGCAGGATGCGCTGGCGCGCCTGCGGCAGATCGCCTCGCGCAATCAGGTTCTGACGTCCATGATCGGGCAGGGCTATTACGATACGGTCCTGCCGCCGGTCATCCAGCGCAATATCCTGGAAAATCCGGCCTGGTACACGGCCTATACGCCGTATCAGCCCGAAATCAGCCAGGGCCGTCTTGAGGCGCTGCTGAACTTCCAGACGCTGGTGGCGGATCTGACGGGGCTGGACATTGCCAATGCGTCCCTGCTGGACGAGGGCACGGCCTGTGCGGAAGCCATGGCGCTGGCGCAGCGCGTGGGCAAGTCAAAGGCAACGGCGTTCTTCGTGGATGCCGATACGCACCCCCAGACGATTGCCGTGATCCGCACGCGGGCCGAGCCGCTGGGCTGGGACGTTGTGGTCGGTAATCCGGAAACGGATCTGGATGCATCCTCCGTGTTCGGGGCACTGCTGTCCTATCCGGGGTCTTCGGGGCAGGTGCGGGATCCGCGCAAGGTGATTGCGGCGCTGCATGAAAAGGGTGCGATTGCGGCTCTGGCCTGTGATCCGCTGGCTCTGGTCCTGCTGGAAAGCCCGGGCGCGCTGGGCGCGGATATCGCGATCGGCTCGATGCAGCGTTATGGCGTGCCGATGGGGGCCGGTGGCCCGCATGCGGCATTCATGGCGACGCGCGATGCGTTCAAGCGACACATGCCGGGGCGTCTGGTTGGTGTGTCGCGCGACAGTGCGGGCAAGCCGGCCTATCGTCTGGCGCTTCAGACGCGCGAGCAGCATATCCGCCGCGAAAAGGCGACGTCCAACATCTGTACGGCGCAGGCGCTGCTGGCGATCATCGCGTCCATGTATGCGGTCTATCACGGTCCGGAAGGGCTGAAGGCCATTGCTGCACGTACGCACCGGATGGCGGCGATCCTGTCCGCCGGGCTGAAGGCTCTGGGTGCGACGGTCGAGACGGATGTGTTCTTCGACACCATCACCGTTCAGGCTGGCGCGTCCGCGCCGCAGGTTCTGGCGCGCGCCGTGGCTTCTGGCATCAATCTGCGTGATGCGGGGAATGGCCGGATTGGCATGTCCTGCGACGAGACCACGACACCGGAGACGGTCCGTGCGGTCTGGGCGGCATTTGCGGGTGAGGGCGCGGATCTGGCCTCTGTCGAGCAGGCGCTCGATGTAACGGATACGCTGCCGGAGGGTCTGTCCCGGACGGCACCGCTGCTGACGCATCCTGTGTTCCATGCGCACCGTTCCGAGACGGATCTGCTGCGCTACATGCGTGCGCTGGCGGACAAGGATCTGGCGCTGGACCGGACGATGATCCCGCTGGGCTCCTGCACGATGAAGCTCAATGCGACGGCGGAGATGATCCCCATTACCTGGCCGGAATTCGCGCGGATTCATCCCTTCGCACCCGCCGATCAGGTTCAGGGTTATGCCGAGCTGTTCACGTATCTGGAGCGCACGCTCTGTGCGATTTCGGGTTACGATGCCGTGTCGCTTCAGCCGAATTCCGGCGCTCAGGGCGAATATGCCGGACTTCTGGCGATCCGTGGCTATCACCGCGCTCGCGGCGATGAGAACCGGGATGTGTGCCTGATTCCGGCGTCCGCGCATGGGACCAACCCGGCTTCGGCCCAGATGGTCGGGATGCGGGTTGTTGTTGTGGCCTGCGATGAGAACGGCAATGTGGATGTCGAGGATCTGAAGGCGAAGATCGCGCAGCATGACGGGCGCGTGGCGGCCATCATGATCACCTATCCGTCCACGCATGGTGTGTTCGAGGAACGGATCGTCGAGATCTGCGAGCTGGTTCATGCCGCGGGTGGTCAGGTCTATCTGGATGGCGCGAACCTCAATGCGCAGGTTGGTCTGGCGCGGCCGGGTCTGTATGGCGCGGATGTCTCGCATTTCAACCTGCACAAGACGTTCTGCATTCCGCATGGCGGCGGTGGGCCGGGCATGGGGCCGATCGGTGTGGGCAAGCATCTCGCGCCGTATCTGCCGGGACAGCATGGGGTTGCGGTGTCTGCAGCGCCTTACGGGTCTGCGTCGATCCTGCCTATTTCCGCAGCTTACATCATGATGATGGGTGATGAGGGACTGCGTCAGGCGACGACGATGGCGATCCTGAATGCGAACTACATCGCGGCCCGTCTGGGTGAGCACTATCCGGTTCTGTATCGTGGCACGAACGGCTTTACGGCGCATGAATGCATCGTGGATCTGCGGCCGCTGAAGGATGCGGTCGGCGTGACAGTGGACGATATCGCCAAGCGTCTGATCGATCACGGCTTTCATGCGCCAACGGTCAGCTTCCCGGTGGCCGGGACGTTCATGATCGAGCCGACGGAATCCGAAGGGAAGGGCGAACTGGATCGCTTCTGTGATGCGATGATCGCCATCCGTGCGGAAATTGCCGAGATCGAAGCCGGACGTGTCGGGATGGAAGACAGCCCACTGCGCTTTGCCCCGCATACGACGGCGGATCTGGCTGGGGACTGGGAGCGGTCCTACAGCCGTGAGGCAGGATGCTTCCCCGGTGGTGTGGACACGTCGAAATACTGGTCGCCGGTCGGGCGTCTGGACAATGCCTGGGGGGACCGGAACCTTGTCTGTTCCTGCCCGGATATCTCGACGTACGCGGAAGGCTGAGCGGGTTTTTCAGTCTGGTGTTTTGGCAAAGGCGTCTTCCTTCGGGGAGGCGCCTTTCTGCTGTCCGGTCCTTTCGGGTCGGATACCCGGCATGGGTTTTTTATCACAAAAGGGTGAGGTATGGTTTCACGTGAAACGCTGCCCGTCGCCCGCAGAGGGCTTTGGGGCAGCTTCATTGTTGATGAGGAGTTCCATCATGAGCCAGACGGTTCACATCACGGCCGTTGTCACGGTTCCCGCAGAACATGCGGCAGCGGCAGAGGCGGCTTTTGCGGCTTGTGTCGTGGCATCCCGTCGGGAAGAGGCCTGCCGCCAGTATGTGATCAGCGAGGATATCGAGAAGGCTGGCCGGTTCGTGGCAAACGAGGTCTGGGCTTCGGAAGCCGGTTTTGAGGCGCATCTGGTCGCACCGCATTTCAAGGTTCTGGGTGATGCTCTTGCCAAATGCGGTGCGCAGGCCGAGATCATGAAGGTAAAGCCGCTGGACGAGGCTGCCGACGCAGCCTGAAAAAGCTGTTTGCATTTTTATCGGAATATGTCCCACTCGGGGATCGACTGCTTTACGGAGCAGCCTCTGGAAGACAGGAGAGTCTCTTATGGTTTCGATGGTGACGTTCAAGGTCGACGGGATGTCGTGTAATGGGTGTTCGGGCAAGTTGCAGTCCGCGCTGTCCAATGTCCCGGGTGTCTCGTCCGCGGAAGTGACGCTCGATCCGGGGCAGGCTGCCATTCAGTATGATGAGCAGAAGGTGACGCCGGTCGCGCTGCGGCATGTGGTGGAAGATGTCGGGTTCGACGTAATCGCCTGAAGCGTACCGGAAAGGCCTGTCACCTAGCGATGGTAATGGGGCAGGCCGATCCCTTTGATGAGTGCTGCTGCACGCAGGCTGAAGCCGGCCAGGACGGCGATGGCTGCCGCGAGCGTGGTGTTCAGACCCAGGGCTGTCAGGGAGACATAGGTTCCTGACGCCAGGGCGACGGCCGTGACATAGAGTTCCGGCCGGATGATGATGGATGGCACACCTGCCAGCACATCCCGGAAAATACCGCCCATGCAGGCGCTGACAATTCCCATGAGAGCCGCGGGGATCAGCGGGATGCCGTAAGCCAGCGCCTTGGCTGAGCCGAACACGCCATAGGCTGCGATCCCGAGACCGTCGAACCATTCCACGGCGCGGGCCGGCCAGAAGCGGGCCGGTGTGAACCAGACGGCGATGGCGGACAGCAGGCAGGCTGCAATCGGGACGGAAGTGTGCATCCAGAAGACGGGCGCGCCGATCAACAGATCCCGCACGGTGCCGCCACCGACGCCCGTGATGGCGGCGAAGAACATGAAGGTCACGATGGTCAGGCGTGCGCGTGCGGCTTCGATCGCGCCCGAAATGGCAAAGACGACCGTGCCGGCGATGTCGAGGATCGGTAGGGCGGACGAGGAGAAGGCCTGAAGGGCGGGAGGGATCATCGGGCCGTCTTGTGAAGTGGTGTGTTGAAAACAGAAAAGCCCGGCACGAAGGCCGGGCTTTCCGTTGAGACGATGTTCTGACCCGGATCAGACCGAGTAGTACATCTCGAACTCTGCCGGATGCGGCGTGTGTTCGAACTTGTAGACTTCCGGCCACTTGATGTCGATGTAGCTTTCGATCTGGTCCTTGGTGAAGACGCCGCCTTCGAGCAGGAAGGCATGGTCTTCCTTGAGGGCTTCGAGAGCTTCACGGAGCGAACCGCAGACCGTCGGGATCTGGGCCAGTTCTTCCTTCGGCAGTTCGTACAGATCCTTGTCCATGGCGTCGCCCGGATGGATCTTGTTGCGGATGCCGTCGAGGCCGGCCATCAGCATGGCGGCGAAGGCGAGATACGGGTTGGCGGTCGGGTCCGGGAAGCGGACTTCAACGCGCTTGGCCTTCGGGTTGGTCGCATGCGGGATACGGCAGGAGGCCGAACGGTTCGCAGCGGAGTAGGCCAGCAGCACGGGGGCTTCGAAGCCCGGGATCAGGCGCTTGTAGGAGTTGGTGGATGGGTTCGTGAAGGCGTTCAGGGCCTTCGCGTGCTTGATGATGCCACCGATATAGTACAGTGCCTCATCGGACAGGTCGGCATACTTGTCGCCAGCGAAAGTCGGCTTGCCATCCTTCCAGATGGACTGGTGGACATGCATGCCCGAACCGTTGTCGCCCGAGATCGGCTTCGGCATGAACGTGGCCGTCTTGCCGTAGGAATGGGCGACGTTGTGCACGCAGTACTTGTAGATCTGCATGAAGTCGGCGGACTTCACGAGCGTGTCGAACTTCGTGCCGAGCTCGTGCTGCGACTGTGCGACTTCGTGGTGGTGCTTCTCGATCGGCAGGCCCATTTCGCCCATCGTGGAGAGCATTTCGGCGCGCAGGTCGTTCTCGCTGTCCACCGGCGGGACCGGGAAGTAGCCACCCTTGACGACAGGGCGGTGGCCCATGTTGCCTTCCGGATAGGCCTTCAGGGACGCGCCCGGGCCTTCGATGCTGTCGAGCTGGTACATGCCGAAGTTCGGGCCTGTGCCGAACTGCACGTTGTCGAAGATGAAGAATTCGGCTTCCGGACCGAAGAACGCCGTGTCACCGAAGCCGGCATCCTTGAGATAGGCTTCTGCGAGCTTGGCGGTCGAGCGCGGGTCACGGTTATAGAAGTTGCCCGTCTTCGGATCGATGATGTCGCAGAACAGGATCAGCTGCGGCTTGGCGGAGAACGGGTCCATGACGGCCGTTTCCGGATCCGGAAGCAGGACCATGTCGGACTCGTTGATGGCCTTCCAGCCCTGGATGGAAGAGCCGTCGAACATGAAGCCTTCAACGAAGGTATCGTCTTCGATGGTCGAGACCGTCTGGGTCGTGTGGTGCCACTTGCCCTTGGGGTCCGTAAAGCGCAGATCGACGAATTCCGCCGCGTGCTCCTGGATCATCTCGAAGACGCGGGCAACGGCCTGCGGGTTCGGGGCGGGCGGCTTGCCAGCTGCTGCGGGAGCAGCCTTGGGGGCTGCAGCCTTCGAGGTACGGCGCGCGGGAGCGGCCTTCGGTTTCACGGTAGAGGAAGTGGGGGCTTTCTTGGCCATCGATCTGTCGCCTTGCATCGTGTAAACGGCTGCAAAACGATTAAGCGACAAATGCCCGTCTGTCGAGTATGGGAAATTACGCCATTTGGCGGATTTATGATTGAATCTTTCGGAAGCGAACCGGAGTTTTCCACATCTGGTCCGGAACTTGCATGCAAAGAGAGCAGCGAGACTCTTTTTGGGAAATATCCTCATGATGCCTGCTTCCTCATCTCCGGACGGCCTGAAAGACAGCGATCTCCTTTCCCTGCCGCTCGAACGCTACCTGCACGAGTTCCGGGGCGGCCTGCTCAGCCTGCCTGAAAGCGAGCGGGATGTGATTGTCGCTGAAGTGCGGGCCCAGGTCGCGGCGCAGGCCCGGTTGGGGGAAGGGGCGGTCCTGGCGCTGCTGGAAAGACTGGGAAAGCCGGACAGGCTCGCAGCACGTTTTACGATCCGGCATGAGCTGTCCGTTGGTGTGCAGCAGTCCAATCCCTTTGGTCTGTTCTGGGTTCTTCTGCGGCTGGCGGCGGGGAGTCTGCTGGCGTTTGTCGGCGGATTTGTCGTGATTGCGCTTGGGCTGACGGGGCTTCTTCTGGCAGCGATGCCCGTGCTGCGGCTCTTTGTTCCGCAGGATCTTTTCGTGGTGGACGACAGCCCGTTCTCGATCACTGTTACGACGGATGGTGTCCCCGGGAATGGCATCCCGCTTTCCTGGGGATATGCGATCCTCTGCTGCGGTGTCGGAATCGTCCTTGTCGTGTTGGCGATGCTTCTTTTGCGGGGGCTGGGACAGCTGCTGTTGCGGGACATGCGCCGCAAAATGCAGGGGCTGGACTGAGGGGCGGGAGACAGGATTTCCATTATGGAACGGAAGGGGAGTGCGAAAGGCTTTTCAGCGCTCCTTCAGCCTGCGATGGTGCGGGGCTTTCTGTTTTCCGTCAGTTCTGGAATCCGTTGATGAAAACGCCCAATCAGTATCTTGCGAGTCTTCCGACGACCATCTTCACGATTATGTCACAGCTTGCCGTGAAGCATGGGGCGATCAATCTCGGGCAGGGATTCCCGGATACGGAAGGGCCGCAGGACATCATTGAGGTTGCGGCGGACGCGCTTCGGGATGGACGCAACCAGTACGCGCCGCTGACGGGACTGCCGGAACTGCGCGAGGCCGTGGCGGCGTCCAACCGGCGTTTTTATGGGATCGACGTTGATCCGGCGACGGAAGTTGTCGTGACGTCCGGCGCGACGGAGGCTCTGGCGGCATGTCTTATGGCGGTTGTGGAACCGGGCGACGAAGTGGTGGTGATCGAGCCGCTTTATGACACCTATCTGCCGGCGCTGAAGCTTCTGGGGGCGGTGCCACGCTGTGTGCGGCTTGCGCCGCCGCACTGGTCCGTGCCGGAGGCGGAGCTTCGGGCTGCGTTTGGTCCGAAGACCAAGGCGATCATGCTCAATTCACCGATGAACCCGTCCGGGAAGGTGTTTGTCCGTGAGGAGCTTGAGCTGATTGCGGAACTGGTGCGGGAACATGATGCCTATGCGATCTGTGACGAGGTTTACGAGCATCTGACGTTTCACGTGAAACACATCCCGCTGATGACGCTGCCCGGGATGCGCGAGCGGTGCATGCGGATCGGGAGCGCGGGCAAAAGCTTTTCCCTGACGGGATGGAAAGTCGGTTATGTGACGGCACCGGCAGCGCTGGCATCCGTGGTGGCGAAGGCGCATCAGGTTCTGGTTTTCGCAACGGCCCCGAACCTTCAGCGGGCCGTGGCTTACGGGCTGAACAAGGATGACAGCTATTACGAAGGGCTGTCAGCGCAGATGGAAACACAGCGGGATCTGCTGCGGAATGGTCTGCACCGGCTGGGTTTTGAGACGCTGCCTGCGGATGGCAGTTATTTCATTGTGGCGGATATTTCGCGTCATGCAGCCGGACGGGGCGATGTTGAATTCGCGCGCTGGCTGGTGGAACATGCGGGTGTGGCCACAATCCCGGTTTCGGCTTTCTATGACCCGCAGGGGGATGCCGCACCGCAGAACCTGATCCGGTTCGCGTTCTGCAAAAAGCCGGAGATCCTGCAGGAGGCCTTGAAACGGCTGGAAAAGGCCCTTTCTTAAAAGC
Organism: Gluconobacter sp. R75690; assembly: GCF_015244525.1. NCBI lineage: Bacteria > Pseudomonadati > Pseudomonadota > Alphaproteobacteria > Acetobacterales > Acetobacteraceae > Gluconobacter > Gluconobacter sp. R75690. The sequence goes on along the minus strand of NZ_JABCQB010000002.1, from coordinate 66,373 downwards.
CCTGTGTTGTGATCCGCTCTGTGTTCAATCTGTCTGCCGGAAAAGCCGGTCTGTTCTGTCTGGAGATTTCTCATGTCTGTTGCTGCTGATGCTCTGGGCGCTCTTGCGACGACCGATGCCCTGTTTTTCGGGCGGCCTGATTCAAAGCTGACCCGCGATGATGCCCGGGCGCTCGTCAATCGTGGGCTTGATGGCGTGGATGATGGCGAGCTGTTTCTTGAATACCGGGAGAACGAAAGCATCAGTCTGGATGACGGGACGATCCGTTCGGCGAGCTTCAACACGTCTTCGGGATTCGGGCTGCGGGCGGTTCTGGGAACGGAGACGGCTTTTGCGCATGCGGACGATATCAGCCGGGATGCTCTGGAGCGGGCTGTCAGTACGGTGGGTGCCGTGCGGCAGGGACGCAGCGGCATCATGGCGCCGGGACCGCAGGCGACGAACCAGCGGCTTTATGGCGACTCCCGCCCGCTTGAAGGAACGGATTTTGCAGCGCGTGCGGCGGTTCTGAGCGAGATCGATGCCTATGCGCGGGGTCTGGATTCCCGGGTGGTGCAGGTCAGTGCCGTACTGAGTTCCGAATGGCAGGCCGTGCAGATCATGCGGCGCGCGGACTCCGGCGGCGATGTGGCGGATCTGCGGCCGCTGGTGCGGATGAATGTGTCGGTCGTCGTGGAAAAGGACGGTCAGCGCGAGAGCGGAAGCTGTGGGCTGGGGGGGCGCTATGAACTGGACCGGCTGCTGGCGCCGGAAACGTGGCGCGATGCGGTCGACAAGGCTCTGAAACAGGCTCTGATCACGCTGGAAGCCACGCCCGCACCGGCAGGAGAAATGGATGTGGTGCTTGGCCCGGGATGGCCGGGCATCCTGCTGCACGAAGCTGTCGGGCATGGGCTGGAAGGCGACTTCAACCGCAAGGGGACCTCATCCTTCTCGGGGATGATTGGCAAGCGTGTGGCGTCTCCAGGTGTGACGGTGGTCGATGATGGAACGCTTCCGGAGCGTCGTGGCTCGCTGAGTGTTGATGATGAGGGAACACCGACGTCCCGGACCGTTCTGATCGAGGACGGGATCCTGACCGGTTATCTTCAGGACCGGCTGAATGCCCGTCTGATGGGCACGAAATCCACCGGGAACGGCCGTCGGGAATCCTATGCGCATGCTCCGATGCCGCGCATGACCAATACGCTCATGCTGGAAGGAAGTGCGACCACCGACGAGATGATCCGCTCGATGAAGCGGGGGCTTTATGCCGTGAACTTTGGGGGAGGCCAGGTGGATATCACGTCGGGCAAGTTCGTGTTTGCGGCTTCGGAAGCCTATCTGGTCGAGGACGGGAAAATCATCCGTCCGGTGAAGGGCGCCACGCTGATCGGCAATGGGGCGGATGCGATGAACCAGATTTCCATGATCGGGTCCGATGTGGCGCTGGATCCTGGCATCGGTACCTGCGGCAAGGCCGGTCAGGGCGTGCCGGTGGGGGTTGGGCAGCCGACCCTGAAGATTTCGGGTCTGACGGTGGGGGGGACGGCCTGATCCGGGGACGCCGGGCCGTTCGAGAGACGAAAGCTATTCGTGATGGGTCATAATTACGCCAAACCCCTGACGGCTGAAGCCCGGATGGAGCGGGTTTTCTCCCGTCTGCCAGCGGACTGGGCTGTGAAAATGGAGCGTCAGCCGGGAACGGGATGGTCGGTCTGGATGCAGCGTCCGGATGGGACGCCGCATCAGGAGACACGGGATACGCTGGTTGAAGCACTGGAAGAGGTGTGGCGCGCCTTGAGATAGGCCGCGTTTTCAGAAGCTGTTCTGCGTCGCAAGCATGAAGAAGATCCGGTTGACGGCCGGGTAGACCAGAAACTGGATCAGAAGCAGGACGACCATCGGCGCGAAATCCATGCCGCCCGTGTTGGGAAGGATGCTGCGGATCGGAGCCATGACGGGTTCGACGATCCGCGCCAGCGTGTTGAAAATGGAATAGAAAAACCGGTTGCGAATATCCAGGATCCCAAAGCCCAGCAGCATCGACAGGATGCAATATGCCAGCAGGATCCACACAAAAGCCTGGATCAGCATCAGGATAATGGAATGCAGGGCAACCATATAAAACCTCGTCGAATGTCGGGAAGGGCAGCCGAAAGGCTGGTTGAGGAACGTTTGTAGCCATAGCGATAGCATAGAACAACGTCTTGCGTGCAGGGCTGCTTGACAGTCTGCGAGAAGAAGAGAACTATTGTTCTGCCGTGGGGCTGTAGCTCAGATGGGAGAGCGCCTCGTTCGCAATGAGGAGGTCAGGGGTTCGATTCCCCTCAGCTCCACCACGGTGAGTGTTTTGTCGTAAGTATTGATGAAACTAGAATCCCCCCTGTAGTGACGAAGAAATAAAAAACTATCTCTGATCTCGTGTGGAAACTAGGTGTGGGAAATTCATTTCTGAATTTGTAGATTGAATATTGTATTTTTGGAGTTTTCCTCTGATCTATCTGTTCTCACGGATAGAGGGTGCCTTATTCGTCATTTTATTTCAATTGGGGCACTTGTGAATTACAATTTTTCGCTCAAAAGAATGTAGTTTTCATTGTTTGGTGCGGGTTGTAATATAAAATGTATGAATATTGTTTCTTGTAATTTATTGGGTCTGGTGAAGATATTTTCTGCATATCCAAATGAGTTTGGATTGCATTTTCTTGGGAATGTTAATGCGTATCAGGGATTGCCGAGGCAGTTATTTACCCATATGTTTTTAATGTAATATTCTGAACTTTCTGGGTCTTTCTATTCAACGGAAATGATCGCAAGATATTTTGTTCCTAGGCAGAGATGTCCTTGACTGATTTTTTATGAGGTGGATGCGTTAAAATGTCTAAATCAGTAGCAACTCGAACATCCTTAGTTCAGTTCCAGGGACATTTTGACGGGCTGGAAGATGGTGTCGTTCGAGGATGGGCGACATGCAATCTGAAAAAATTTTCTCCTGTAAGGATTCACATTATTATTGATGGGCAGGAAGTCGGAATGGCTACTGCCGATTTGCCTCGTGAAGACGTTCAGGCAAAGCTTTCACTGCCAACTGCTGACTTGGGTTTCAGATTCGAAATACCACCAAGCTATTTTAATGGTGAAAAACATACGCTTTCATTGCGGCTGGATGACCGGTCCGCTCTGCCACTTTTGTCCGACGGCATGACTTCAATCACATTTTCCGGCCATCTCAAACCTTCTTATAAAAGTCATGTCGATGGTGTGAAGCAGGGCGCGCTACGTGGGTGGGTGCTTCGCAAGCTGCCAGATAGCGAAGAGGCTGGTGGTGTGGTGCTATCAATTCTTGTCGATGGTATTCGTATCGGGCAGACACGGGCAAACCGTTATCGCGGAGATGTTGCTGCTGTTTTAGGGTGTGATCCTAATTGCGGGTTTGAATTTCCTATTCCGCAGGCGTTGAGAGGCAGTGGTCAGCATACAATCAAGGTCTTGGCACAGCCGGATGATATAGAACTTGATGGCTGTCCTATCGTAACATCATTTGCTGATGATGCGTTTGAAAGTCGGATCATCGACGTTACCAATGAACTCGATGAAATTTACAGACGTATGGCGAAGCTGCGTCAAGAGCTTCGTGATCTCGTTCCCAAGCGTCCCTATACGTTAGGAGATTACGATCGATGGGCACGCAAATATTACACCCTTCTGAGCAAACGAGTGGCCGAACAACGGGTACGTGCTGAAAAAAACGGCGTATTTACGCCGCTTGTTTCAATTCTTTGTCCCGTTTATCGTCCCCTTGAAAGCGACTTCAAGGCCGCTGTGCAGTCGGTTATTGATCAGACCTATAAAAATTGGGAACTGATCCTCGTTGACGATGCAGGTAAGAGTCGCGAAACAACGGAAATCATCAATAATTTTGTTAAAAGTGACCCGCGGATCAAATGTGTTACTCTGAAAAAGAATATTGGTATTGCGGGTGCCACAAATGTAGCGATGGATGCTGCTAAAGGACAGTATATTGCATTTTTTGATCATGATGATCTATTGGTAAACGTTGCTATTGAAATAATGGTTATCGCGGCCCATGAAACCGGAGCCAAGCTACTTTATTCAGATGAGGATAAAATTGATCAGGCTGGGTACTACTTGGAGCCTAATCTCAAACCTGATTTCAACTATCGTTACCTTCTTGGTTGCAACTATATATGCCATTTAACGATGGTAGATGCTGCGACAATGCGCCAGATTGGTCATCTCGACTCCGATTACAACGGGGCGCAAGATCATGATTTCGTACTGAAAGCAACGGAAGTTCTGAAGCCATCGGAAATTTTCCATGTGCCGGAAATTCTTTACCACTGGCGTAAAACCCCCAATTCCACAGCCGTGGATGTGAGCCAGAAAACTTACGCTATCAATGCAGGCGTAAAATGTGTGGCCGACCATCTCAAGCGGCGGAAAATAGCCTCCAAGGTTTCGTCCATCCGCGGGCTGACGCTTTATGGCGTGGAATGGACTTCTCGTACGCAGTCCTCTGTGACCATCATCATTCCTTTTAAAGATCAGTTGGATACGACGCTGACCTGCGTCGAAAATATCCTCAAGCATACGGAATATAAGAACTATAATATTATTTTGATCGATAATTGGTCAGTTCGTGATGAGACACTGGGTTTCATCAAAAAAATTCAGAAGCATGAAAACGTTTCTGTTATAACAGTAGAAGAGCCGTTCAATTTTTCTCGGCTTAACAATATTGCTGTAGCTCAGACCACATCTGATTTTGTCGTGTTCATGAACAACGACGTGTTTGTGGAAGACCCGAAGTGGTTACACCGTATGGTTGGAGAAGCTCAGGCATTCAAGGATGTCGGAGCGGTTGGTGCCAAGCTGCTTTATCCTAATGATACGATTCAGCATGCCGGTGTGGTTGTTGGTCCGGCTGGTGTGGCAGCTCACGTACATCGGGGTGATCCGTTATCAGAATATGGCTATATCGGTCGCACCATGCTTTCGCATGAAATAACCGCTGTAACGGCAGCCCTGATGCTGGTTAGGCGTACTGTTTTTGAAGAGGTCGGTGGATTTGATGAAGAAGCGCTGAAAGTCGCTTTCAATGATGTTGATCTATGTTTGAAAATTCGTCGGGCCGGGTACCGGATTATTTTTAGTGCCGAGACGATTGCCTATCATCACGAAAGTCTGTCACGTGGGACGGATGACAAACCGGAACATGAAACACGCTTTTTTTTAGAAACTCAGACTATGCTCGAACGCTGGAGTTCTGATCCGTTATTTGAACGTGATCCCTCTTATCCACGTTATTTTACTGTCGACCAGCAAACGTTTTTTAATTTGGTAGACCCTGAATATCTTGATGCCTGATATTGGCAGGTGTTCGTGCGACCCGCACTATGGCATCGAACTGGTTGAACGGCACACCAATGGCGTCAGTCTGTGCCAGACAGACGCGCAACAGTCAGATCGTTTTGATATCAGACACGCGGTCCAATGCCCCAGGACCGAGAAAGCGCATGAAGGACAGGCGGTCGCTGACAGATATTCCGTACCGGGGTCAAAGGGGGGGCGCCCCCCTTTGTTTCCGTCTGTATAGGACAACGCCTTTTCCAGATCGGGTCGGAGCACTTCGACATCCATACTCCGTGAAAAGGTTTCGAGGTGATCTCCACTCCCACGCAGGCGAGTAAGGTGCTCCGCAACATCAAGGAAACCTGGCGGCTTCAGGGCGCACCCGCCAATCTAGGTGCAGAAAAAGGAATTGCAGACATTTACTTAAAACCAGGATGCTTTTCCAATATTGTTGGTGCATTATTATGAAATATCTGTCCGATAGGGCTTGTTTCAACTCATGTGAAAATACAAAATATTAAATTGTATGATAAAATAAACAATATTATGCTGTTTTAATATTTATATAAAGAAATATTATAATTTAATTATGAGTTAATTAACTTAAATAGGAGCGAATAAATCTAGATTTAGGTGGTGTCCATTTGAGTAATTGAGTCCTTTTATTGAGTTGTATTTGAGTACATTCATTCCATATTTCTTCACAGACTCCATGAAAACAGTTTCGTCTTTGAAATCAATTAGTGCCAGACTGCATTGAGGATGATTGTGCAGATATGCCGCAGCGGCGGCGGGGCCGATGAGTTGCGTATTGGGGCCGACGAGAAAGACAAGGCTTGGCTCGGAATAGGATGACGATACCAAAACACTGTCATTGCAGGGGCGGACGTCTTCGAAGAGATCCGCAATCCGGGGGCTGAGACGGATGGTCTGGAGATTGGGAATCACGCTCAGGAACAGGCCGGCATGAGCAATGACGGCTGCGCCCATGGCGCAGAAGGCTGCCTGTCGCCGCTGCTGCTTCAGGAGCATCATAATGGCGCCGAGCATCAGTGGCAGAGAGCCTCCCAGTGCGATCAGAGCGGAGAGTGAGAATGTGTGCTCAAGCCTGTACAGAGCGGTGCTGCCGGCAAGGCAGAAGCCGATGCCGATGACCGCCCACAGAACGCCATAGACTCCGAGAAGAGCCTTTGCCCATCGTGAGAGTGTGGGAGGGCGCCATGCCATGAGGCTTGCGGCAGTAAGGATGGCAATCGCCGGATAGGTTGGCAGGACGTAATGCGGGAGTTTGGTGGCGATCAGTTCGAACACCAGCCAGTGCGGGACGATCCAGCTGAGGAGGAAGCGGACCTGCGGGAGTTTGCGGTTTTTCCAGACTGCCGGAATGGCCATGGCGGCGAACAGAGAGCCAGGCCAGAAGGCCAGTCCGAAAACCAGCAGATGGAAGCCGGGAGGAAGGCCGTGAGCTTCCTGACCATGGGCGACCTTGCCCAGGAAGTTGCGCCCAACCGCGCGGGCGAAGAAGTCCCCGCCGCTGATGATTTCGATGGCGACGCACCATGGAACGACCACGGCAATCATGAGCAGCCAGCCCCAGCGCGGGCGCAGGCGGGACCACCATGAGCGGTCTTTTTCCAGAAACCACAAAGCCAGAGGCGTGCCGAAGCCTGGAATGAGGACGACCGGTCCCTTGAGCATGAGCCCGATGCCGAGGGCGAGCCAGTAGGCGACTGCGACCCGCAGATGAGTGGGGCGGTTCTTCTGCCGATCGGTGAGAGCACAGAGAAGGGCGGCTTCGATGCAGAGGATGTCCAGCAGCAGGACCGTGTCGATGGTCGCCATGTGGCTTTCGGCGACAAACAGGGTCGAGACCATCAGCAGGCCTGCCGCCATCAGGCCCGTTGCGCCACCGAAGAGAGTTGCGCCGATCCAGGCAGTCAGGGGGACGATGATGGTTGCGGCAAGGAGGCTTGGAATCCGGTAGGGCCATGTCTTGCGCAGAACCGAGGGACCGAAGATCTTTTCGGCCGCGGCAGTCGAGGCTGCTTCCAGCCAGTAGATGCCGGCCGGCTGGAGATAGCGTGGTTTGTCCTGAAAACGGACGTCGATGAAGTTGTGGGAGAGAAGCATCTGTTCAGATGCTTCCATATAGCGGGGCTCGTCCCGATCGAGGGGCGGAAGCGTCATGCGGCCGGGGAGCGCGAGCAGAAAGGCCAGCAGCCCGAGAAGAGCATAATGCCGGAGGTTCAGGGTCATGGGGACTCTCCGCGCCGTTTTGTCAGGCCGGGCATGCGGCAGGATCCCGGAAGGCCCGGATCCGGTGACGGCTTCAGTGTTCGGTCAGATGATCGGGCAGGTGCGTGCGGTTCTGAAGCCACATGACGCCCAGAAGGTCACGGATTCCCACGAGGGCCCGGTTGAAATTCGTATATTTCGAGCTGCCGTGCAGTCGGGCCCGGTGCTGGACTTCGATGCAGATCAGCGGCGCGCCGTAATGTCCCAGAAGGGCAGGCAGAAAGCGGTGGACGCCTTCAAATTGCGGGATCTTCAGGAAGAGATCGCGGGAGAACAGCTTGAGCGGTGCGCCGGTATCGGGGCAGCCGTCGTTCAGAAGGCGGCGACGCAGGCCGTTGGCAAGGCGTGTGGCGATCCGGCGGGACAGGCGGTCATTGCGCTTGCGCCGAACGCCGACAACGAGGGGGGCTGTGCCCGGAGCTGATGTCGCCTGATCCAGCATTTTCAGGATGGCGGACGGGTCGTCTTGACCATCGCCATCAATGGTGGCGATCCACTGGCCCTTCGCGGCTGTAATGCCGGTGCGGAGTGCTGCGGATTTTCCGAGACGCTTTGGATGGCTGATGATGCGCAGGCGGGGCAGGAGCGTCTGCCGGGCTTCCAGAAGCTTTTTGACGGTGGCGTCGGTGCTGCCGTCATCGATCGCAAGGATCTCTATGGAAGGATCGGCGCCAAAAGTGTCCGCCAGTTCCTGACAGACCGGCAGAATGTTTTCCGCCTCGTTCAGAACGGCCATGACGACGGAGAGCCTTGTGGGCTTTCCGTCGTCATGAAAGGAACCTTGCACCGTGGAGGGGGGCATCGGATCAGGCAGCGGAGCGCCGAAGGGCTTCCGGCAGGCTGTCGATGCCCTTGTCGATCAGGGTTGCGGCGATGTCGGGGCTCTCCGTCAGACGGGTCGACACGACGTCGCGGGCTGCGGCAACGGCGATCTGGGCAGCGCGATCCTGAATCTCACGGATGGCCGAACGTTCGGCTGCGTGAATGCGATCCTGCGCCATCTTTTCATAACGGGCTGCGGCGGCTTCGGCGTCCTGACGGGCACGTTCTGCCAGACCGGCGGCCTCGGCTTCGGAGCGTGCAAGCATGGCCTGTGTTTCGGCCAGGGTCTTTTCACGCTCGCGGGTGGCATCTTCCAGCATCTGCTCGGCTTCGCGACGCAGACGGGCTGCCTCGTCGAGGTCGTGGCGGACGCTGTCGGCGCGCGCATCCAGGTGGCCGGTGATGGCGACCCAGAGCTTGCGCCCGAAAATGACGAAGAACAGGACGAAGGCGAGGGCGGTCCAGAACCGGGGATCGTGGAACATCTTCGTCTCCTTAGGCGCTGACGCGTTTGACGGCGCTGGCGACAGTCTGTTCGTCCTGCGTGCCGATCAGATGCGAAACCAGATCCTGGGTGGTGCTGGTGGCGATCTCGGACAGGCTGGACAGGGCCTGTTCACGGGACTGGGTGATTCGGGTCTCGGCGCTGGCGATCTCGGCTTCGAGGCGCTTGGCCGTTTCCGCAGCGTGAGCTTCCGCGTTGGCGCGGGCTTCGCTCTGGATCCGCTCCACATGGGCGCGGGCCTGCTCGGCTGCTTCATGACGGGCGCTGAGGAGTTCCGCGCTGGCGCGGTCGGCTTCAGCCTTGGCCTTGCGGGCAACATCCAGATCGTTCTGGATCCGGGTCCGACGGTTGGTCAGCACCCGTTCGACACGCGGCAGTGCGAAGCGGCTCAGGGCGAGATAGAAGCCGCCGAAAATGACGGCTCCCCAGACGACCTGTCCGATCAGCAGCGGATCGTGGAAGTTCAGCTGTGGCATGCCCGCAGCCACGGCACGGCCCGGCACGGCCGCAAGCGGGGCGGCGAACAGGAAGAGGCGTGGCGTACGGTACATGTTCGACCTCAGGCGAACAGGATCAGGAAGGCGATCAGCAGGGCGAACAGCGCGACGGCTTCCGTCAGCGCGAAGCCCAGCATGCCGATGCCGAAGACATGCGGACGCGAGGCCGGGTTGCGTGCAACCGAGCTGATCAGCGTCGAGAAGATGTTGCCGAGACCCATGCCGACACCGGCGAGGGCGAAAACGGCAATACCGGCACCGAGGTCACGGGCGGCCTGGGCGATGCTGATGCCGAATTCGTGAGCGGCTTGAACGTCCATTGTCAGGTTCCTTGTTGGGTCGATTAAAGGGTTAGTGCGAAGCTGGTGTGGCTCAGTGAGCGACGGCCTCACGCAGATAGATGCAGGTGAGGATGGCGAACACATAGGCCTGCAGCACACCCACCAGCAGTTCGAGGGCCGTCAGCGCGACGTTGATCGCGATCGGGGCGATGGCCAGGACATGGCCGAATGCGCCCAGACCGGCGAGCATGATCGTGAAGCCGGCAAACACTTCCAGAAGCACGTGACCCGCCACCATGTTGGCGAAAAGTCGGATCGACAGGCTGACAGGACGCGAAAGGAAAGAGATGATCTCGATCGGCACCAGCAGCGGAGCAAGCCAGACAGGCGTTCCAGCGGGCAGGAAGTGCTTGAGGAAGCCCACACCCTGAAAGCGGATGAAAGCAAGGATCGAGATGACGAACACCATGATGGCCAGGCCGAAGGTCACGGCGATGTGGCTGGTGTACGTGAAGGAGAAGGGCAGCAGGCCGAGATAGTTGCCGGCCAGGATGAAGAAGAAGATTGCGAAGACGAACGGGAAGAACGTTGCGCCGTTTTCACCGATCGTGCTGACGGCGAGGTCGTGGACGAAATCGTAGCTGATCTCGGCGGCGGCCTGAAGGCGACCCGGCACGACGGCGGCGGGGCGCATCCCGACATACAGGAAGACCAGAACGACGGCAGCGGCGATCAGCATGAACAGTGGCGACTGCGAGAACCGCAGGGCTTCTCCCAGATGTCCAAGAACCGGATGGAGCTCGAACTGTCCGAGCGCGTCAATCGTCGATCCGGCTGCCACGCTGGCTTCTCCCGTCATCTTTCGGTCCGGACACCATGTCCGAATCCTTCAAAACCCGCCAGACATTCAACATGCCGGCACCACATCCTGCCAGGGCGAAAACGGACAGGAACAGAGCCCTGTACCCGAACCAGTGACCCAGCGCGTAGCCTATGGCTACACCGACCGCGAGCCCCGCCACAAGATCGGTTCCCACGCGGATCGCCAGTCCAAGGGATGACATGGAACTGTCATCGTTGCCCTCGTCGGTTACGGCGAATTCCCCTGAGCGGGGATCGAGCTTCTGACGGGCACGCCTCAGGCGTTCGTCGAAGTTTCCGTCGTCACCGGCAGGGGCGTGTCCCATGAGGTCTGATCCCTTACCCTGTACGCATCCTTCTTACCCGGTCATTCAACCGGATTCCTTCTCAGCGCAGGCGCTAGCTACCGGCGAGTCCGTTGACTGTCAATGTATTCTGCTCGCCGGAGCCATCGAAACCCGTTTTCGCCCTAGCTGACCAGTTTCAGGCGGCGCCCGCGGTCTTTCCATTCCGGACTCTCGCCAGAGCCGCGTCCGAAGGGCAGCATGGGGGCTGGATCTTCCGAACTGGGTTCGACGCGGGGGGCATCCGGCATGTGCTCGCCCAGATAGGCTTCCGACAGGGTGCGGAAGGCATAATCGAGCATGGAGGTCGCGTAAGCCGTGGACGGATCGCCCTCGACAGTGCCTGCGGGACCGAAGCGCGTATAGGCGAATCGCTCCACAAAGGCTTCCAGCGGGGCACCATATTGCAGGCCGATGCTGACGGCGTGGCCGAGGCAGTCCATCAGTCCGCGGGCCATGGGGCTCTCGCGGGGTGGGGTGAGGCTGATCTCGCCGAGTGTGCCGTCCTCGAATTCGCTGGTGCGCATGAAAAGACTGTGACCGCCCACGGCCGCGCGCTGGGTGAACCCGGTCTGACGCATGGGGAGCGGGCGGCGCACGCCACGGGCCAGCTTGGCCTGAAGGTCGGCCAGATCGGGTTCTGGCACCGCCGGCAGGAAGTCCACGACATTCTTCACTGCGGCGTGCATGGCAGTCTGGGCCTGCGGACGAACGGGCGGGAGCGGGGTCTCGCCGGCCAGTGCGAGTGCCAGGGCGGATTCGGGCGTCAGGCCACGGCAGGCCAGCCGGGCCAGCGTGGACGCACGCAGATGTCCATCTTCGCGCAGGGGCGAGAAGGCAGGGGCGAGGCCGCAGGTTTCGACGTCCAGCAGTCCTTCGGTCGGGGCCGGGGAGGAAAATCCGGTTTCGATCGGACAGAAATGCCGCCCCTCTTCGGTAGCGCAGACCGAGGAAGCGAGGGTTCGCAGTCCCGGCAGGGGTGATTCCGGAATGGAAGGCGGGGACAGTTTCGTTCCGGCGCGGGCCACGGTGGTGGCGAGTGCGGCCATGGCGCAGGCGGCGTTGCGGGCGTCGTCACTGTCATAGTCGAGACCGAGGGCCGCCAGGCAGGCATCGAGATCGGTCAGGAAAATGAGTCCTGCGGCTTCGTCTTCAGGCTGGGCGGGCAGATCGAACAGGGGCAGCTCACCTGTACGTTCGATCCGGGTCGCGGCATGAAGGCGGCGCAGGGCGTCGCAGGCCAGACGCAGGCAGGCGACGAAATGCTCGGCGGCGAATCCGGTCTCCTGCACGAAGCTGGACAGGCGGATGGTGAAGCCGGGCGTCTGGTCGGGCTGGCACTGCCACAGTGCGGTATTGGGCGCCATCTGCTGCATCAGCAGAAGATAGGACAGGCTCCGGCCCGGCGACGGCGTGTTGGCCGGGGTGCCGGGAAGGGGCGGGCACGCGTCGATCGTGTCCACCCAGCGGGCTGCCTCCGCGGCAAGTCTGACCGGCCCACCGTTCAGGGTGATCTGGGCGAGGGCCTGCGCGGCCTCGTCATCCCAGGCGGCAGGAAGGGTGACGGAGCGCAGGGCGCTGTCGTCGGGGTCGGTCATGACCTGAAGCGTCCTCATGCGAACGCCGGTCCAGTGAAGGCGAGCTGTCATGCTGCGAATCTACGCCCTGCGCCCATGCGCCCGTAAGCCGGAAAAGGGCCTCCGGAAGGCCGCTAATGGGCGGGAACATGGGGATATGGGGGATAACATTTTCCCGGGGCCTGCCGAGGGACGATTTCTGCGGGAGGATTGGACGCGCGAAGCGGAGTCGGGTAGTGCTGGAAGGATGATTTTCACGAGGGTATCGTCATGAGCGCTGTCACGGTCCGTCATGACCGGCTGGAGCTTCTGGCCGGGTTCGCTGTCCTTGCCTGCCTTGCGGGTCTTCTGGTCGCGGCAATGGTCGGGCACCATCAGAGCGATGACGGGGGCTACCCTGTCCATGCGTCCTTCAGCCAGATCGACGGCCTGACGGTCGGTTCCGATGTGCGGCTTGCGGGCATTACCGTGGGGCATGTGACGGGGGCCGTGGTCGATCCGAAGAGCTTTCAGGCGCAGGTGACCTTTACGCTGGCGCCGGATGTGAAACTGCCAACGGATTCCGCTGCGATCGTGACGTCTGACAGTCTGCTCGGCGGGAAGTATATCGCGCTGTCGCCGGGTGGAGCGGATTCGGTGGTGAAGCCGGGGGGTGTCATGACCGAGACGCAGGGCTCCATCAGCCTGGAACAGCTTCTGAGCAAGTTCATTTTCTCCGTGACGGATTCGCTGCAGAAGAGCCAGAAGGCCGCTGCGGGAAAGCCGACGGCGGGCAGTCTGGCGGATGAGCCCTGAGGCATGACGGATGCGCAGAAAAATGCGTTTCTGTGGGTCGACCACGAGGGCAATCCCGTGTCCTGTGTGGAGAAGGTCCAGATCCTGCGGGAAAACGATACCGAGCTGCGTCAGGCCCTTCAGGATGCATTTGATGACGGGGTTCTGATGGGGGTTGCGCCTCAGGCGATGCTGCAGACGTTTCAGGCGATGCTGTCCGATCTGAAGAGCCCGCTCCAGGGTGGGGCTCAGGAGAAAGAGTCATGATGAAACTCTGGTCTGACCGGGTTCTGCCGTGCGGGGCTGCCGGAATGATTCTGCTGGCCGGGATTTCGGGTGCGCGGGCCGCGACAGGTGTGGCGCCCCCGGCGATGTATCCGGCTGCAACCTGGCAGGGACAGTCGCAGGCCGTGGTGCGTGTGCTGGACCGGCTGGACGCCCATCTGGAGCTTCTCACGATTCCCGTGGGCGGGAGCGCGACCTATCACAGTCTTTCCGTGGGTGTTGAAGCCTGTGTCAGCCGGCCGCAGACGCTGGCGGCGGATGCCGGAGCCCTGCTGCATCTGAAGGACAGCAGTGATCCGCAGCGGCCGCCTTTCGATGGCTGGATGCTGGCTCAGGAGCCTTCTGTCGCAACTTATGGCAGCCCTTTGTACGATGTGCGCGTTGTCTCCTGTGCGGGAGCGCCGACGGCACCGCAGGCGGGACCTCTGCCTGTGGTGAAGGCACCCGTGCTCGCCAGTGCGGAGGTTCCCGTGGAAGAGGGCGGCGATGCTCCGGCATCCCAGCCCGGTTCTGCCTCAGGCGGTCCTGTGCCGCTTGCTCCGGACAGTCATAATCCCATTCCGCTCGCGCCTCCCAGCGGTGCGGCGCCGTCCCTTGCTCCGGCCATGCCTGCGCAGCCTTCGGGACAGCCCCTGTCACCTCCCGAGGCTGATCCCGGCCTCGAATAAGGTGGGATGGGGCGGAATGACCCAGAAACAGGAAGAAATGACAGCTTCATGATTCAGGTTCCCTTTCCCCCGTCCCGGGCAGCCCTGCTGCTTGATTTCGATGGAACGCTCGTCGATATCGCGCCTACTCCGGAAAGTGTCCGGGTGCCGGAAGGGCTCGCGGCGGATCTGCTGCGTCTTCGGGACATGCTCGATGGCGCGCTTGCGATCATTACCGGCAGGCCCATCGCACAGATCGATTATTTCCTGCCGGATATTCCCCATGCCGTGGCCGGCGAGCACGGTGTGATGATGCGTCACGCGCCCGGTCAGGCGTTACGGGAGCGCGAACTGCCCGTTGTGCCCAGGGAATGGGTGCAGGCTGTTGAAAAGGCTGCGGCAGATCATCCGGGCGCCAGTGTTGAACACAAAAAAGCTGGAATGGTGCTGCATTACCGTCGTGCGCCCGAGGCGGAATCCGCTTTTCGGAAGCTGGCGTCGGCCTGGCCGGTGGAAAACCGGGGGTTTCACCTTCAGGATGCCCAGATGGCCATCGAACTCCGGCCACTGGGGATCGACAAGGGCAAGGCGCTGCGGGAACTGATGGCGGAGCCGCCTTTTGCCGGGCGGCTTCCGGTTTTTGCCGGTGATGACGTCACGGACCGCGACGGGGTGAGGGCTGCGCGCCAGATGGGGGGCGCAGGCTGGCTCATTCCCGATGATTTTCCAGATGCGGCCACGTTCCGGCGCTGGCTGCATGATCTGTCGGAGGGACACGGATGGGGCGCCTGATCATTGTTTCCAACCGGACGCCTGCCCCTGGGGAGCGTACGCAGCCTGCCGGGGGGCTGACGGTTGGTCTGTATGATGCGGTACAGACGCAGGAGACCCTCTGGTTCGGGTGGTCGGGCCATCAGCATGCGGATGCGGCCGACCGGCCGGTCCAGAGTGAGCAGGTGGGAAACGTCAATTATGTGACGTTCGACCTGACCCAAAGGCAGTATGACCGGTTCTATCTGAATTTTTCCAACGGCGTCCTGTGGCCGCTGTGTCATTACCGGACCAACCTGATCCGCTACACTCGTGAGGACTGCGACGCCTATTACGAGGCGAACGAAGTCTTCGCGGACCGGCTGGTCGGGTTACTGGAGCCGGATGATACGGTCTGGATCCATGACTATCACCTGTTTCCACTGGGCAAGATGCTGCGGGACCGGGGTGTGACGGGGCGGATCGGATTCTTCCTGCATATTCCGTTCCCGCCCTGGAGCGTAGCGCGTCTGCTGCCCAAGCTCGACATGCTGCTGACCGGACTGGCGGCGTGCGATCTGATCGGGGTGCAGACGCCTGAGGACGCGACCAATCTCAAGGGGTGTTTCGAGGCCTATGGCCTGAAGGCGGCGGTCGAGGCCGTGCCGATCGGGATCGATCCTGTCAGCTTCCGTCAGCAGGCGATCGAAAGCGCTTCTTCCGACGAAGTGGTGAAGATCATGGATACGCTGGAGGGGACGCACCTGATCATGGGGGTGGACCGGCTGGATTATTCCAAGGGTCTGCCGGAGCGGATGAAGGGCTTCGAAGCGCTGCTGAAGAACTATCCCGAGCATCGCGGGCAGGTGACGTTCCTTCAGGTTACTCCGGTGTCACGGGGGGGCGTGGAGAGCTATCGTCTGCTCAAGGAAGAGCTGGACGGCCTGGTCGGGACGATCAACGGCGCCTATGGCACGCCGGACTGGGTGCCGATCCGCTACACGACCTGGCCGATCGGGCGGCATATCCTCGCCGGGCTTTACCGGATGGCGGATGTGGGGTTTGTCACGCCGCTGCGGGATGGCATGAACCTTGTGGCCAAGGAGTTCATCGCGGCGCAGGACGAGGACGATCCCGGCGTGCTGGTGCTGTCGCGGTTTGCGGGGGCGGCTCCGGAAATGCCCGAGGCGCTTCTGATCAATCCACTGGATGCGGAAGGAATGGCCGATGCGCTTCATATCGGCCTGACCATGGACGTGCAGGCCCGTCATGCGGCATGGTCCGCGATGTATGACGAGGTTTCCCGCAATACAGCGGGGAGCTGGTCCAAGCAGTTTCTTGATAGCCTGGAGGCGATCCGTCCGTGCCACTGAACAGAACATACCGCCCCGTTTCAACGTCTGCTCTGGGTGGTCTGTATGTTCTGGCGGGGCTGGTGGCGCTCGGGGTCGTCTGGTTTGCCGAGCACTGGCTGAAGCTTGCACCCTGCGAGCTGTGCCTGTGGGAGCGGCGTCCGTGGTGGGTGCTGATCGGGCTTGGAATCGTCACGATCGTGCTGCCGAAGCGCTATGCCCGGTATGGGGTTTTCTTCGGGCTTCTGTGTCTGATGACCAGTATCGGGCTGGCGGTTCTGCATGCGGGCGTGGAGCACAAGTTCTGGCCCAGCCCTGCGCCGGAATGCAGGGCGCCGGTCTTTCACGGGGGCAACTTCAAGGACTGGATGTCGGCGATGCCCGCACGGCCGAACAAGCCGTGTGATTCGCCGGATTACCTGTTCGGTCTGCCTATATCCATGACGGAGCTGGGTGGTTTGTATGCGGTTGTGGTGTTCGTGGTGGCTCTGGTCGGGAGCTTCCGCATGGGCCGCTCCCGACGCTGAGGGGCCGGATCAGAGGCGCGTGCCGCGTCCGCGTCCGAAGATGAGGCTGATGATCAGCAGCACCAGGAAGATGAAGAAAAGGATCTTGCCGATATAGGCAAAATCTGCCGAAATTCCGCCAAAGCCCAGCACCGCAGCACATAAGGCGAGGATAAGGAAGGCAATGGTCCAGCGTAGCAGGTCCATGGGACTGTCTCCTTTGTCAGTAGCGCCCTCTGAGGGAGAGGCGGGGTGTGAGAAGGCTGAACGGCGGCGGAGTGAACAGGTTCATTTTCGCAACATCCGTTTTATTTTCGGGCTGTTTGCACAGTCCCGGTTTCCGATATTTCCATGGGTCGGGTCCCTTAATTCGGGAGCCGTGCCTGCCGGAGGACTGCCATGACCCTGTTCCGCTCCCTGTATCATCAGGGATTCGCCCGGATCGCTGCCTGCACGCTGCCGGTGACGCTTGCCGATCCGCTGAAGAATGGTGAGCGGGTTCTGGGGGTTCTGCGCGACTGTGACCGACAGGGTGTGGCGGCGGTGGTGTTTCCGGAGCTGGGGCTGACGGGCTACACGCTGGATGATCTGCGGTTTCAGGACGTGGTGCTCGACGGGGCGGTCGAGGCGCTCCGGCGGGTGGTCGCGGGGTCTCGGGATCTGCTGTCCGTCGCGGTGGTGGGGCTGCCGCTGGTGCGGGGGGACCTGCTCTATAACTGTGCGGCGGTGGTGCATCGCGGGCGCGTGCTGGGTGTGGTGCCGAAATCGCATCTGCCGCGCTACCGGGAATTCTACGAGCCACGGTATTTCACCTCCGGGCTTCAGACGTCCGGGACGATCCGGCTGTTTGGTGAAGAGGTGCCGTTCGGAGCGGATCTGCTGTTCCAGGCCGAGGATATGCGCGGGCTGACGCTGGGCGTGGAGATCTGCGAGGATCTGTGGGTGGCGTCTCCGCCGAGCGGGAAGCTGGCGGAAGCGGGGGCGACGGTCATTCTTAATCCGTCGGCGTCTCCGGTCACGATCGGGCGGACGGATGACCGGTCGCTTCTGTGTCAGGCGCAGTCCATGCGGACGCTGACGGCCTATGCCTATGCGGCGGCGGGCGAAGGTGAGTCCACGACCGATCTGGCCTGGGACGGGCAGGTGTCGATCCATGAGGCCGGGCGGCTTATGGCGCAGTCGGATCGGTTCCCGCAGGGCGAGCGGCTGGTTGTGGCGGATGTGGATCTGGATCTGCTGCGGCAGGAGCGGATGCGGACGGGGCAGTTCGGGCATGCGGGGCAGACGTTCCGGACCGTCGGATTCACGCTTGCGCCGCCGATGACGGATCTGGGGCTGAAACGGGATGTCGCGCGGTTTCCGTTCGTACCGTCCGATGCGCGGACGCTGGCGCGGGACTGCTATGAAGGCTGGACCATTCAGGTCAGCGCGCTGCGCCGCCGTTTGCAGGCGAGCGGGGCGCAGCGGGCCGTGATCGGGGTTTCAGGCGGGCTGGACAGCACGCTTGCGCTGCTGGTGGCGGTGCGGGCGGCTGATGAGCTCGGCTGGCCCCGGACGCATGTTCTGGCCTACACGATGCCCGGTTTTGCGACGGGAACGGAGAGCCGCTCGCTGGCCCATGCGCTCATGGAGGCGCTGGGCGTGGAGGTGAATGAGCTGGATATCCGGCCGACGGCGCAGACGATGCTGGCAGGCATCGGCCATCCTTTCGCCGAGGGGCAGCCCGTTCATGACATTACGTTCGAGAACGTGCAGGCGGGGCTAAGGACGGATTTCCTGTTCCGGATCGCCAATTACCGTAATGGTATCGTGATCGGGACCGGGGATCTGTCGGAACTGGCGCTGGGCTGGTGCACCTATGGGGTGGGGGACCAGATGTCCCATTACAACGTCAATGCCGGGATGCCGAAGACGCTGATCCAGCATGTCATCCGCTGGCTGGCGCGGGATGGAAAACTGGGTGACGGTGTGGTGGGTGCGGTTCTGGAGCGGATCGTCAATGCGGAGATCACGCCGGAGCTGGTGCCCGATACCGGACAGGGCGTTCAGAGCACGGAACAGACGATCGGACCCTACCCGCTTCAGGATTTCACACTTTATCATATTCTGCGTCACGGCTTCAGGCCGTCGCGGATCGCGTTTCTGGCGGAGGTGGCCTGGAGCGATGCGTCCCGCGGAACATGGCCCGAGCATTATCCGCAGGACCGGAAGATTGCCTACGATCTGGGCGAGATCCGGCATTGGCTGGAAGTGTTTCTGCGGCGGTTTTTCGGGACGAGCCAGTTCAAACGCTCCGCCATGCCCAATGGTCCGAAGCTGGTTTCCGGCGGCTCTCTTTCGCCGCGAGGAGACTGGCGGGCGCCGTCTGATGGCACGGCAACGGCATGGCTTGCGGAACTTTGTGATAATGTACCTGAAACGAACACACATCCGTGAAGTTTTGGTGTGCAGGAGTGTGGGGGGTTTTGTCTGCCCGCATCCGTGCCAATATGTTGGAAACCCGTCACCACATAGGAACATGACTCGTCATGGCTTACGCTACGATCAACCCTTATACCGGTGAGACGCTCAAGACCTTCCCGGAAGCAACCGACCAGGAAGTCCAGACCGCGCTGACCGAAGCCTATGATGCGTTCAAGAGCTGGCGTCACACGCCGTTCGCCGAGCGCGCAAAGATCATGACGGCAGCGGCGAGCATTCTTCGCCGTGATATCGACAAATATTCCAAACTTCTGACCCTCGAGATGGGCAAGATCTATGCTGAGGCCAAGGCAGAGACGATCCTGTCCGCCGAGATCTTCGAATATTATGCCAAGAACGCCGAAGAGCTTCTGAAAGCCGAGAAGCTGCCGGTTGCGGATCCGAAGGAAGGCGAGGCTGTCCTGATCCATCAGCCGCAGGGCATCGTATTCGCGATCGAGCCGTGGAACTTCCCGTTCTACCAGATCGCCCGCATTATCGCGCCGCAGCTTTCCGCCGGTAACACCGTCATTCTCAAGCACGCCTCCAACGTGCCGCAGTGTGCTGCCGCGTTCGATGACCTGATGAAGGAAGCCGGTCTGCCGAAGGGTGGATTCCGCAACCTGTATGCCGCCCGTCATCACACCGAGACGATCCTCAAGGACCCGCGCGTCTGCGGTGTGGCCCTGACGGGTTCGGAAGGGGCTGGCGCTGTTGTTGCCGGAATTGCGGCACAGGCGCTGAAGAAGTCCACGATGGAGCTGGGCGGTTCTGACGCGTTCCTCGTTCTGGACGATGCGGATCTGGAAAAGACCGCGAAGTGGGCTGCGTTCGGTCGTCACTGGAATGCCGGTCAGGTCTGTGTGTCCGCAAAGCGTCTGATCGTGGCAGATGCTGTCTATGACCGCTTCCTGGAGCTGTACAAGGCCGAAGTCGCCAAGCTGATCCCGGGTGATCCGATGGACCCGAAGACCACGCTGGCTCCGCTGTCCTCGCAGAAGGCTGCTGATGATCTGAAGACTCAGGTCGAGGAAGCCAAGAAGCACGGTGCTGTTGTCGAGGCCATCGGTCCGTCGGTGCCGGAGAAGGGTGCGTTCTTCCAGCCGCTGCTGATGACCAACCTGCACGAGAACAACGAAGCCCGTCTGTGGGAATTCTTTGGTCCGGTGACGCAGCTCTATCGGGCCAAAGACGATGCGCATGCCATCCGTATCGCCAATGACTCGCCGTTCGGTCTGGGTGGTTCGGTCTTCACGAAGGATACCCAGCGCGGCGTGAAAGTTGCCGAGCAGATCTATACGGGCATGGTCTATATCAACCATCCGACGATGGTGAAGGCTGACCTGCCGTTCGGTGGTGTGGCCCGTTCGGGTTATGGCCGTGAACTGATCGGTCTGGGCATCAAGGAATTCGTCAATCACAAGCTGATCGACGTTGTTGATATTGATGCGCCGTTCTGATTGAGCCGTATCGGGCTTCCGCGCGGAGCCCGGTTCGATCTGTCAGGTTATGAAAAACCCGCTTCCGGATCTGTCCGGGAGCGGGTTTTTTTTCTTGGCCGGTCTGGAAAAGGGTTTCAGTTTTTCCGGGGCTTTGCGCGTTCGGCACTGAGGCGGATCCAGGGGTGTCTGGCCTGAACGAACGCCACGACACGGGCCTTGTGGGCCTCCTTTTCGGTCGAGGTGTTCGTCATGGATGTCTCATGCTGGCGGTAATCGGCCAGGATCTGCGGGACGTGATGGCCGGGCAGGCCGCGTTCCGCCAGCGAACACCACAGGTCGAAGTCCTCCCAGCCCATTGCTTCACGTGAAACATAGTAACCTCCGACCGCAGCCCACGCCCATTTGGTGACCATGGCCATGGCATCGATACGGTTCCCCGAGATGAGGGAGAGTGGATTGAAGGGAAGGTCTCCCAGAAGCTCTGGTGCGCCAGGCTGTTGATGGGTGTCTGTGCTTATGTCCGCCAGCACAGGCCCGTGTTCATTGAAACAGGCGATGAGAGGATAGGCATAGGCTGTGCTGTCACCCATGGAATCCAGAAGCGTTTTGCAGGCTTCAGGGCGCAGGGTATTGTCGGCATCCAGCTGCATAACATGAACGGTCTCGGCTGCGTCCATTCCGATGTTCCGCGCGCCTCCCAGTCCGGCGTTTGCAATAGACTGGCGCAGGATCAGGCGGTTGAAGCGGTCGCAGTGCCGTTCCATCCAGATGCGGGCCAGGGCGACCGATCCGTCGGACGAGCCGTCATCCACGACGATCAGATCCAGTACGGGAAGAGTCTGCGCCGCAACGGATTCCAGCGCGTCCAGAAGATGTGCTTCGTAATTATAGGACGTGATGACGACAGTGACGGGGGCTTCTCCCAGCGCATCGTGATGGAAAAGGGTGCGGCTGGGCGGGATGACGGGCACGGGGGCCGGAGCGAGACGGTCTCTGGCAAGACGCGTTTCCCCGGCAAGGGCAGCGGCCTCGTCTCCGGACATGGACGTCAGGACGAGTTTCATGCGCCGGGTCTGCGCCTGCGGACCGAAGGGCCACAGGACGGAATGATAGGCGTCCCGTGCCATACGGACGCGGCGTTCCGGATTGTCGATCAGTGCGATCAGGGCGTCGTACCAGTCCGTTGGGCTGTCGGCCAGAAAGCCGGTTTCGCCGTGGCGGATGACGCGCTGGAACGGGCCGGTCGGTGAGGCGACGGTCGCTGCGCCGGAGAGGGCGGCTTCGAAAAACTTGATCTCGCTTTTGGCTTCACAGAAGACGTTTCCCGTCACCAGAGGCGCGATGGAGATGTCGAACCGTGCGAACTCGTCCTGAAGTTCCTCAAGAGGGACCATATCGCGCCATTCGATCTGGTCCTGCACTGGGATCAGGCTGGGAAATTCTTCCATCAGCAGGATGGGACGATGCGTGACGGGTTCGCGGAACAGGACAAGGCGTGCTTCAGGGCGCTGACGCAGGACTTCTGCGATGGTGGGGCAGATGGGGCCAAAGTCCTGCTGGTGGGTCCGGGAGCCCGTGGCGTAACCGATGCGGACCAGGCCGTCGCCGGCGTTGACGCGGCCGGGCTCGCCGCGCATGCGCAGCGCCATGCGGGCACGTCGCAGGGAAAGCATGTCATAAACGTTTGGAAGCAGGTGAACGACGGGGCGCAGGCTGTGCATGGCAAAGACCAGTTCGGCGGTGGTCGTTGATCCCTGATCACAGCGCAGGAAGGTGCGGCGCATTTCCGAAAAGCAGCGTTCGATCCGTTCTTCCGTGGCGCCGATCGAGCGGATACCGTCGATCATGTCCACGCGGGCATAATGGGGCACGAAGACAATATCGTCCGCATCGAAGACGGTAATGACGTTTTCCGCTGCGGCGAGATCGAAGATCGTACTGACATGGCCACTGTACTCGACACGCCAGAACACCATGACATCTGCCCAGAGAATATCGTCGTAGCCGATCGAGGCGCAGGGCTGGACCCGGGCTTCAAAGCCGGCATCCCGGGTGGCGGCAGCATTTCGGTAACAGCGGTACAGAACGCCAGGCGTGTCGGGTTCTCCTGCAACGAACAGCACGCGACGTACGGAGAAAGGTGCGGGATCTGACTCTGGTCCTGGTTCCGGAGCCGGGGCCGAAACGGGTGCGGGGCTGCTCTCATCCGTGTCGGGTTCCTCTTGAACCGGGATGACGGGTTGGGGGGGGGGAGGGCGCAGAATGCGCTTGAGGCGTTGACCGGCCCGAAGCCAGAACGGGGGTGTCGGAATCGGCTCAGGAATTGGTTCTTCAGGCGGAAGAGGCACGACCGGCGGTGGGGCTAGGGTTGGCTGCTCGGTCTGTTCGGGTGCTGGTGTCTCGGGCGGCAACCGCATGATTCTGGTCGAGAGCATCCGGAGAGAGATCCGGAGCTCCTGGATGGTCTGTGTTTTTTCAAGCGATGCCTGCTGTATCGCCTGAGTCCGGGACATCAGAAGACGGGTTTTCCGACTGTCATCGAGAAGCAGTCGGATGTTGCGTCGGAGTCCGAGGCTTTCCGGCGTTTCAGACATCAGGATACCCAGAAAGGGTGAATCGCCTGCGTTCGTCAGGGCGCTTCCGGGGGTCAAGACAACCGACCCGGCAGGGTGATCTGCCCCGAGCAGGAGAACGGGCAATGAAGAAGGGCTCTGGGGTGCGTCTTCCGTGATGTGGCATAGCAGGGGAAGACTGTTCCCGTCGTTCCGGGACACCTGGGAGACGACCCGGATATCCCTGTCCGGAAGGTGCGTTTCCAGCATTGCACGAAGAGCATGGCGAATCTGGGCATGCACGCGGGGTGAACATTCGATCCGGGCAGTGGAAAGGTCTTTTTCCTCGGTCAGGACTGTCGTCAGCCAGACAATCAAGAAAATGTGATCCTGGAGATTTGGAGAGCCGTCTGTCGCCGACTTTCCTGATGCCAGCAGGAGCGCCAGACACGCCAGATTGTGGTCCGCTCTTGGAAGAGACGGTGAAGGGGGGATGGGAAAATTCACGAATGGGCCTGTTGGGATCTAAGTGTCTGTGAAGGGCGGCTTGTTTCAGAAAAGGCGCAGCTCGGTCAGGTCTGGCTTGACGCAGTAGTGGCAATATTTATTTCTTGTGAAATTAACATTAACGGAACTTTTTTGATATAAAAGGATTTGACTGAAGGGCTGGATTACCCGCTCTTTTCCGTTTCCGCATAATGAAAACGGAAAATTCTTTGTCGGCATGGCTGCTCGAATCCCCAAAATGATGGATCTTGATTCTTTGTATCGTGTTCGAAGTGGATTGCTTTTGACAATCTGGCTCTGATATATGCAAGACTCGTCGCTCGATCATTTGGGTGGTCCGAGGGCCGCCGGTGCGAGGCAACCTTTTTTTAGGAGTGCATGGTAATGGCTGACATTACTACAGTAGTTGGCGCCTCCGGCCAGACCTTTGTGGTCACGGTCAGTGGTGGGCAGACCCAACTACTGGCGCAGCAGTATCAGACTGCTGTTTCCACCCTCCACGCCAGTGGCGGGCTTGATTCTTACGATCTGGTTCCGGGCAGTAATGGCGCTACGGGTACCACCACGGGTCAGGGCCTGATCAGCCAGGGTGGTGATTACACCGTTTCTGGCGGTACCACGCAGTATATCGCTGCTGGCATCGCTGCTGGCAGCTATTCTACCACGGGCGAAGACACCCTGAATTCGGCTGTCAGCCTGGATGTGTCCGGCAGTACGGCCCAGAGCATCAGCATCCTTACTGGTGATTGGGCTGGCGTAACCCTGACGGTGGGCAATCAGGATGGTCTGTTCATTGGTGGCGTTGGCAACAACACCTTCAAGGGCGGTAATTCCACGGGGAACTGGACCATTGCCACGGGTGACGGCGACGACACCATCACGGGTACCAATGGTAACGATACCATCAGCGGTGGCCTGGGCCAGAACCTGATTACCCTGGGTAGTGGCACGAACGTTGTTCGTTCCGAGGGTCAGGACACCATCGACGGCACGACTGGTACCGATACGGTCACGCTGCTCGGTGGCAGCTCCGTGGTTACGCTGGGTGCCAACGCAACGGTTTACGACACGACGTCGCACAACACCGTTTCGGGTGGCAATAACAGCTTCATCACGGGCGGTAGCTCCAGCACCTACTTCTCGACCGGTGCTGTCAGCACGGTTTCGGGCGGTCTGAACGACACCATTTCGGCTTCTGCCGATATCTGGCAGATCCGTGGTACGGCCAACTCGATCACTGCTTCGGGAGCCCTGACGTTCCTGAACGGTACGGGTGCAACCACCGTTTCCGCTGGCACGTCCACGCTGTTCGGTGCTTCGGGTCTTGATCTGATACTGGTCGATGGCTCCGCAAGCTCCACCAACCTGTTCGTCGGTGGCGATGGCAGCGAAACCGTTTCGGCTGCGTCTTCCAACGGTACGCTGCATGCTTTCGCAGGCACGGGCGACGAGACCATCATCGGTGGTTCCGCTGCCGATACGCTGGTTGGCGGTTCGGGCGCGGCTACCCTTACGGGTGGTTCGGGCGCAGCAAACCTGTTCGCTCTGACCAAGGGTTCTGCCGGCGGTGACTACACCATCACCGACTTCGGCAGTGCGGCCGGTAACCTGATGGCTCTGTACCAGTACGGCCTTCAGAACAACGATGGTCTGGCAAGTGTTCTGGCGAACGCTACGATTGCTGGTGGTAACACCACGATCGAGCTGTCCGACAACTCCAAGATCACGTTCGTTGGCGTTACCGATCTGAACGCCTCTGACTTCACCCTGAGCTAATGACGGCGTTTGTCCTCTGACGGGCTGGTATTGTTCAGGAAGGCCGGATCCGGAAGGGTCCGGCCTTTCGTGTTTCTGAAGTTCTTTTTACCTATTTTGTGAAAGCCTGACAGAATGCGGGACGACCCGCGTGAAACCCTGACTGAAAGTTATCGCAGTGCGGCGCGCCTGAACGGTTTGAGAGCCGAGCAACTGCAAAAAGAGAACCAGAAGTTGCTGCGTCAGTTGTTCCTGATTCAGACGTCCCTGTCCTGGCGTGTGACGCTTCCCCTGCGTGCTGTCCGGGCTCTGACATTCGGCAGGCTGCTTTCCGGTCGCCCCGTCAGTGAACTTCCGGAGCGGTTTCGGCGTCTTTGGGGGCGGGAAGGGCTTTCGGGGATCAGGAAAACCGTTACCCACCGTGTTCGTCGCCTGAAGCGGCTCCATGGTGACCGGCGGAAGGTTTTGCCTCAAGCCTCCGGTGATACAGGGGCGCTTCATCCTTACAGAGCTACTCCCGAATGCGGAACTGCGAGACTGAAGCCGCAGGTTCTCATCATTGCGGAACTCAGCCTGAGGCAGTGTGCCAAGTATCGCGTCTGGCAGAAGCGGGATTTCCTGAAGACGCTGGGCTGGTCGGTTCAGGTCGTGGACTGGCGGGATATTGCCGAAGCCCAGTCTGCCCTTCAGCTTTGCACGCATGTTATTTTCTATCGGGTTCCGGGCTTCGACGACGTCATGACACTGGTGCAGGAAGCGCATCGGCTGGAGTTGGCGCCGCGCTGGGAAGTGGATGATCTCATCTTCGATGAAGGGGAGTATAGGCAGAACGGGAATATCGACACGCTTCCTGCGGCGGAGCGTGACCTTCTGCTCTCGGGGGTGGCATTGTTCCGCCGGTGTATGCTGGCCTGTGGTCGAGGCATTGCCTCGACGGCGGCTCTTGCGGGCGCCATGCGAGAGGCGGGGCTGACGGATGTCGCTGTTCTGGAAAATGCCCTGGACGCACAGACGCTTGGAATTGCAGAAGCTCTTCCTGCTCCTGTGCCATCAGACCGGATCTGGGTTTCGTATGGGTCGGGCACTAATACTCATGATGCCGATTTCAGGCAGGCCGAGGCGGGACTGCTGGCAGCGATGGATGAGGAGCCCCGGCTCTGCCTGAGGGTCATCGGGCAGTTGCAGCTGTCTTCGGCGTTCAGTCGGTTCGGGGATCGGGTCGAGCGCCTGACGGAGCTGACCTATCCGGAGTATCTGAAGGCCCTGTCACAGACGGATATCGCGATTGCTCCGCTGGAAAAGACGCTGTTCAACGACTGTAAAAGCAACATCAAATTTCTTGAGGCAGCCATTGTCCGGGTCGCGGCCATCTGCTCTCCCTGTGCAGCATTTCTGACTGTTTTGCGCGATGGAAAGAACGGCCTCCTTGCCGCAGATACCGTCGCATGGCGAAACGGGTTTCTGGCCCTGGCGCGGGATGGGGATTACCGGAAACGTCTGGCGGAAGCGGCTTATGAAGATGTGATGGCGCGGTATGCCCCTGAGGCGATGGCGCAGACACAGGCCCGGACGTTGTTTGGTCTTCCGCCTCGACAGGAATCGGAGGGCCTCAGGGTCCTGATGGCGAATGTCTATTTCGCGCCACGCTCTTTTGGCGGTGCCACGATTGTGGCCGAGGAAATGGGGCGTCGGCTGGTCCGGAAAGGGGCTCAGATCAGTGTCATGACGTCCAGACCGCCTGCCGTGGATATCCCTGATGGGGATGTTCGTTACGACGTGGATGGCATGATGGTCTTTGCCGCCGTGTTGCCTGACGGTCTGGACGGGGTGGGGCACTTGGATAATCCGGCAATGGCTTCCCGGTTTGCGGATGTGCTTGAAGCCTGTCAGCCGGATGTCGTGCATGTTCACGCTGCGCAGGGGCTGGGAACGGGGATCCTGCGGATCTGTCAGGAAAGGGGAATTCCTTACGTTCTCACGCTGCACGATGCCTGGTGGCTTTGCGAGCGGCAGTTCATGGTCAAGGGGGACGGACGGTACTGTTTCCAGACGACCATCGATCCTGCGGTCTGTCAGGCCTGTGTCCCGGGTGTGCGGTATCTTGCGGATCGGGCTGTCGTGATGCGGCAGGCCCTGACGGGTGCGGCCCTTCTGATCAGTCCGTCGCAGGCGCATCGCGAACTCTATCTTGCGAACGGGATTGCGCCTGAACGGATCGTGGTCAATCGCAACGGTTTCTGCTGGCCGAAGCGTGCGCGCAGGCTGCGGATCCCGGGGACGCCGCTGCGATTCGGTTTTGTCGGCGGGACGGAAGCCGTCAAGGGATATGGCCTGCTGAAAGAAGCCATGCAGTCCCTGTCGCGGAGTGACTGGGAACTTGTCGTTGTCGATAACAAGCTCAACCTCGGGTTTCAGTCGATCTTTCCGGAAGACTGGACCGTTCGTGGGAAGCTCCGGGTTGTGCCCGCCTATACACAGGCCGGACTCGATGATTTCTATGACCAGATCGATGTTCTGCTGTTTCCGTCGCAATGGAAAGAAAGCTACGGCCTGACGGTGCGGGAAGCGCTGGCGCGGGATGTCTGGGTCATCACGACGTCTCCGGGAGGGCAATCAGAAGACGTGGTGGACGGGGTAAACGGGACGTGGCTGCCGCTGGACGGTAAACCACAGACACTTGTCCAGGCTGTCTCCGCGCTGCTGGACGCGCCGGAACGCTTCGAGGGGTACGTTAATCCCTGCAAGGAACGGCTTGCGACATACGACATGCAGGCGGAAGAACTTTACGGCTTCCTGAAGCAGGCCGCAGGGCAGTCTAGCGGCCGAGGAGCAGGGCTATAAGGGCGTGTCGCCGGTCTTCGCTGGCCAGGGCCTGGATCAGTCTGGCCCGGAAGCCTGCGCGTTTGGAACGGTTGCGGGGCGGTGTTGCGGCAAGATAACGGGCGATCCAGTCGGGGTTGAAGAAGGCGGGATCGGGGATTTCCTGCCGCCACAGATGGGTGGACGCGATTCCGCTTGGGTTGTCGCGCAGGAGTTCGGTCTTGATGAAGGGGGCGTGGCCCGATCGCAGGACGGCGCGCCAGTCCGTGTGCATGGGGTTGAGCGCCAGAAGGCGGGCGAGCCCGCGGGGATTGCTCCAGGCGGCCCCGCAAGACAGTCCGGCCGCCTTGATGGCGAGGCCGAGCCCAAGCTCTCCGTGCAGGACGATCTCGTCCTTGCTCATGTCGCTGAAGGGCTGGTTGAAGATCCGCTTGATTGCTGGATGATCCAGGGCCTCGCGGGTCATGCACAGGAACCAGGATTGTAGATGGGGCACCACGGCTTCCGAGCGGACCATGCCCCAGATCTGCAGGTTCTGCGCCCGCATGCGCTCCACGATGGGATTGAGCGGGAGGAGCGGGCCGAAGACGCTGTCATTGGCGAACAGGATTTCGTCTGCGTCCCTGTCGTAGCCACGGGAGAGCAGGAATTGCCAGGCCCCGAAGTCCAGCCCGATATTGGGGCGGGCGTGGACGGTGGCCGAGACCGGAGGGGTGCCGCTTGCGAGGTCATCGTGCAGCGATTGGGCTTCTGCTTCCGACAGGCCGGAGGCGGCGAGGTGGATTGTAAAGCCGCAGGACGCGATCTGGCTGAGCAGATGGCGTGTGTGAGGGGGAAGCCCCGCGTCTGTGCTGTAATATGCGAACAGGCAGACAGGGGCTGACATGGACCGTCCTGTTGAAGAAAGAAACGTTAAATTCATGATATATGGTTGTTTCTGGGACGGTTCTATAGGAAACACTATGGCATTCTGAGGCGATAGACAATCCGCCCTTCAGTTCGCATTAGCGGCATTTCTGTACCGGCAAGATGCGATCTGCACTGAGTAAATCCGGAGTTTTATTCATGAGCAAAGCTTTTCTTGCCGCAGTTCTGCAGGATTCCATGAACTGCACAGGGGTTGTTGCCCAGCGGGCCGTCAATGACATGATTGACGCCATTATCGAGGAGCTGCGCCAGGAAGGCGGCTTTACGCTGCCATCTTTTGGGACATTCACGGTCTGTGAGACCAAGGCAAGGCAGGCCGTCAATCCGCGGACCGGAGAGCCTGTCGAGGTGTCAGCGGGGCGGACCGTCAGGTTCAAGGCCAGTCCAGGACTGAAGCAGCTCGTCTGAGAGATCGTATGGCTGCCTCAGCGTGGCCGTCAGATAATGGACATGATCTGTGGGCCGAGAAGAGACTTCAGATTCATCCTGTCGTTACTATCGAGCGTGGATGATTTCAGTAAGAACTCTTCGTATGAAAAAGATCCTGAAGAATTAAGCATATAATATATCAGGTCCGAGGCTGAATGTTCTTTTTCTCCGATAAATGTCAAATCGGTTACCTTTTCTCCAAAATAAAATTTTTCCCAGTCGGACGCTTCTTCCCGTGAAAATTCTACGCTTCCGCCATGATTTACGGGAATGGATGTCAGATATTTCTGGGTTTTTGGGGATTTTATGGAGATGGAACCATCCGATTCATGCGGCTCGAATTCAAATTCGTAGCAATAATTGCTTTGGGCCGAGTGACTGATGTGAAACCGGACGTTTGAGGAATATACAAAAGGATTCCGGAAGACCCAGATTTTATTGCTGTCGTAAGGAATGGCGGCCAGAATTCTCTCAAACCCTTCCCCCTGAAAGAGATGTCCATCGATGTTATTCAGGGAAAGATATTCGCCGTGAGCGCTCTTGAGGTGGAAGACATCCACTTTTCTGTTGGGTGCCAAGCTGTTTTCCGTGTTTTCCAGAGCATTTCCTTTCTTGAGGAAATTCTTCAGTGAGTACTGGAAAACGGATTTTTTGATATTGTTGTAGATGGTATTTGCCGCATTGATGCGCGCCTGATCCTGGGGATCATAGACATCATTGCGATCAAAATGAGACCAGTAGACCGTACTGTTTGACAGATCGGATCCCAGGCGTCTTTTGATGCGGTCGATGAAATGCTCCATGGAGCGGCAGATATAATGATTGATCCTGGCGCCTTCCCACAGGATATTTTTCGTGGCCCCGGGACGCCATTCTACGGGTTGGCCAGCAGCATCCGCGTAAGTCCCATAGGACAGGTTGAACTTATGGGGGTTTTCGTATGCGAAGCTTACCGCTTCTGGTCTTACAAAGCTTTTTACGAGTGTATTGTCATTAAGATCGGGCGTCGATCTGTGGTTGAAGACCTGGTAAGTCGGAACCTTGTCTTTCAGGACCCTGCTGGAACTTCCGTATATGCACCAGCTTAGGGCAATCCCCGTGTCGTCTTTACTGAATTTGTCCAGAAATCCGTTTATGTCCTGGGTGCCGTCGATGCTGACATATTCGTCGCCATCCAGCATGGCGATCCACTCATAGTGATCGATGGATTTCTTGATGGCGTCAAAATAGCTGTCGCGTTGTCTGTAGTAAAAATTGCCTTCGAGCATGGAAGTCCTGCAAACCTCCACGTTGTAAATGCCTTCGCAGGATTTGGCTATTTCATAGGTCCCGTCGGTCGAGTGGTCGTCATATACAAATATCTTATTGAACCCGAGGGAAATATGCCATGATAGCCATGCCATGATGTCATGGGCTTCGTCTTTAACGAAAAGCACTATTGCAGATTTTTCTTTTTTCACGACGAAGACCCTGATTGATGTCGGAAGTATGTCCTTCCAGATTACATCCTTGATCGAGATTAGCCAAATCAGTTGACGGGCATTGTCCTGAAACCCGGCGTACCCGTTGCGGGAAGCATTTTCCGGTTTTTGGAGGCTGGCTGGGGTGGGAGGAGCGCTGGCAAAAAGTAAATATAAGTCATTGACATAAAACGCTTTTTCTTGAGGGAAAGAGACGACTTTGGGGATTTGTCTCCATTTTTGTCCCCAAAGCTGTCTCCAATGCTCAAGAGAAAACATGGTTCCTATCATTTCCGCAGGGTTGTTCCTTTACAGATTCGCGAGATTCTGGGGAGAACTGAAATCTGGCTCTGTCTCGGGACTCACAGGAAGAAGGAAGCTAGGTCTCGTGCGGGCATGATATATGGACAGGTCGAGAACCTGTTCTGTTTTCTGTCGGATGGTGGTGCTTTGCCTGAAAAGTTTGACCTTAAAAATTACCTTCTGGAGATGGTGAAACTACATCCGTCCGATTTCAAAGAGGATTGGTTGGCCGGGGCAAGTGCCGGAATTGACGTAAAGAAAAAATATCTCTCAGGAGCGCCTGACAGATTCCTTCAGCAATTCGTGAAGGACATGGATGGTCGAAACGTTCACCTTCTGAACGAAATCCAGCGTCTGGGTGCAGAACTGGAAGCTGCCAAAGCAGCGGGCAATCATGAGCGGGAAGGTCAACTGCTAGCCCTACTGGGTCAGGCCATCTCCAAGATACCCGATATGAGCCAGCAGGTTCCCGCTGCTCCTGTCATGCAGCAACAGATTTCACCAAAAATCTCTTCAATAACTTTCAAAGACATCGCCAACAGGTATCTGGAGATTAAGAGAATGAGTGTCTCCATAGAAACCTACAACCATTTTGTGGCGGCGTGCAGACTGTTTGGCAGGTTCACGGACACCTCCCGTGAACTGCATACTTTTACTCGCAAAGAAGCATCCGCTTTCATCAACGTCATCAGGCAGATGCCCAAGATGTGGGGAAAATCGCCCAAAGAAGATGCGATGACCCTGGAAGAGATTATCGCGTACCATAGGGCGCGAAATCCTGAATATGTCACCTTATCAGCAGATACGATGACCCGACACATCAACAAGATGTCCGAGGTTTGGAACTATGCCATCTCGGTTGGAGAGCTGGACGACAAGCCAGAGTATAATATCTGGTCCAAGCACATGGTGACGGCCATCAATGAAAAGACGTTGGATAGAAGGCCCTTCAGGGAGGCGGAACTGGCCGCTCTCATGGAGACCGTGTGGAAACCACGGGTGAATATCAACACAGTCAGGCAGATTTTGTCCGTTGCGACCTATACAGGAATGCGACTGGAAGAGATTTGCAGGCTTCGACCGTGCGATATCCATGAAGTTGATGGCGTTCTGTGTTTCGATGTCCGTATTCACCGGGATGCGGATGGAAAAGAAGTCTGGAACCCCAAATCAGAAGCTGGTGAACGAGTTATTCCCGTTCATGCCTATATCAAGCAGTCTACGGGGTTGATTGAACGCGCTAAGAATTGCGAAAAATCCAAGAAAGACCGGATATTTTTCGACCTGCCCTATGCTGCCTCCACCAAAAAATATGGAGCGGCTTTTTCTCAGAGATTCGGTAGGTTCAAGAAAGACGCAGGCTTGCCTCCCGAGACAACGTTTCACAGTTTCAGACACCTGTTCCGGACCATGCTCGGCCATCGAGGTGATGGGTTGAATTATCCGGTTGAATGGATTGACCAGATTCTGGGGCATGAAACAGCGGGGATGGGCAGCCACTACAATGCAGGAACAACCCCCTCGAACCTGATGAAAGTCGTTCGGACAGTGAAGTTCGAAATCTGGAACCCTATGGAAATAAAAAACAGATAATCCCACTTCAAAACAAAATTGCATGACTATCTGCTATACTTCCCTCTCAGGACTGGAAAACATCCCGGAGACCAGTTCGGAGAAGGAAGTACGACATGTTTCTACGACAGGACCATTATAGACCATTCTGCCTCTCTTCACGATTACACGGGGGAAGATGCAGGATGATGTGCAGTATGAAGAAATAGACCACTGGATAAGAACCACCAGACCGGATGTCTGGCGCAGGCTGTTACCCCTGCATGGGATTTACAAGAACGAAATTACCCGCAAGGTCGCAGACTGGGTTGAAGCTCTGCCTGATGACCTTGTTTCCGGCTTTGACCTTCTCTCCCAGTCCTACAGTGAACTGAAGCAGACCCAGCGAATCACAGGACAGGTTCTCACACGAAAAACCAACAGGTTACGCCGCAATCTCCGCAGAGTTCTGGAACTCTCTCCCGAACACGACAGCGTTCAGCAGGCCTTTGATGACGAGAAGCTGGCTGCCAGCAAATCGTTCATCGTGGTTCCCGACCGACAGAACCCGGATACCGGACTTTCAGCCCATACCCTGCGTCAGTGGCAGCTCAGGAAACACTATGCCGTCACGCTGGCGATAGCCGACAGTCTGCACGACTTCGCCACAGGATTTCTGGGCTATCAGGGCCTGTTCCTGACCCTCACGTTACCCGGAGAGTATCACGCCTGTTCCTATGAAGAAGCCAAGGCCGAAATCTCCAGACGCTGGAAAACTGTCAGACGCAAAGCCAGAGAGAAAGACGTCCTGCTTCTGGGCATGACAGCGCTCGAACTCCAGGACGACGAAACACCCCACTATCATATCCAGCTCTATATAGACCCAGCCCAGAGAGCATGGCTTGAGGAGCAGATACTTCAGGCCTTCCCGAACGAGAGTGAGCGACAGGACGAAGCCATCAAGGACATCCGCGATGTGCTGTCCGTCTCCCTTTATCTCACGAAGGACTATGGAAAACCCGAGACCAGTCTGACCTTCATTGGCCTGACACGCGACATCCGAGCCCGTTACACGAGCATTTATGCAGGCAAGCGCTACGGAACCCTGTCAGATGCAAGGATTGCCACAGCTCACAGACTGATAAAGCGGAAAGCCTTTGGCGGAACAGCGCTGCTTCTGATGCGGGGATTTTCCGATGAGAGACTGAACCGGATATCAGCCCGCCACCCTGATTTCCATTATGTCCGCACAGGAATGCCACGGGTTCTGACAGCTCTGGTGCACACGGTGCATTTCAGGGAGGTGAAGGATTTCAATGCATCCCCTGTCAGCCAGACCTCCATGTTCAGACAGAAGGTTTCAGCAGGGAAAACAGGGGTTCAGTCTCTCTTCGTTCCAACTTCTTTAAACGTATACCAAGAAAGTGTCCCTGCCTCAGCCGGTGGATGGGAGCGACTTTGCTCCAGAGGGCAACCTCCTCCTTTTGGAAGAGAGGCACCCTAAAAAAACACTTAACAAAAGGACACTGTTCTATCAGAGACTATTTTGATGAGGCCAAGGATTCCCTTCATCAAATCTCTTATATTCATCAACTCTCGTACGAATGGCATCCCACTCGCCATGCACGCCGAGCGTCAAATAATAATTTGAGCCATCAGGCCTTCGCTCATAAACAAAAAACTCTCCTGTAACTCTTCCTTCACGAGCACGCGTCTGAAAAGCGCCCATCACCATCTCATGTGTAACCTGCGGCATAAACTCACTCAGGTATTTTCCGATATGAGGAGCGAACATGGCGTCCCACCGCCCGTCTTTGGACATTCTTTCTGTTTCATCAATTAAATTACGCACCATGAAATTAGGGTCAAAATAATGCTTATGCCAAAGCCCCTTTAAAGGTTTTCGCATCTGTTTGGGCTTTTTGGTCATACCGAAGCGCTCCCCCGCACTCTCCAGCTTTCCAATTTCATCATAGACCCCATGGATATGAAAACGCTGATTAAGCGCACCAAAAGCCAGCTCAACCAGAAAGCCATGAGAAAATTGTCCATGACTTCTCTTTACATGGAGCCATGATTTAATCTCGGAGAGCTCGCGGTTAAGGCGAGTACACATCTCCTCATCCGCTTGCGAATGGACACCGACCGGCAACTGGAAAACTCCTTTTGTCCGGTCGTATTGAATTGTAGCCATGAAGTTTTCACGTCTTTTCCCGTTTCTATAATTTATAGCAGAAGAGAAAAGACATGCAGCAACGTCGTTAGCTTTTTACAGGTCCCACCGTTTGAGAAGGTCCGTCATTATATCGTTCAGATATTCGATACGAATCTCAAAGTCCCATTTTTGGTCCAGTAACTCGAGGGCGTCTTTTTCACGACCCAGTTCCTGGAAACGTCGGGACCGCTTGTCGCATAGCGTTTTGGCATTCTCATAGCCTCGCCTTAGCCCTCGAAGTTCTTCCATGACGATTGCACATCTATTCATGGCTGACCTCCCTGTCCTTCATAGGACCAGGGCAGAGGCTTTTTCCCCTTCATCTCTGCCAGAAGAGAAAAACCGAGGTCGAAATGGGCATGGAGAGCAATGGATGCCCCTGCATTGAACTCATCCGGAGCAAACCGGATAAACCACTGCACATACTGGGTTTCACAATCCCAGCTATGTCCATGATATCGTTCCCAGTCCCGGAAAACCAGTAATCCCAACGCAACAAAGAGCGCGTTTCCGAAGCCTTTTTGCTCCGCCCTGATATCTTCCTGCTCCCATCCCAAAGCACTGACTTCACTCGCTGGAATGCGTGAATCCAGAAAGAAGTTCAGCATATGGTCAGGCTTCACATCTCTCAAATATGCAGATTTTCTAAGAGTTTCAGCATACGCATTCGCACGTTTTGCTGTTGTGAACTCTTGTCCCTTCAGGTCTGTCCTGATGATGGAAACAATACGCTCGACCTCTGCCACTGACAGGGGAGCATTGCCTATATGGCTTGATGTTCCAAGGGATTTAACTCTCTCGGCTGCGTTCATTTCCGCAAGTTCGAACTGCTTCATTATATTATATAGGTTGGACATATTCCTTTATCTTTCGCCTCCGTTTGTGGGGCAAGGAGACGTATAGCCCATACAGGCTTCGATGTCAAGTATTTATTTTGATATTTCGAAAATAAAATGCTTTTTGATGAATCTATATATACAAGTACTTCTGCATCACTCCGAAATCATCTCTGAATACCATACCTTGGACACTCTCCCCTGCATCTCCCAGAGCTATGATGAATCACGCGCGCGAGGGGCATCATGAAAACGGAGACATTGCATATCCGGGTGACACCGGAAGAACGGGAGAGACTGAAAACCACAGCAGGAACACGCAGACTGTCTGTCTGGTGCAGGAAAGTCCTGCTGAACGAACTGGCAGGAGGGACTTCGATTGCTGAAGAGCTTCTGGCGTTACGTCGTGAGCTGTCAGCGATAGGCAACAACCTGAATCAAATTGCTCGCAGGCTGAATACAGGGGAGCAGGTCGATATCGCTGCCCTGCCTGCTGACATCGACACACTAAAAGCCCGCATCAACAGGGTTCTGAGGCGGGTACGATGATACTCAAGAGCAACCCCATCAGAACCTCCTCCGGGTCAGGAGCCATTTTCCATCATCTTGTGGAGAAGACAGACGAGAACGAGCACATCCTGTTGTGGAAAGGCAGACGTCAGGATGTCGATGACTGTATCGCTGATGCAGCCGCCTTTCATCGTGTGAATGCCGTTCAGCACTTCCAGGTCTCTTCAAAAGAGAAGCTGACCGACGAACAGTTTGCTGACTGCATCACCATGCTCGCCAGAGAGTTCGGGTTTCAGGCCTCGGATGTCTGCCTTGCGGTCATCCACACCAAAACCCGTCACGATGGTAAAGCAGACAATCGCCATTGTCAGTTTCTGGTCCGCACCACGAATGCCGAGACCGGGAAAGTGCTGGATGTCTCGCATCGTTATGAGAGACAGGAGAAAGTCGCCCGTCTGTTCGAGCTGAAACACGGTCTTGAACTGACGAAGGGACGTCACAACGTCTCCGTGTATCACGCTGTTCCCGAGGAATACCGGGACCGTCTGAAGGGTCTGTGCGAAGGACCGCTCCCGAACTCCTGTCTCTCAGACCCACAGTCCAGACAATCGCAGCGTCACGGAGCTAGTCCGTTCGACATCAAATACGAGGTCCGGGAAATGTTCTCCCGTTGCGAGAGCTGGCAGGTGTTTGAACATGCCATGGCAGACCGTGGCTGGATTCTGGAAGCCGGACAGAAGAAACCGGATGTCCTGATTCTGAAGGACGAGAACGGGGTCTTTGTGGGCTCGCTCTCCCGTCTTCTGGGCCTGAAGAAAGCCGAGCTTCAGCAACTCAGAACAGACCCGGAGGCCATGAGACAAAAAGGGATAGCCAGCCCTGGCCCTCGTGACACACGAGAGCCAACTGGCAAGGGGGAAACCCCCGTTGACCCCCATAGCGACAGAGCTGAGGATTCCGATAGCAGGTCCGACACACAGGGAAAGACTGGTTCGTCTTCCGGGTCCTCCATCCCCTCCCGCTCTCCGAACCCTCTGTCTCAAAAGCCTCACTGGCTGGGACCGATTGCTCCCCTTCTGCACGCTTCCCGCTCGACAATTACGGAGGGGATGTCACACGCGGAAATCCAGTCGGTGATAGACTTCAATGCTCAGGAAGCGGAAAGAGATGGCCAGCTCCGGGAGTTACTGCACGACCAGAAACGCTTTGCGGCCCTGCTGACCGAAATCCTCACCAGCTTTCAAAGCCAGTGGCAGACCCTCCCTCCTGAACCCTATCCCGACCTGAAAAGCCGGGACGCTTCTGTTCTTCGCAAAACGCAGGAACAAAGACTGGACCCCGCCCGTCAGGCGTGGAAACAGGCCAAAGAAAAAGCGAGCATCTGGAACCTGTGGAATACATCCGACATCCAGAAAGCCAGAGACACCTTCGAGGCTCTGCTGCATCGCTATGGCTATGACCGTCACGAGGTCGGCAAGCTCGACCTGCTGGACGAGGACAATTTTGCCTATGCCGTGAACTGGATGGCGGAACGTGTCGCGTCAGGTCGGGAGCGTCAGCACAGGGCATGGCAGAAAACCCCCGAGGTTCGCAGGTACCTGACAGCGAAAGCCGGGATGGAGAGACTTGTGGCTTATCTGAAAGCCACAAAAGATGTGGAACTGCTGCTCTTGGCGAGAACCAACCCGGAGGAGGCTCTGAAGCGTCTGGCAGCACTGAAGGAGAACGAGAGACACGCCCAGCCAGTCATGAAAATTCAATTTCCTGACCAGCCCCGGCAAAAGCGTTCTCCCGTTCAGACCTTCTCGCTTTAAAGAGCCGCCTTGACCGTACTGCCGGAGAGTTTGGCATCGACAGAGCCATTCATCTGCTTGAACAGTTCGGCATACATGACCTCTTCAGCCCGCAGGTCTTCGAGTGTGAGACGCAGGCTGGAGACATTGGAGAGGTTTTCACCGACCGGACTGACCGAGACAGAGAGATAGGCCATCTCATGGGGCGTGCTGTAGGTCAGTGGCTCATTCGCTTCCGCACTCGTCCCGGTCTGGGTCGTCACGACCTTTCCATCCGGTCCGGCATAAGCCGTACCGGATGGTGTGCCATAGCGGGTCATGGGCTGAAGGTGCAGACCGTATTTGGACGCGATATCCGCCTGTAGGTCTGCGTAATGCGGGGAGGCTTCCATCGGGAAGGACGCAGAGCGTTCAATCTTCGTAACCACCGCCCCCATGACAGGAATGGACAGGCGCACAGTCAGGCTGTCCTGTCCCTTCTGACAGGTCAGGGTACTGGGGAAATACTGCGTGTTGACCCCGACCCCTTTATAGGTCGTGGACAGATAGGTGTTCGTCACCTGAGGAGCTTTGCCACAGTAGGACGTCAGGGTGCTGGTGGCGTCGGCCTGTGTCATGCCGAGCTTAAGGCCAAGAATGCTGTCCTGCCCGAACACGTTATCGAGGGGCTGATAGGTTACGGTCTGCCTGAGATGCACTCCGCCATTGTCGGGAGGCGTCTGCGGCTGGGAAGGTTGCACGGACAATCCCAGAAGATGGGCACAGGCCGGTGTGATGAGTCCCTGATTATGAGCCAGCAGACACTGGGTCAGGCTCTGGGCATGACCGGAGAGCGGAACTGTACTGGCAGCCAGCACGAAAGCGAAAGCCGGAAGGAAAGACCTGCTCATGATTACTGCCTCAGTCCGCTACCGCCACCAACATGGCTGGTGATGAAGCTGTGATGGAGAACGATATCCCGGTGGAGCGTGACCTTGAGAACATGCGTATTGGAGGTCGTTCTCGTTCCCAGAAAACCGAGGCCAACCGCCTGCTGGGCAACGGAAAGCCCATCTGCCTGGTCGGAACTGTATTCGTAGGTCCAGACCTCATTGCCGTTCTCGTTGGCGATTTCGGACGGCTCACCATAGAGCTGCCGGAGCTGGGACGAGGTTGTGACACCATCACGAATGGAGCGGTCGACATCCGCTGCCGTCACACTCTTCAGGGAGGCATTGCCCGCTGAGGAGCAGGCACTCAGACAGCCCAGTATTACAGCCAGAGTCGCTGTTTTCATCATCTTCAAGATGGTTTTCCTTTTTGATGGAAAGGCAGAGCAAAAAAGGGTCTGTCAGTTGATGCCGACGCCACGTCCCAGAGCCTGCATGCCCCGGATGATGCGAATGAGAGTCCAGACGAACCACCAGATTCCGATGCCTATCGGCAGGATGTAGGTGACCGCGCCAAGGCCGAAGCTGACAGCAGTCAGGGCGGATGTCAGAAGGTAGAGCACCATAATGGCGGCCTGAAATATCAGCCCCTTCATGAACAGGCTGACCTGATACTGAAGGTGAGAGCTGTAGGGAGCAGTGGCCTGGTCCCTGCCCGTATAGGCCAACACGACTCCGACCACAGCCACTGGGAATAGAACGAAGCCAACGAGGTAGAGGACATAGACGAGGTTGGTCATCTGGCGACCACCATCCTTGCCTGAAACCAGTGTGTTTTCGGTAACGCTGCCTGCGTCTATGGTCATACCGGGGTCCTTGATGCCGCTACATTCATTTCTCGCGCATCGCCTTGAGGCGCGTACGATTCCGTTGGGCCTGAATAGTGAGCCAGAAATCTTTCCTGCATCGGAATGTCTTTAGAACCCCGCAGAACTGGGGAAAAACAGACATTCCAGCGCCTGAAAAAGCCGTGACGATTTCTCTGACACAACAGAACATGCTCCCTCTTTATCCCGTAAACACCTGATTTTGTTATGATTCAGGGAGGAGACCGGAAGGGCCTGAAAGGGTCCCACAAAGGTGTCCCGGAACAACAGGACAGGGATTATGGGAAAATATGGCTATGCACGCGTAAGCACGTCACGACAGCAGACGGACAATCAGGTCACGGACCTTCTGCGGGAGGGCGTGCCGGAAACGCAGATTGTGACGGAAACAGTGTCAGGGGCGACAGCGTGGAAATCACGTCCAGCCCTGAAGAGACTGGTCAGACGGCTTCAGGCCGGGGACACGCTGACGGTGGTAAAGCTCGACCGTCTGGGGCGTAATGCCCTCGATGTGCTGACACTGATTGACGTCCTGAAAAAGCGGGAGATTTCTGTCAGGATTCTCAATCTGGGGATTGATACCGCAGGCGCTGGAGGCAAGCTGTTTCTCCTGCTTCTGGCGGGGTTTGCGGAGTTCGAACGCAACATCATCCGCGAGCGTGTGCTCTCAGGGCTGGAGACCGCCAAGGCGAAAGGCATCCGCCTTGGGAGAAAGCCGACCCTGACAGAAGAGGACATCGCTCAGGCGCGTCGTCTCAAATCTCAGGGTCTGTCTGCCAGAGAAGTCGCGAAACTCCTTCACGTCTCCAAGATGACAGCCTGGCGGGCGATGAACTCCTGAAATCCGTCCCGCAATCCCTGTCCCAGAATTGCAGAACCGGACTCACAGCCATGCAAAATCACCCTATTCCCAAATCAGGTGTTTTTGGGACAGGTAGTTTAAAATCTCAAAATACCTTCCTCAAAATTATATCATGGAATTTAATTCACTTAATACTGTAGTTATATTTATATTTTTTCACCATAGCGTCCGGTTTGAAAGGTTTTGTTTTGTATAACGCGCTAACCCAATATCAGTTTCAAGTACTAAATGACTGAAAAACCGTTCTATTTTGCGAAGAGATTTATCATTTAATTGAATTCTCCCAGATGGCGTTTGAGTCCAAGCATATGTTGGCATCGAGAAGCCATGGGCAAAACTATGCCGGACCTTTAATATTTGGTTAAGAAATTCTTGAGATTGCTGCCTATTGAATTGTGCCTTACGCCAAGGCCAATCGGATATCGGATCATAGCCGGTACATGCCATCAAAAGCTCGCGTGAGTTTTCCCAATTAGGTGTATTAAATTTCTTTAATTTCTCATCTACAATAGGAGAGAGAATTGTATGCAAAAAAGAAAATTCGATGTTTGTTGTATTTGATGTTTTTTGCACAAATTCTTTTATTACTAAATTGAGATAAGCGTCCCACCCAGCGACGTAAGATGCAAGAGCCGCATGTAAAAAGTATGTCTTTTGTTCATGAGGAAAAGGTTTTAACCGTACATCTTTAGCTATTTTCCTCAAATTTTGCGCAGATTTTACAGATTTTCCAAATCGTTCCCATGACACACTTCTGCACATTTAGAGTCTCTCAACAAATGTTCCAAGAGCACTCTTATATCTATCAAGAGGTTCTTTATTTAATTGTACTCTTTCGCCATCAAAACTTTTTGGTCCTGGTTTTAGACTGAAAATTGGCGTTCCGGTAGCCGCACAATATACGCATGCGCCATGATAATCTGGGATCTGCACAAATGCAGAACTAGGACTTTCTTTTGGCATAGCATAAAAACTTCTATGCTTTCTATGAATACGGTCAACAGTCTCCTTAATTCTATCGCTTACTACACGAAATGCTTTACTGGGCTGCCCATCCCACAAAGTAACACGATTTGAAACAAATGTATGAAGCTTAGGTTGCTGAATACCTTCCTCAAGTGCTTTTTTGGCAAAGCTAATTTTTGCATATGTTTCTGTATGCTTATCCCCTACTCCGTAAAGTAACGCGATAACGTTTTCAATTCCACGCCTTGAACTATCATCAGCCGTAAAAGGAACGATAACACTTTCCGCAGCAGCCAAGCCAAGCTGAGTATAGACGGCGAAGCTTGGATTGCAGTCTATTGCAAACATTGTCTCACGCTGGCCACTCCTCTTTTTCAAAGCCTTGCACAGATCAGAAATCCAACTGACGACTTTGCCCCAAGCGTCAAAAGGCACGGCTAATTGAGAAGTTTGACGGATTGCTTCAGAAAGAATTTCAAGCAAGTTATCTCCGCAAACAAGCCATAAATTCTCAGGTATTTTTGAATTATATTTGCAAGGATGAGAAAGGTAAGGGCCTATATCATCAATCATCTTAAAAGGGCTATTGAGACGCTCTTCAAGATACCCCGCAACCGTGCATCTTGGTTTAGCATCGGTAAGTGCTAGCAGAGCTTTCGCATCGGGATCAAAGCCTCCCAGAAGCGTTTCTGATAAGTTACCTTGAGGACACAAATCTATAACGTAAACATCCGTCTCTGGATGCAGATGCGCATATTCTGTAGATGCGATAAATGCGAGAAAGCTTTTTCCCACGCCACCTTTATTATTCCAAAATGCATATGCTGTCATATCTTCATCTCTTCACTCTGGATTGATTTAAAATATATTTTTATTTTAAGGGTTTTTAAAATTAAATCAATAACAACAACACTAAAAATATTTTTTCATTAAATACTATAATACCGCCATAGATTGAGATTTATGGCGGTATCATCGAACCGCAGAAAACAGCCAGAAAATAGCCGCCATAAATCCCCGCCAAAATTATAAGGGGAATTATATGAAATACGGTTATTGCAGAGTGTCCACAGTAGGACAGGATTTGAAGGAACAGGAAGACGCCCTGCTGGCTCTTGGCGTTCCAAAAGCGAATATCTTCAAGGAAAAGATTTCAGGTGTCATCAGGTCGGATGACAGACCTCAATTCGGGAAGCTTCTGAAAAAGATTCAGGCCGGGGATGAGCTGGTCGTGATGAAGCTCGACCGACTTGGAAGGTCTACCCTCGATATCCTGACAGTCATCCAGAACCTGAGAGGTCAGGGCATTGCCATCACCATTGAAGGAGTGGGGACCATCAGGGATGACATGATGGGAAGCCTTACCATGAACCTCCTCGCCTCCTTTGCCGAGTTCGAGCGTGCTCTGATTATCGACCGCACCCAATCCGGCAGAAAAAGAGCCATGGCCAATGGTGTCAGGATGGGGAGGAAGCAAAAACTCTCCTCCCAAGCGCAGGACGCCATCAAACGACGTTATGGGGGAGAAACAGGGTCTGCCTTGGCAAAAGAATATGGGGTCGGACTAAGAACAATTCAACGTATAGTCAGCGTAGTCGAATAATTGTGCGGTTTCGTAGTCAATTGCAAAAAAATATATTGAAACCCATTGGAAGCGAACCAATGTTAAATTGCCTTGTGCTCGCTCATATGACTGAGGGGTAGACGAGGTTGGCGTGACTTCTGGATTGTTGGTGCTTGTCTTTGATGGAAGGCACCTGCGTCAATGAGCGCGTTAGCTGTTGGCTGGCCTTCTCTAGATTGAGGATGAAAAGGCTGGTGCTATTTAGGATTGTAACGACATGACAAAGCAGCCTGGACTGGACGGTCGTCACCGTGATGAAAATGGTGAAATCCGCCGGAAGAATGGTAATACCCTAATTGAGACTCTTCGTGAGACTTATGGTCCGAGTTTTGCTCCTGGTTATAAAGGAACGGATACGTTGGAATACCTGCTTGCTAAGGA
Source organism: Gluconobacter sp. R75690 (assembly GCF_015244525.1). Lineage (NCBI taxonomy): Bacteria > Pseudomonadati > Pseudomonadota > Alphaproteobacteria > Acetobacterales > Acetobacteraceae > Gluconobacter > Gluconobacter sp. R75690. The sequence goes on along the minus strand of NZ_JABCQB010000002.1, from coordinate 22,373 downwards.
AGGAAAATCTTCGCTGAGCGAATATCTAAAAGGTAGATAAGCGGATTTTCAATAACAATTAGAAAAGCAGCCATTCGTGAAGCACGGGTGGCTGCTTTTTTTGTGTCTTTTGGATTTCCTATCTGCGTCTTCAGAAGCGGAGAACGCTTCCGCCATAGCTACAGGCGCTATAAAATATTTTTTATCTTTTAAGGTTGGGGGTGTTTCGAAGAATCTTGGTCAGAAGCTGATTTCAGGGGCTCACAGAATCCCTGAAAATGGCTTAGACTGCCTCCACTGCTGTCCCCAAAGCTGCTTTTCTCTGGGTCCATAAGTGTTTGATTCCATTGATTTATAGGTGCTTGGCTGGGGTGGGAGGATTCGAACCTCCGCATGGCGGAATCAAAATCCGCTGCCTTACCGCTTGGCTACACCCCAAATGATGCGCCCTTCAGAGCGCATGCTCCCGGCCTTCTAATCTGAACCGGCTGCTCTCGTAAAGTGCGAAGTCAGGATTCCAGTTCAAGATCGTGATCGGGCAGGCCGGTATTGTTCAGGGCCTCGTCCATTTTGCGTCGGGCGGACGGCTTGAGAATGCCGTAGCGCTCGGCGCGGTCCAGGGCGGTATCGAGGGCCGCCATGGTGGCCGCGAGGTCGGGGCTTTCGTCCTTTTCCCAGGCCCGCATGGCATGGGCCCACACTGCGGCCAGGGCATTGATGCGCATCACGCCGCCAAAGCCCGTGCAGTCGATCCCTGCGGCTTCTGCCAGCCATTTCATGGAATCAAGGGTGGTGCCAGCCAGAAAAGCCGCCAGAGCCGGGTCGTAAGGCACGGCCTGCAGGACGGCGCGTACGCCTTCGCGATATTCCTGGAAGATATCGAAGCGGCGCATGATCAGGTCGAAGAGATATTCGCGCAGCGTGCCGCCGTCACCGTCGTCACGCAGGGCGCTGGCATCGGCAAGGCGCCCGAGCTGGAGCAGCAGCAGCGCCTTGACCGGATAGCGCCTGCGGACGGTTTCGACGGGAAGACCGGCTTCGCGGGCGGCGTCTACGAGGGAAAAGCGGTGCCATCCCTCGTTTCCGGCGAGCGACAGGGCGGACTGGAGAAGGGCGGCGTCGAAGGCTTCCTGTGCCATGTCCGGCGGACCGCTCAGCGCCATGTCGTCGGATTCAAAGGGGTCCTGCCGTCCGTCCATACGGGTCTCCTGTCGAAAGCTTCTGGTTTCATGGTGGGAGCATTGCGGTCTGCCGACAAGCTCTCTCCCATAAAGAAACCGTCAGCCTGCGAGTTCGTCGGCCCGTTTTGTAGCAGCGTCAATAGCTTTTGGAACAGTCTCTGGCCATGCGTCGGATTTCATAAGGACGGCCAGGGCTGCTGCTGTGGTGCCATTGGGGCTGGTGACGGCCTTGCGCAGGTCTTCGGCGCTGTCGGGCAGATCATCGAGCATGCGTCCGGCGCCGTAGATCGTTCCACGCGCCAGACGGCGGGCGATGGTCGGGGACAGACCGTGCTGCTGGCCCGCTTTTTCCAGAAGCTCCGCCAGCAGGAAAACATAGGCGGGGCCGGAGCCGGAGATGGCGGTGACGACGGACAGATCGGCTTCCTTCTCCACCGGAACGACGTCTCCGACGGCAAACAGCAGATCGTGACAGATGGATTTCTGCTCCGGCGTGGCGGAAGGTGCGGCGTAGAGGCCGCTGATCCCGGCGCCCACGGCGGAAGGCGTATTGGGCATGGCGCGCAGGACCGGGATGTCCGCGCCAGCCAGCCGGGCCGCGTCCGAAAGGGCGGCGCAGGTGCGGCCGGCCATGACGGAGAGAATGGCGGCGTTGCTCATGCGGGGGCCAAGCGCTTTGCCGATCGCGTCGATCATGATTTCGGCAGCGGCCGGCTTGACGGCAAGAACGATGATGTCGGGCTTGAAACCGGCGGGGATTTCGGCGGCGGTACGGACGACGGTGATGGCGTCGTCCGAGCCGGTTCGGTGTCGGTCAAGAATGACGAGCCGGGGCGGTGTGGGGGAGGCGAGCCAGCCGTCGAGCAGCGCGCCTCCCATCTTTCCGCACCCTGCGAGAAGAACCGAAGGGACGGATGGCACGGTCAGGCGTCTCCTGCGCAGTCGAGCATTGCGGCGTCTATGGCGTCCTGCGGTGATTTTCCGCCCCAGAGTGCGAACTGGAAGGCGGGGTAGAACCGCTCGCATTCGGACATGGCGATGTCCACCAGGTCTTCCATGCTTTCACCGGGAAGGGTCTGCACGCCACGCAGCAGCAGCGTATGTCGGTAAGAGGGGGTTCCGGTATCGGGATCGACGGCGAAATGGCCGATCCAGAGGCGGTTATTGGCCAGGGAAACGAGTTCATGGACGGCCGGACGGCGCTTGGCGGGCGAGCGCAGGTCCAGGATGCAGTTCAGATGCAGGGCCGAGAGTTCGTCGGACCATGTGAAATACAGCGAATAGTCGCACCACTGTCCGGGGGCCTGGGCGGCCATTTCGGACGGGCCGAGGCGTTCGAACTCCCATTCATAGAGGCCCATGACCTGTTCCATCAGGTCGAGCGGATGGGATTCTGTTTCCGTGGTGAGTGAGGTGCTCAGGGCAGGCATGGCGGGTCTCCCAAGGCCGTGGAGCCTGGCACCGGCCTGGCGCCGGTGCGGCGCTCCAGATGTCTGCGGCCGGAAGAGGAAAATCCCCTCCCGACATCAATCACGTTATGGACCCTTTGCGCGGTGTGCAAGCATTACGCGTTGCAAAAGTCACACCGGCCCTGATGACTGTTGCAGATCAGCCCTGCGGACCGCCCTTCTCTTCGGTTGCGAGTTCCTCGACAGCGGAGAGGCGCGATTCGATTTCGGCCAGACGCTGTTCGGTGGCGTCCTGTGCCATGCGGGCGCGGGTGGCCATTTCCTGTACGGCGTCGAATTCGTCGCGGCGGACGAGATCGAGGCTGTTGAGGATTTCGTCCACGCGGGTGCGGACGATGGCGTGAAGTTCTTCGCGGGCGCCTGTCACGGCGGAAAAGGCGTTGCCGGCAAGGCCTGCGAGGTCGTCGAAAAAGCGGGGTCTGTCAGCCATGATGAAGTTCCTGCTGTTCTGCGGCGTGTCATGTCGGGCGCGTCGCTTGGATCGTTATCGGGGACAGACTATACAGGAAGGATGATTATCGTCACCGGCGGGGCCGGATTCATTGGTTCGTGCCTTCATGCAGCCCTGCGTCGCCGGGGCTTGCGGACGGTTGTGGTTGACCGGCTCAGGGACGGGGTGAAGTGGCGGAATCTGGCGTCCCATGCGCCGGATCGCATCATCACGCCTGACGCGCTTGAGGGTTTCCTCGCGTCGGAGCCGGATGTCGAAGCTGTGTTCCACATGGGGGCGATCAGCGCCACCACGGCGCGGGATGGCGATCTGGTCTGGTCGAGCAATGTGGACCTGTCGCAGACGCTATGGCGCTGGTGTGCGGCGCGGGGTGTGCGGATGATTTACGCCTCCTCGGCCGCGACCTATGGCGCTGCGGACCGGCCGGAGATGTTCCGTGACGGGCTGGAGAATATCGACGGGCTGCGACCGCTGAACCTGTATGGCTGGTCCAAGCAGGCATTCGACCTGTGGGTGAAGCGGGAAATCGAAGCCGGTGCGCCGGTGCCGCCGCAATGGGCCGGGCTCAAGTTCTTCAATGTCTACGGGCCGAACGAGTATCACAAGGGATCGATGATCTCTGTGGTGAAGGTCAAGTATGACGAGGTCGTGCAGGGGCATGCGGCAAAGCTGTTCCGCTCGGATGTGCCGGGGCTTGCCGATGGGCAGCAGAAGCGGGACTTCATCTGGGTCGGGGATGTGGTGAACGTCATGCTGTGGCTGTTCGATCATCCGGGTGTCAGCGGGCTGTTCAACTGCGGAACCGGCATGGCGCGGAGCTATCTCGATCTGGCGCATGCGGTCTGCGATGCGGCAAAGCGGGCGCGGGATGTGGAGTTCGTGGACATGCCCGACAAACTGCGCGGGCAGTACCAGTCCTTCACCTGTGCGGATATGAGCCGCCTGCGCGCTGCGGGATATGATGCGCCGTTTACCTCTCTTGAAGACGGTATCGGGCAGTATGTGCGCGAGTATCTCTCCCAGCCTCACCCCAATCTCTGAGAACCGATTCCTTGAGCCATCCCCTGATCTTTCCGAATTTCGATCCGGTTGCCTTCCATATCGGTCCGCTGGCAGTGCGCTGGTATGCGCTTGCCTATATGGTGTCGTTCATCATCGCGCTGCCGATTGCGCGGCGGCTGAACCGTCTGGCGCCGGAAGTGGCGACGAACGAGCAGGTGGATGACTTCCTGTTCTACGCCATCCTTGGCGTGCTTCTGGGGGGACGGCTGGGCTATGTGCTGTTCTACCGGCCGATGGATTACCTGTCGCACCCGCTCGAGATCTTCAAGACCTGGGACGGCGGGATGTCGTTCCATGGCGGGGCGCTGGGCGTCATTCTGGCGCTGGCCTATTTTAGCTGGAAGAACCGTCTGAGTTTTCTGGCTTTTGCGGACCGGATCGTGCCGGTGGTGCCGATCGGGCTCGGGCTCGGGCGCTGTGCGAATTTCGTGAACGGGGAGCTGTGGGGGCGTCCGGCGTCTCCGGATCTGCCCTGGGCGATGATTTTTCCGACGGGTGGGCCGATTCCGCGGCATCCGTCCGAGCTTTACGAGGCCCTGACCGAGGGTGTCCTGCTTCTGTGCGTGATGCTGTTTGCCGCCAGTCGTCCGCAGGTTCGTGAGCGGTTCGGGTTCCTGTCGGGTCTGTTCCTGTTCGGTTATGCCTGTGCCCGGAGTTTCTGCGAGTTCTTCCGGCAGCCGGATGCGAATATCGGCTTCCTGTCCGGTGGGACGACGATGGGGCAGTTGCTGTGCATTCCCATGGCGCTCGCGGGGATCGGGCTGATGGTTTACGCGATGCGCCGCCCGGCTCAGGTGTCGGCGCATGTCTGAGTCTGTGCTGACAGGATCGGTTCTCAAGGTTCCGCATGGGTTCTTCACCCGGCTCGGGGGCGTTTCGCCAGCACCGTATGACAGTCTGAACTGTTCGCTGTCCTCGCAGGATGATCCGGCGAATGTGGCGGAGAACCGGTCCCGGGTCGCGCGGGCGATCGGGGTTGCGCCGGACCATCTGCTAGGTCTGAAGCAGACGCATAGTGATATCACCGTGCCCGTGACGGCTGAAACGCCGCTCTGGGTGGCCGGGACCGGGCAGGCAGGGGATGCGCTGGTGACGGATCGTCCGGAGATCGGCGTGGGCGTCATTACGGCGGATTGCGGGCCTGTGCTGCTGTCTTCCGATGACGGGCGGATTGTCGGGGCGGCTCATGCGGGCTGGCGCGGGGCTGTGGGCGGGATTCTGGAATCCGTGGTCGCGCAGATGGTGGCGCTGGGTGCCACAGGAATCAGTGCCGTTGTCGGGCCGTGCATTTCACCTGAGAGCTACGAAGTCGGCCCGGATATGCGGGATGCGGTTCTCGCCAAGGATGCAGCGGGTGAGAACTTCTTCCGTTCAGCGCCGCGCGAGGGACATTTTCTGTTCGATCTGCCGGGCTATTGCGGCTTCCGTCTGGAACAGGCCGGCGTCCGGACCGTGCAGATCCTTGGTGTGGATACGCTGACGGACCAGCGGTTTTTCAGCCATCGTCGGCGGACACTCGCGGGTGGTGGGCATATCGGGCATCAGATCTCGGCGATCCGTCCGCTGGGCTGAGGACGGCGCAGGCCGGATTTTTCGAGCAGCCAGCGATCGGCGGGGCGTGAGAGAAAGCGGTCCACGAGGGCACCGAGGCAGAAGGACAGGCCGAGGGTTGGGATGAACCAGATCCAGCCGAGCGTCCCGTTTTCTCCGGTGGCTCTGAACAGATGGACCATCGGTATGACGACGAACATGTGGCTGAGATAGATTTCATAGCTCAGCCGGCCCCACTGGCGGGGCCATGCCAGAAACCGGCTTCCGGTCGCCTTGCCCCATCCGTTGTAGAAAGCGAGGAGCAGGGCGGCGCATGAGGCTGTGAAGAACAGCGGTGTTGTGTAGCCGAGGGTCAGCCATACGATATGGCCGTCGATCAGATAGAGACCGACGCCGAGACTTCCGGCCCAGCCGAGCCAGGGCGTGAGTCTTGCAAAAAGGGACGAGCTTATCCGGTGCGCCAGAAGGGCTGCACAGACGCCCATGGCGATGGCGGAAATGCCTGGCCCGTAGGCTTCATCCTGCCAGATGTCCGATGCGTTCCGGATCTGCCATTCCGCGAAAGGGCTGGATAGGGCGAGGAGCGCGAAAACGAGGCCGGGCAGTTGGGGAATGCGTCCACCCAGCAGGCAGAGGATCGGGAAGGCTGCATAGAACAGTTCCTCGACCGAGAGGGACCATAGTACGTCCCAGTTGGGGGGAAGATAGTTCGTCCGGGCTTCGTAGAGGTTCAGATGCATGAACAGCGCTGCGAAGATGGCGCCGGGCAGGGTCTGGTTTTCGTGATGGAAAAGGAAATCAGGCGCGCCTGCGAGGTTGAGAGCGGCCAAAATCCCGAGCAGGACCAGCAGGCATGGCAGAATGCGGCAGGCCCGGCGCATTGAGAAGTCGATGGCGTTGATGCCGCCCAGACTGCCCCATCGTCGTATTGTGTGATCGGTGATCAGGAAGCCTGAAATGACGAAGAAGATCTTTACGCCCTTGCCGCCATCCCAGTTCAGCGCTTTCAGCAGCATGGCGGGCAAAACGGCGGAAAGGCCGGTGTGCATCAGGGGGATGCGCAGGGCGAGGTGATGGATGACGACGAGGATAATGGATAATCCTCTGAGCAGGTCGATCCCCGGATTGCGCTGCGCGTCTGTTGTTGTCTGCACCCTGAAATCCCATCCTGCAAAAGCGGAACGCTTCTGTAATGGAAGTCAGGCATGATTCCGTTCGGAATATGGCGTGGGGAGGGACAGGTATAAAAAAGGGCCGGAGAATGTCTCCGGCCCCTGTTCTGCCTCAGACAGCGTGGGTTCTGGCTTCCCGGTCCCAGAAGCGCAGTTTGCGGCACAGGGTGATGAAGGTCTTGAGGTCGCTGGGGACCTCAAGCGGGATGATGCCGTCATCCATGTCTTCGGGCGTGATGCCACCCTTGGCGAGAAGGGGTTTGGCGTCCGGGCCGTAGCCGATGAACTTCGCATGGGCGAAGGCGTCGGCCACGAAGTCCCGTGCGGTGGCTTCGCCGGTCAGGAGCTTTGCCCCTGCTGCGGACGGGAGCAGCACAACTGCGTCATACAGGACCGAGGGGGCACCGACGATCTTCTGACCGGCCGGGACGAGCTTGCCGTCTGTCGTTTTCACGCCACCAACCGCCGGGGCGACCAGTTCGACGATGGTGCCTTCCGCTTCCGCGGCCTTCATCAGATCCGCGAGCAGGTCCGCATCCGTGCCATCAGTAACGAGCACACCCAGCTTGCGGCCTTTGAACGTTTTCGGGCCGTTCTTGAGGATGCTGAGCGGGTTCGAAGTCGGCAGATCCGTTAGCGGCGTGCGGGCCGCCGGGGCGGGTGTTGGCATCTTTTCCAGACGCAGACCTTCAGCCACGCCCTTTGCGAGCTTTTCATCGACGTTCAGCAGATGGGCGACGACGCGGGCGCGGATGGCCGGGGTGAGGCACTTGCTGAGCTCGAAGACGAAGGCGTTCTTGATATGCGTCTGCTCGGTCGGGGTCTGGCTGGTGTAGAACTGGCGGGCCTGACTGTAGTGATCGGCAAACAGTTCGCCGCGTTCACGGGTCTTTCGGCCGTTCACTTCCTCGGCGTAGGGCTTGTAGCCGGTCTGCGGGTTTTCACGCGGCCCCATGCCCCAGGAGTTGGGCTCATAGTTTGCACGCCCTTTCGGGTTGTGCATCGCCATATGGCCGTCCTGCTGGAAGTTGTGGAACGGGCATTTCGGCGCGTTTATGGGGATATGCGTGAAGTTCGGGCCGCCGAGGCGCTTGGTCTGGGTGTCCAGATACGAGAAGTTCCGGCCCTGCAGAAGCGGATCGTTGGTGAAGGCAATGCCCGGCACGACGTTCTGGGTGCAGAAGGCGACCTGTTCGGTTTCGGCGAAGAAATTATCCACCGTGCGGTTCAGCACCAGACGTCCGATGCGACGGACCGGGATGAGTTCTTCCGGGATCAGCTTGGTCGCGTCCAGAATATCGAAGTCGAATTTATCGGCGAAGTCGTCATCAAAGAGCTGTACGCCGAGTTCCCATTCCGGGAAGTCGCCGGAATTGATGGATTCCCACAGGTCGCGGCGGTGGAAGTCGGGATCGGCGCCGTTGATCTTCACGGCTTCGTTCCACACGACGGACTGCAAACCCTGTTTCGGCTTCCAGTGGAACTTCACGTAGGTGGACTTGCCCTCGGCATTGACGAGGCGGAAGGTATGGACGCCGAAGCCTTCCATGAAGCGGAAGGAGCGCGGAATGGCGCGGTCGGACATGATCCACATGAGCATGTGGACGGTCTCGGGCGACAGCGACGCGAAGTCCCAGAAATTGTCATGGGCGGACTGGGCCTGCGGGAAGCCGCTGTCGGGCTCTTCCTTCACAGCGTGGACCATGTCCGGGAACTTGATGGCGTCCTGGATGAAGAAGACGGGCATGTTGTTGCCCACGAGGTCCCAGTTGCCTTCTTCGGTATAGAGCTTCACCGCAAAACCGCGCACGTCGCGGGCCACGTCGAAAGAGCCGCGGCCACCGGCGACGGTCGAGAAGCGGACGAAGGCGGGAACGCGCTTGCCGATTTTGCCCAGCACACTGGCCGTCGTGTAATCGGCCAGGGAGTCTGTCAGTTCGAAAAAGCCATGCGCACCGTAGCCGCGGGCGTGGACGACGCGCTCGGGGATGCGTTCGTGATCGAAGTGGAAGATCTTCTCGCGGAAATGGAAGTCTTCCAGAAGGGCAGGCCCGCGGGCACCGGCTTTCTCGGTGTTCTGATCGTCGGAGACGGGGACGCCCTGCTGGGTCGTGAGGGTCGGGGTCTCGCCCGACGCCACCTGATGGGTGGCCCCCTGCGGGCCGCGTTCGAAGGTCTGGTCGCCGATGGTGACGGTTTTGCGTTTGTCCGTGCTCATGAATGCACCTCTGCCTGTAGGCCCGGAAAAATACGGGGCTTCGGGAAGTCTGGATGAGGAAGCTGCCCTTCCCATCGGAAAGGCCGTGCCCCTTAGAAGGCGCTGCCGGGGGCAAGTGTTCCTGAAATAAATCCGGGAAATTTTCTGAACCTGTCCGGAAGACGGGCCGTTAAGCGCAGGAACTCTGTCCATGACGACACAGGAGTGTTTCCATGCCTGCTGATCCTCGCACCCGCTATCCGCGTCCGCCGTTCCGGGGCCAGACGCAGAAATTTCCGGGTCTTTCAGAAAAGATGATTCCCCGGCCCGATTACGGCGAAGAAACCTATAAAGGCTCCGGAAAGCTCGCGGGGCTTGCGGCCCTCATCACGGGGGGTGATTCGGGGATCGGGCGGGCGGTCGCGCTGGCATTTGCGCGTGAAGGCGCGGATGTCGCGATTTCGTATCTGGAAACGGAGGCGGATGATGCGCGCGATATCGGGGAACAGATCAAGGCCGAGGGGCGGAACTGTCTGTTGTTGCCCGGAGATATCCGTGATGGTGCGCATTGTCGTGAGATGATCAGCAGGACCGTCGAGACGTTCGGGCGGCTTGATATTCTGGTGAACAATGCCGCTTTCCAGAAAGCGCGTGCCAAGCTGGAAGAGATTTCCGACGAGGAATGGAAGCGCCATTTCTCCACGAATACGGATGCGCTGTTCCATCTGACGAAGGCGGCCCTGCCGCATCTTCAGGCCGGGGCGTCCATCATCAACACGTCTTCGGTTAATCTGAAGACGGCGCCGGAGTTGCTGGTGCCGTATTCCATGACGAAGGCGGCGATTGCGAACTTCACGTCCAGCATGGCGCAGCAGCTCGCCGGGCGGGGGATCCGGGTCAATGCCGTGATGCCGGGGCCGATCTGGACGCCGTTCATTGCAACCGGAATGCCCGTGGAGGAGCAGGAGCATCTGGGCTCGGATGTGCCGCTGGGCCGTCCGGGACAGCCGGCCGAGCTGGCAGGCGCCTATGTCTATTTTGCCGATCCGCTGAACAGCTACACCACGGGCGCGCTGCTGGCGGTCAATGGTGGGGTACCGATGATCTGAAGGCTCGCGCCTTGGGGTTTAAGACCGTGCGAACGCCTGCTCGTCATCGAGCGGGCGTTTTTCCGTTCTGGGTCCGAAGACGAGCGTGACGGTGGCGCCTGACAGCAGGATCAGGGTCGTGAGGCCGAAGACGCCGGGGAAACCGGCAAGCGGATACAGCCAGCCGATCAGGACGGGCGATGCGATGGCGCCCAGACGCGCGATGGCAGAGGCCAGACCCATGCCGCGGGCACGCAGGGACGTCGGAAAGAGCTCGGGTGTGTAGGCGTAGATGCCGCCGAAGGTGCCGTTCATGAAGAAGGACAGCAGGATGCCGAAAAGCAGGACTTCGGTCGGCGTCTGGCTCGCGGCCATGCCGATGGCGCTGATGGCTCCGGCGACCATGAATAGCGCCACCGTTCCGCGCCGGCCCAGACGATCGGTGAGGAAAGCGGCGGAGGCATAGCCGGGAAGCTGTGCGAAATAGATCGAAATGGCGTAGCCGAAGCTGCGGGTAACGGTCATGCCGCGTTCGATCATCAGGGTCGGGATCCAAGTGAAGAACGCGTAGAAGCTGAACGTGATGGCCAGCCACATGGCCCAGCTCATGAAGGTGGAGCGGCGCAGGTTTGGGGCGAAGAGATCCCGGACCGGACGGATGCTTGGGGCGCCACGGTCGGTCGTGGTGGTGAGGCCGACGGCAAGACCTGCGCTTTCCTCGATGTCGCCGACGATGCGGCAGGCTTCGGCGGTCTGGCCGCGCTCGTCGAGCCAGCGGGGGGATTCGGGCAGGGCGCGGCGCCACCACAGAAGCATCAGGACCGGAAAGCCCGTGAGCGCTAGCGCCCAGCGCCAGCCATCCGCCATGGCGGGCACGAGCATGAACCCCATGATGGCGGCGGCGACATAGCCGAAGGAATAGAATCCGGTGAGGGCAGCCGTGAATGCACCGCGATAGCGGGCGGCCACGAATTCGCTGAGATAGGGTGCGATGATGGTGGCTTCCGCACCTGCGCCGATTCCGGAGAGGAGGCGGCACAGGAAAAAGCCCGCGAAGGAAGACGAGCCGGCGGAAAGCAGGGAGCCGATGGCGTAGATGGCCAGTGCGCTCATCATGACGCGGCGGCGGCCGGAGCGGTCTCCCCACCAGCCGGAGAGCAGGGCCCCGAGCCCGTAGCCGAGATAGGTGGCGCTGCCGAGCAGGCCGAGTTCCGGGCCGCTCAGGTGCCACTGGCTTTTCAGCATCGGGAGCGCGAAGGCCACGATCGCGGAATCGAGGCCGTCGAATGTGTAGCCGAGGCCGCCGAGGAACAGGAGTTTCCAGTGAAAGCGGGTAAAGGGCAGGCGTTCGATGCGGGCGGCGATGCTCATCGGATGGGGGATCTGCCGGAAACTGTGGAAATGGAACGCAAGCGTAGCGGCCTGCAGACGGGCTGGTCCAGAGGGGCTGAGTCCGAAAATGGTTGTGCCGGTGGCGGTTTTCCGCTACTCCGCGCCTCGCACAGGCACCCCTGGAGGTCTGTGTTGAGTGAAATTCAATACGCAGGAGCGTAACAGTGGCTAATTTGACGACACTTGCTGTCTCGACGCGTGCGAAGGCTGGTAAGGGGGCAGCGCGCGCAACGAGACGTGAGGGCCTGGTGCCGGCCGTGATCTACGGTGGCAAGCAGGAACCCTCCATCATCGCACTTGATCCGCGCGTGATCATGAAGGAACTGCATCGCGGTGGCTGGTCCTCTCGCGTGTACAGCCTGGCTGCCGAAGGCGCAGAGCCGGTTGCAGCCCTGATCCGTGACGTGCAGCTGCACCCGGTCACCGATGCCCCGATCCACGTGGACTTCCAGCGCGTTGCCGCTGGCACCAAGGTCCATGTCGAAATCTCCATCGTGTTCGTCGGCGAAGAGAAGTCCCCGGGCATCAAGCGCGGTGGCGTTCTGAACGTCGTTCGTCATTATGTGGACGTGCAGGCTGATCCGGCCAACATTCCGGAGCACTTCACGGCAGACCTGAGCGGCCTGGACATCCACGAAAACGTGCGCTGGACGGACCTCAAGGGCACCGAAGGCGCCGTTCTGGCCAGTGGTCAGGCGACGGACATGGTCATCGCCTCCATCGCTGCACCGACGATCGATGCCGAAATGGAAGCCGAAGCTGCTGCCAAGGCTGCTGCCGAAGCTGAAGCCGCTGCAAAGCCCGGCGCAAAGAAGAAGTAATCGATGAGGCTCTGGACCGGTCTCGGCAACCCCGAGCCGGGGATGAGCCGTCATCGACACAATATCGGCTTCATGGCGGTCGACGAGATCGCCAGGCGCCACGGTTTCTCGCCGTGGCGCAAGCGTTTCCGGGGGGAGACCTCTGAAGGCGTCATCGGGGGGCAGAAGATCCTGCTCCTCAAGCCGATGACGTATATGAACCGGTCAGGCGACAGCGTTCAGCAGGCCGCGCAGTTCTTCAAGATTGCGCAGGACGATATCACCGTATTCCACGACGAACTCGATCTTGCTTTCGGCAAGCTGCGTATCAAGCGTGGCGGTGGTGCCGCCGGGCATAACGGTCTGCGCTCCATGGATAAATGTCTGCCGGGGCCGGATTACTGGCGTGTGCGGATGGGGATCGGTCATCCGGGACACAAGGACCGTGTGACCGGGCATGTTCTGGGCAATTTCGCCAAGGCGGAAGAGCCGGAGCTGGAGCGTTGGCTTGAGGCCATCGCCGACGCGGCGCCTCTGCTGGCGAAGAAAGAACACGAAGCCTTCATGACGAAGGTCGCACTGCTGGCTGCCTGACGGTCTTGCGGCTGAAATGGCCGCTCAGGGCGGGGCGGATGAACAGGGCGACGATATCCATCAGGGCGTGAAATCCCATCAGCCAGATCAGCGGTGTTCCATTGAGGGCACGGATCATAAAGATCAGGCCGAGAGCTGTCGTGGCCAGAACGCCTTTGAGCCCCTGATACCAGTGCATTCCCCCGAATAGCAGCGTTGAGAGCGCGGCGCCGGCGATCAGACTGCCGGTGAGTTGGCCTGTAAGCAGGGGAAGGGCCAGCCGGAAGAACAGTTCCTCGCCCAGACCGGCATTCAGGCACAGCAGAAACGCCAGTCCGGCTTCGGGCCATGTCCGGGGGATCATGGCCGCAAAGTCGCCTAAAGGTTTGAGGGATAAGGGCCGTTTGAGCTTTCGGAGCAGGAGGAAGACTCCCGCGAGGATCAGAAGCCCACAGCCAAATCCGATGAAAAAGGCCGGCGACGTTTCAGGGGAGGCCGTGCTGGCAGTCGGAGTGGGATGCGACAGGCGCAGTTGCGTCAGGCTGGTCCAGCCCAGAGGCCGGGGCAGAAGCCAGAGGGTGATGACCCCGCCCAGATCGAAGAGCAGGATGCTCTGGATGAGCCATTTCAGATAAAGGCGACGCCGTTCACCGGTCCGATTGGCCGTCCGGAAGTGCTGCCAGTCCCGTGTTCCTGCGTAGCTGTGGTGGATGCAGGCACCCAGCAGGGCCGTGAGCCAGAGGATGGCCAGAATTCCGGACCTCGGGGTGCCGTGCAGGATTGTCATGATCTTGTTGTCTTTCCATAATGGAAAGTCAGATCATCATTTTCCACATTAGAAAGTCAATACCGTGCAGCAGGATGGAGTCAGGACTGTGGACGTGACCAGCCGGGACGATGCGCGTGTGCAGTTGGAAGCCTTGGGGGCTTTCAGGGAAAAGCTGGGGGATGAGCTTGTCTGCCCCTGGTGGAATGCGCCCGTCATGGGCGGGCTTCTGGCGCTGCTGACATTCGCCATGAGTCTGGACCCGCCATTCATCTTCCTGTCGGAGGGGCTGTGCATCGCGTTGATAGGGATTTTCTATGCGCTTGCGCGGCGGCGGATGGGATATTTCGTCAATGGCTATCGTCGGGGCCGGACGCGGAAGATCGCGATCGGCATGATGCTGGCGGTCTATGCGATGATGACGCTGTCGGGGGCTGGTGTGCGGGTGTGGCATCTGGCGTGGCTGCCCTGGCTTGCGACGCTGGGCAGTTTTGCGATCGGTTATGGAGCGGCCCTGCTCTGGCAGAGGGCCTGGCGGGCTGATATGACAGCGGCGTTGTGAGTGCTGTTCCCCAATTCGATCCTGTCATTCATCCTCCCGCGCGTCTGCAGCTTGCTGCGGCTCTGTCGGAAGTGAACGACATGGAGTTCGGGCGGGCGCGGGATATGCTGGGTGTGAGTGACTCGGTCCTGTCCAAGCATCTCGCCCAGATGCAGGAGGCGGGCTATGTGCGGTTGCGCAAGGCGCCTCTGGGGGGACGGCAGCGGACCTGGCTGGTTCTGACGGCACAGGGGCGTGCGGCTTTGAAGGCGCATGTCCGGGCTTTGCAGGATCTGGCGGGAATCGTGGGCTGAAAAGCCTGTTTCGCGGCGGGAGGTGGTTGTGAGCCTCCTCGGTTTCTGCGAACACAGGGCAACGGAATTTTCTGGAACGGATCGTTCGCGTCTGGACGGTCTTCAATGATGATGGAGAGCACGAATGGGTTTCAATTGCGGCATCGTTGGTCTGCCCAATGTCGGCAAGTCCACGCTGTTCAATGCCCTGACGGAAACGGCCGCCGCACAGGCTGCGAATTACCCGTTCTGCACCATCGAGCCGAATACGGGCCGTGTGGCTGTCCCGGACCCGCGACTGGATGAGCTGGCACGGATCGGCAAGTCCATCCGCAAGGTCCCGACCAGCCTTGAATTCGTTGATATCGCAGGGCTGGTCCGTGGCGCGTCCAAGGGTGAAGGTCTGGGCAACCAGTTTCTGGCCAATATCCGTGAAGTCGATGCCATTGTGCACGTTCTGCGCTGCTTCGAAGACGACGACATCACCCATGTTGAAGGTGGCGTTGATCCGGTTCGGGATGCGGACATCATTGAGACGGAACTGATGCTGGCGGATCTGGAAAGCCTGGAGAAGCGCCAGGTCGGTCTGCAGAAGCGGGCGCGTGGCAATGATCGTGAAGCTCAGGCACAGCTCGAACTGATGGAGCCGCTGCTGGCAGCGTTGCGTGATGGCAAGCCGGCCCGGACGGCGGTTCCCAAGGGGCAGGAAGCAGAGGCCTCCCGCCTTCAGCTTCTGACGACGAAGCCGGTTCTGTATGTCTGCAATGTCGAGGAAGCCTCAGCGGCGACAGGCAACGCCTTTTCGGAAGCGGTGCGCAAGCGGGCCGAAGCCGAGGGCGCGGGCGTTGTCGTGGTGTCCGCTGCCATTGAGGCGGAAGTCAGCCAGCTGCCGCAGGAAGATCGGACGGAGTTTCTTGAAGGTCTCGGCCTGACGGATAGCGGGCTGGATCGCGTTATTGCGGCTGGTTACAAGCTGCTGGGCCTGCGGACATATTTCACGGTTGGCCCGAAGGAATCCCGCGCCTGGACGATCACGGCCGGGACCAAGGCACCGCAGGCGGCGGCTGTCATTCATAACGACTTCGAGCGCGGGTTTATTGCCTGCGAAACCGTGGCCTTTGATGATTACGTCGCCTGCAATGGTGAGGCCGGGGCCAAGGAAGCCGGGAAGCTGCGGATTGAAGGCAAGGAATATGTGGTGCAGGATGGTGACGTCCTGCTGTTCCGGTTCAATGTCTGAGGCAGGGCACATTCTGGACGGTCTGGCGGAGCGTGCTCGCCGGGCCAGCCGGAGTCTGGCGCGGGCGAGTGCGGAGACCCGCAATCATGCCCTGTCCGAAGCTGCGAAAGCGCTGAGGGTCCGGTCGGACGAGATCGTGGCAGCCAATCAGAAGGATCTGGCAGCGCTTTCCGAAGACCGGAATGCGGCCTTCCGGGACCGCCTGACGCTGACGCCGGAGCGGGTCGAAGCGATGGCGCGCGGTCTGGAAGACGTGGCGGGTCTGTCGGATCCGGTCGGGCGCGTTCTGGCGGAATGGGACCGGCCGAACGGGTTGCATTTCCGCCGGGTCGCGACACCGCTTGGCGTGATCGGCATGATCTATGAAAGCCGGCCCAATGTTGGTGCCGATGCTGCCGCGCTATGCATCAAGTCCGGCAATGCGGTGATTTTGCGCGGTGGCGGGGAAAGCCTGCATTCCGCGCGCGCCATTCAGGCGGCGATGGAAGACGGATTGCGGGTAGCCGGTCTGGACGAGGCCTGTGTGCAGATCCTGCCGTCTGCCGACCGGGCTCTGGTCGGGGCAATGCTGCAGGCTTCGGGAAAGATTGACCTCATCATTCCGCGTGGCGGCAAGTCCCTTGTGGAGCGCGTGCAGCGTGAGGCCCGCGTGCCGGTTCTGGCGCATGCGGACGGTCTGAATCACACCTACATCCATGCGAGTGCTGATCCGGCCATGGCCCGGAAAGTTCTGCTGGATGCGAAGATGCGGCGGACGGGGATCTGTGGTGCGACGGAGACGCTGCTGATCGATGCGGCGATTGCGCCGACGCTGTTGCCGCTGCTGGTTCAGGATCTGGCCGCGAAGGGATGTACGTTCCGGGCAGATGACCGGGCGCGTGCGATTGTGCCGACGCTTGAAGCAGCCTCGGCTGATGATTTCAGCACGGAATGGCTGGACGCCGTGCTTTCGGTTGCCGTGGTGGACGGGGTTGAAGATGCTCTCGATCACATCGCGCGGCATGGAAGTTCGCATACCGAGGCCATTATCGCCGAAGATCCTGAGGCCGCGGCGGAGTTCCTCAACGGGACCGACAGTGCGGTTGTGATGTGGAATGCGTCCACGCAGTTCTGTGACGGTGGGGAGTTCGGATTCGGTGCGGAAATCGGCATTGCGACGGGGCGGATGCATGCCCGGGGGCCGGTGGGGCTCGAGCAGCTGACATGCTACCGGTACGAAGTGATCGGCACCGGGCAGGTGCGGGGCTGATCAGTATCCCGACGTCTGGTGACGGCCGGAATATGCGGATCGGCCTGCTGGGCGGGTCTTTCAATCCGGCGCATGCGGGTCATCTCATGCTGGCGCGGCGGGCCTTGCGGGCTTTGCGTCTGGATCAGGTGTGGCTCATGGTCTCACCAGGGAATCCGCTCAAGCCGAGTAAAGGCATGGCGCCGTTCAGGGTGCGTCTTGCTTCTGCGGAGCGGATTGCAGACGGACGGCGAATCGTTGCAACGGATATCGAATCGCGGCTTGGGCAGCGCTTCACCGTAAAAACGGTCGGATTGCTGAAGCAGCGCTTTCCGCATGTGCGTTTCGTGTGGCTGATGGGTGCGGACGGGCTGGCGCAGCTTTCGCACTGGAAGCGCTGGCGGCGGTTGGCTGCGATGGTTCCCATTGCTGTACTCCCGCGTCCGGGCAGTGTTTCGCCAGCCCTGCGGGGGGCTGCGGCCTCTGTTTTGCGGCATCAGAGACGGCCTTCGCGCGAATCACCTGTGCTTGCGGAGCGAAAAGGCAACGCATGGACGTTCCTTTCTGCGCCGCAGAACGATATATCGGCTACAGCGTTGCGTGAGTCCGGCCAGTTTCGTCCGGATTCCGATCAGGAGTAAAAACCATCACCAAGACGACCTCTCCCGAATCGCAGGCCAAAAAGCCTGTGCGCCGGAAAACCAGCTCCCCCGATGCGGCACTGGCCGAGGCTGCCAAGGTGCCGGGAACGGCTCGCAAGAAGGCCGCAGTTGCCGGACCGAAGAAAACGGCCGTCAAGCGCGAAGCCGTGCAGCCGGATCTTCTGACCAGCATGCTGACGGTCATCACCACGAGTCTGGACGAAGACAAGGGTGAAGACATCGTTGTGCTGGACCTGGTCGGCCGCGCGAATTTTGCTGATCGCATGGTCATTGCGACCGGTCTTGCCGACCGCCAGATTTCCGCGATGGCGCATCATATTGAGAAGAAGCTCAATGAGATCGGCATCAAGCGCATTCTGATCGAAGGCGCGAATGGCAGCGACTGGGTCCTGATCGATGCCGGCGATGTTGTCGTGCATCTCTTCAAGCCGGAAAGCCGCGAGCTTTACGGGCTGGAGCGGATGTGGGGCACCGATCTGGATGGCAGCGAAGACGAAGTTGCTGTCGGGCAGGACGAAGAGCAGGACTGAATGAAACTGGTCGCAATCGGCCGGCTCAAAGCCGGGCCGGAGCGCGAACTGTTCGAGCGTTATGCGGGCCGGATCAGGCCCGCTTTGACGGTGACGGAACTCGCGCCGTCAAAAGGCAGCGTCCAGGAGCAGAAGCGCAAGGATGCTGCGGCTCTTCTGGGGGCCTGTCCGGATAATGCCCTGATCGTGGCGTTGGATGAAGGTGGCAAGACACCGGACAGCCTGCGGCTGGCGGAGATGCTGTCCCGCTGGCAGGAATCGGGGCGCCCCATTCATTTTCTGATCGGTGGTGCGGAAGGGCTGGATTCAAGCGTGATCCAGCGGGCCGATTCCGTGATTTCTCTGGGGAAACTGACCTGGCCGCACATGCTGGTCCGGGTTCTGATCGCCGAGCAGGTGTTCCGGGCTCAGGCCATCAATACCGGTCATCCCTATCATCGGGAATCGCGGCCGGACTGAAGCCGGCTGTCAGGCTTTATCAGCGGATCGAACGGTCAGGAGCGTCCGAAGTGAAGGCATCGTCCGGAGCTTCGGCGACTTCGGTGCTGCTCATCGGATGGCTCAGGGCGTCAGAGCCGTTCAGGACTGCGCGGTGACGGAAGCCAGTCGTGTTCGAAGCGCGGGCCAGCACAACCTGCGGGGCCGGGCTACGATCGCCGCTGTCGGAATGCGGATAGATGAAGCCATAGGTCGGATAGATGCTGCCAAGGCGGCCGCTGCGATCATTGAGAGCGACGCGGACCGCGCTCCAGTCATTGTTGGGCGAAACGTCAACGACGCGCACGTTATGTGCGATGCCGTTGGACGCCCAGTGGGACTGGTCGATATAGATTGTACGGCTGTCTTCCACCGAACGGACCACGGCGACATGGCCGAGCGGCATACGGCGGATGGCCCGGAAATTCAGGACCGAACCGGCCTGCGGTGCGGACCCGCGGGCATAAACGCCGGCGGCATTGTACCACCAGTCACGCGCATTGCCGTGCAGAACGACTTCTGAAGCCGTCTTGGCGTAGGCGACGCACTGAATGACGTGAGCATAAGAATGGCGATGGCTGCTGGAACGGTGGCTATGAAAGACGGTCCGTCCGTGGTGACCCGAACTGTGACGGGCCTGAGCCTGTCCCGAAAAGAATGCGATCGCGGAGAGCGCCAGAGCAGAGAAAAAGGTTTTCCGGCAACTTTTATGCTTCACGATCTTTAGGATCCTGATTGGTTGTGTGTTGTTCGGGTTACAGGCAGGTAACAACCTTCCTGCAACCCTGACAAGAGCAGAATGCAGACCTATGGGTTAAATTTTCATTTCCAAAGAAAATCTTTTTGACACCACACTCTGCTGCATTCTCGCCATAATCGTCTGATTCAGATCATTTCGTTGTCGTGAGCATGATTTCCACGAGAATCTTCGGATCCGCCATGACTGCCTGAACGCAGGCGCGGGCAGGGGCCATGTTTTCCGGAAGCCATGCGGACCAGACCGTGTTGAGGGCGGTACGGTCTGCGATGTCCTTCACCCAGATCTGGGCCTGAAGGATGCGGGTCTTGTCGGTGCCGTGCACTTCAAGAATTTCGTCGAGCTGGTCGAGAACGCTCTTGGTCTGCTCTTCGATTCCCTTGGACAGGTCGGCTGCGACAACGCCCTGCGTGAAAATGAAGCCGTGATATTCGACGGCCTTGGAAAGAATGGCGTTGGGTTCTGTGCGGATGATGCGGCTCATGATGACACCTCGTGTGATGGGGAAAGGTGGAGAGTGACCTTCCTGTGAAAAGGGGTCAATGATCCGTGGTGGCTGGTGCCAGGCGGATGCTGTGTCTCACTTGTCGCGCAGGGGCTGACGCTGTATCGCCACATCAGAACGGACCGTCTGGAAGGGGGAGCTGTGACTCCTTTGTATGCGAAGCGGGTGCCGGTAACGCCTTTGCGGCAGAACTGCACCATTCTCTCGAATGATGAGGGTCGTGCCGTTGTGGTGGATCCCGGCGGAGATGTCGGAGACATTCTTCAGCATCTGGACGGAATGACCGTTGAGGCCATTCTTCTGACGCATGGTCATCTGGATCATGCCGGCGGCGCAGCTGCCCTGAAGAGAGCTCTTGAAAAGCAGCAGGGTCAGCCTGTTCCCGTTATAGGGCCGGACCGGCGGGATGAGTTCCTGCTGCAGAGCATCACGAAACAGGCGGCTGCTTTCGGAATTCCGGGCATGGAGAATGTTGCGCCGGATCGCTTTGTGGAAGGCGGAGAAGTCCTGCATCTGCTGGGGCAGGATCTTCATGTCGCGCATGTTCCTGGCCATACGCCGGGGCATGTCGTTTTTGTGGATCATGACAACCGCCGCGTTCTGGCTGGCGATACGCTGTTCCGTGGGACGGTTGGCCGGACGGATTTTGCGTATGGCGATTCACAGGCGCTTGTCGACGGTATTCGCAGACATCTTCTGACGCTGCCTGATGATATGGTGGTTCTGTGCGGGCACGGGATGCCGACGACCATCGGAGAAGAGCGCCGGACCAATCCGTTCCTGATTTCCTGAACCTGAAAGTCATATCATGCGAGTTTTATGCTGTGCGCTGGTGGCGGCGCTTGGAATGAGTGCTGGCGTTGCGAAGGCGGAGGAGCCGATTACGCAGGCGCAGGCCCGTCTGCCAACCGCGCCTCTGACCATCACGACGCGCGATGGTCAGAAGCATGAGTTTACGGTGGAACTGGCCAAGACCTATCGCCAGCAGGAGGTGGGCGAAATGTTCCGCAAGCATCTGCCTGAGAACGAGGGGATGCTGTTCATGTGGGCAACGCCTCAGGTCTCGGACATGTGGATGCGTAATACGCTTGTGCCGCTGGACATCGTGTTCATTGATTCAACGAACCATATCCATGCCATTGCGGAAAATGCCGTCCCTCTGAGCGAGGCGATCCTGCGGAGTGATGGTGTGGTTGCCAATACGCTTGAACTGGCAGGGGGCGTTACAGCGAAGCTGGGGATCCGGGTGGGCGATGCTGTTACCAGTTCCGCGCTGAAGCACTGATGGTCCTGTGAAGGTTCTGGTTACCGGGGTTGCCGGGTTTATAGGGTTTCATGTTGCGCAGGCCTTTCTGAAGCAGGGCATGGAGGTCGTCGGCGTCGATACTCTCAATGCCTATTATGATCCGGCTCTCAAAGCCGCCCGACTGGAGCAGCTTGAGCCTTATCCAGGGTTCAGCTTTCTGAAAGTGGACGTGGCCAGCCCTGCAGCCATGCAGGATCTGGTCGCGCGGCACTCCGATCTGGAAGGTGTAATCCATCTTGCGGCCCAGGCCGGGGTTCGGCACTCGATGGTCGATCCCTATTCCTATGTGACGTCCAACGTCATGGGGCAGGTCGCTCTTCTGGAAGCCTGCCGTCATCTGAAAAAGCTGACGCATGTTGTGTATGCGTCCTCCTCCTCCGTTTATGGCCGAAATCAGAGCGTTCCTTTCAGGGAGACGGATCGGGTTGAAAGGCCCAGTTCCGTATATGCCGTAACCAAGCGTGCTGCTGAACTGATGTCTGAGTCCTACGCGTATCTGCACGGTATTCCGCAGACGGGGCTCCGGTTTTTTACCGTGTATGGTCCGTGGGGAAGACCCGATATGGCGTATTACGGGTTCGCGAAAGCGATTTCGGAAGGGCGTCCGGTGACCCTTTATGAAGGAAAGCACCTTTCCCGCGACTTCACTTATATCGATGACATCGTCAGGGGGGTGCAGCAGGTTCTGGGCAGGCCGCCGGAAGCCGGAATGTCGCGGGTGCTTAATCTGGGAGGGGATAAGCCGGAAAGGGTGACCCGCATGATTGAGCTGCTTGAGCAGAATCTGGGAAAGAAAGCTTTCGTGGAGCGGCGTCCCAGACCGGTGGCGGATATGGAATCGACCTGGGCTTCTTTGGAAAATGTCAGGGAATTCTGCGGTTGGAAGCCGGCCGTGTCTTTTGAAGACGGGATGAAGGAATTCTGTCTGTGGTTCAGAAAGTTCCACGGAATCTGATTTTTTCACAAAAATGCAATTTTCCTGTTGACCCCCCTCTGAGGTCCCCGTATAAGCCCGTTCACCGACGCGGCGGGGCCCACTTCTGAGGGGTTCTGGAGCGGCGGGGATGGTGGTCTTTGAAAATTGAATATGGAATTGGAAGGGATATGTTGGCGGCGTTTTGGTGCTGGTGATCTGGGGTTAAGTTCCTGGGTC